>CAZGAN010000010.1:0-23726 GCA_964523655.1 uncultured Bacteroides sp.
TGTGGGGGAGGATTGGGAACAGTCGGAGAAATGTGTTATCTTTGCAATAAAATTAATGCAATTATGATTATATTAATGCAATTATGATTATAGCATCTCAAAAACGCAAGGAAAACATTGCTGAATATCTGCTATATATGTGGCAGATTGAAGATATTATCAGGGCGAATGGTCTTGATATTGAAAAGATTGAGCGCAATGTGATTGACCGCTATTCGCTGACTCCGGAGCTTCGTAAGCAAATGATTGAGTGGTATGAATCGCTAATCGATATGATGCGACGCGAGGAGGTGACTGAGCGTGGCCATTTGCAGCTCAACAAGAATGTGCTTGGTCAGCTTGTGGCATTGCATCAGACGTTGCTTAAGGATCCACGTTTCGGTGATTACACGGCTGAGTTTTATCGCACCCTACCCTTTATTGTGGAGCTGCGCGCAAAGGCCGGTGAGGAACGTGTTGGTGAGATTGAGACTTGTTTTAATGCACTCTATGCTATGTTGATGCTGCGGTTGCAACATAAGGAGATTTCGAATGAGACTATGATTGCTATGCAGCAAATCACGAAATTTATTTCGTTGCTAGCCACTGATTTTCATCTTGATGAGGCTGATAAGCTTTTCAAGGATGATGATGACGACAATGATAAGGCCTAAAAATAATTTGCCCCGGAATGCACGTGTGCGCTCCGGGGCATATTGTATGTGGGTGTGTGATTATTTGAGTTTGTTGAGTAGGTGGTTTACGGCGCCAATGAGTTGGTCGTCTTTGCCGTTGAGCACGTCAGCGGGGTTGTTGTAAATAATCACGTCGGGTTCGAGTTGTTGGTTTTCGAGTGGTTTGCCGTTTTGGTCAAGTGATGTTACTTGAGGTATGCCAAAGATTAGCGATGGGTCAATTTGGTCTTCCCACCAAACGGCGGTCATTGTGCCGGGAATTGGGGCGCCAACTATGTCGCCAATTTTGAGTGTTTTGTAGGTGTACGGTGTGCCGTGAGCATCGCTGTAGTTTGCTTCGCAGACGAGCATTGCCGATGGTTTTGTCCATTGTGAGAATGGGTCGGAGCCGATGTATTGTCCGCGTGGAGAGTAGCGCACGTATTCTTTGCCACTGAGGAGGAGGGCGACGTCGTTGTGCAACCAGCCGCCACTGTTCCAACGTGTGTCAACGACTACGGCATCGCAGTTTCTGTATTTGCCGAGGAGTTGGCTGTAGACTTCGCGGAATGAAGGAGAATCCATGCCTTTGACGTGAACGTATGCGATGCGACCTTTTGAGACGCTGTCGACTACGGCTTGGTTGCGTTCTACCCAGCGTTGATAGAGCAGCGTTGATAGTTCTCTTGCGCTGATAGGTTTCACGGTGACGTCTTCGGTTTTGCCAGAGGTGCGTTTCACGGTGAGGCGCACGGGTTTTCCGGCTTTATCATCGAGGAGAGGATAGTAGTCGGAGTCAGCGAGGATTTGTGTGCCGTCAATAGCCAAGATGATGTCTCCGGCAGAGATGTTTGCTTTTTTTGTTGCCAATGGGCCACGGTTGATGACTTCGAGCACTTTGAGGCCGTTTCCGGTGTAGGTTTGGTCATAGAAAGCGCCGAGGTTTGCGGTAGCCATTTTCGCGCCATCGGGGTAGTAAGAGCTGCCGGTGTGGCTGGCATTTAGTTCGCCAAGTATTTCGCTGAGCATCTCGGCGAAGTCGTAGTTATTATTGATGTATGGGAGGAAACGAGCGTAGTTTTTGCCATACATATCCCAGTCTACGCCATGAAGATTTTCGTCGTAGAATTTATCGCGCACTTGCTGGAGCATGTGGTTGTAGATGTATTCGCGTTCTTGCGAGGGGTGACGGTCGTATGGGGCTTCAAATTCGATGTCGTCTTTTTTGCCGTCGGGGAGAGCTATTTTGCATAGGCCTTCGCCGATAGCGAAAAGATTTTCGCCTTTCGAGTCAGGCTCAATGCCGCCAATATTTCCTTTCACTAGCACTTTGGTTTCGTCTTTGCGGAGGTCGCGAACCATAAGGTTTGAGCCGCCTTCGGGAGATCCGGTGCTGTAGTAGAGGTTAGAGCCGTCGTTATCGAGCCAATAATCGCCAACGCCTGATGAAGCGGTCAGTCGGCGCACGCGGAATTTGCGATTGTCTAAGTCGAACACAAGCGGTTTAACGTCGTCTTTTTTGTCGGCTTTGTCGTCTTTTTTATTTTTCTTTTTGTCTTTTTTGTCGGCGTTTTCAGCGTCTTTTTCTTCTTTTTCTTGGGCTTCGTCTTTGGCAATTGAGGCTTCCTCGTCAGAGCGATTGAGCTCGTCCCAAGCGTCGCCATCGAGCGCCATAATTTCGACATCAGATTGCTCGCCCCAGCTGCCGTGGCTGCGCATGCCGTAGCGTGAGGTCTCGTATGTCACGGCGCGACCGCCCATAGCCCAGCGTGCGTTTGAGTTGGTGTATCCGCTTTCGGTGAGGTTTACAACTTCAGAGCCATCGGCTTTTACGAGAGCGATATCAGAGTTGTTCCAACCGCCAATGCCGATGTAGCTAATTAGGAACCAACGGCTATCGGGGCTCCAATAGTAAGGCACATCGCCATCTTCGTAGCTGTAGTTGTATTTGCCGTCGAGAGCGGTTGTCACTTTTTTGTCGGCGAGGTTTATGACACGTAATTCGGTGCGGTCATAAAGGAAGGCTACTTTTTTGCCATCGGGGCTGAAAGCCGGTTGTTGTGCGGGTTTGTCGCCTTTGTAGAGAGGTTCTTCCGTTATTTCGGTTGCGTATGCGAATTGTTTTTCGTCGGCGTTTTTGATTTTTGCGATAAATAGTTGCCAACGACCATCGCGTTCGCTGTCGTAGACGAGTGATTTACCATCGGGGGCGAAGCTGACACGACGTTCTTGAGCGGCGGTGTTTGTGATGCGCTTAGTGGTTTTATATTTCACGCTTGTGACGTATACGTCGCCACGCAACACGAAAGCTACTTCTTTGCCATCGGGCGACGGACACATGTCGGTGGCGCCTTGAGTGCGGAGAGTTTTTTGGAGATCACCGGTATAGTCATCGCTAACAATGTTTACATTCACTTTTTGGGGCTCCTCACCTTGCTTCATGGTATAAAGCTCGCCGTTCCAGCTGAAGGCAAAAGTGCCATTGTTGGCATACGAGAGCGAGCGCACGGGATGGTTAGTGAAGTGTGTGAGTTGAGTTTTTGTTTTGCCATCGGGAGTAGAACGCCACACGTTCATCGTGCCATCTTGCTCAGAGATGAATGCAAGAGTGTTTGCGTCGACCCACACGGGGCATTGGTCTTGGCCGTTGAAAGAAGTGATTTTGGAGTATTTGTTGCCGTCGATAACCCAAATGTCGGCGGTACCCGAAGAGTGTTCATGTTTGCGCAACACGTCTTCGTAACCTTTACGGTCTTGGTATGCAATACGTCCGTCAGGGCTGACTGAGATAGCTTCCATGGCGATGCCGCGGTATAAATGCTCGCGACCGCCATTTACACTTACTGAATATATTTGACTTTGAAACGGGCCTACGAGGGCTTTTTGGTCACCTTCGCGCGATGTGCTGAACAAGATGGTGCTGTCGTTGAGGAAAGCACGTGGCAGCTCTTTGCCGGAGTTTGTGGTGAGACGTTTTGCGGTGCCACCGTTGGCGGGCATCACGAAGATGTCGAGCGAGCCCTCGCGGTCGCTGGCAAAGGCTATTTTTGAGCCGTCGGGACTCCACACTGGATAAGAGTCGAAGGCAGCATTTGTGGTTATTTGACGTGCATCGCCACCGGCCGTTGGCACAGTGTAGATGTCGCCCTTGTAGGTGAATGCGAGCAAACTACCGTCGGGCGAAATTGCAGCATTGCGCAACCAAAGCGGGGATTCAGACGCAGAAGCGCTGATAGCTACGGTTGCCACAATTAATGGGATTAATTTATGCATAAATAATTGAGAGTTTGAATATTTCGAGAGTATTAGTCACAAAATTATAAAAAATGCGACGAGTGTGGTGTTAAAATCAGTTAAAATAGAGATGTATAGATAATCGAGAGAAAATAGATTGATTATATGCGCGATATGAAATTGAATTTATTGAAATATTTTTGGGCACGAATGAAAATTTTTATATCTTTGTTGTCGGTTATGACAGACGACAAAAATAGACTGACGGCACGTGAGCGCTTCAGCGCTTTCCTTCAAGCTCGCAACAAGCGCCAAACCTCAGAGCGGTTTGAAATACTTGAGAGAGTTATGGAGATAAATGACCATTTCTCGATAGAGAGTTTCTATGAGAAGCTGGAGAAGAATGGTTATCATGTGTCAATGGCAACGGTATACAACACGTTTCAATTGCTGTGTGAAGCCGGTCTGTTGCGACGTCATCAGTTTGACCACAAGCAAGGCGAGTATGAGCGAGTAAGCACGGGCAATCATACGCATTTGATATGCACGATATGCGGATCGGTGCGCGAAGTTAAGGATGCTGAGTTGGCACACGCAGTTGAGCAGCGACGTTATCCGAACTTTCAGCCGGCATATTTCACATTGTATGTGTATGGCGTGTGTAAGCGCTGTCGTCGAAAGAAAACGGCAAAACCAAAACAATAAAACAATATAAATTTACTACCACAATGAAAGTTGATGTACTGTTAGGCCTCCAATGGGGCGACGAAGGCAAGGGTAAAGTAGTGGACGTGCTGACACCACGATATGACGTAGTAGCGCGTTTCCAAGGAGGCCCGAATGCCGGACACACGCTTGAATTTGAAGGCAAAAAATACGTATTGCGTTCGATACCTTCAGGCATATTTCAACACGGACAAATAAACATAATAGGAAACGGAGTGGTTTTAGACCCGGTATTGTTCCGTGAAGAAGCTGAAGCACTCGAGGCATCAGGCGTAGATTTGAAAAAAGTGCTCAAACTCTCTAAAAAAGCACATCTCATTTTGCCAACCCACCGTTTGTTGGATGCAGCGAATGAAAACGCGAAAGGCGCGTCAAAAATCGGCACCACCGGAAAGGGAATCGGCCCCACATACACAGATAAGATTAGCCGAAACGGTTTGCGTTTAGGTGATATGTTGCATCATTTTGAAGCGAAATATGCAGCACATCGTGATGCACATTTGCGTTTGTTGGCATCGCTCAATGCAACTCCCGATGAGGAATTGTTGAAAGGACTTGAGGCAAAATGGCTTGATGCAATTGAGTATATCAAACAATATGACATTATTGACAGTGAACACGTGATAAACCACATGCTCAAAGATGGCAAGAGTGTGTTGTGCGAAGGAGCACAAGGCACAATGCTTGACGTAGATTTTGGTTCATATCCGTTTGTAACATCAAGCAACACAGTGTGCGCCGGAGCATGCACAGGTTTGGGTATTGCGCCCAATCGCATTGGCGAGGTATATGGCATATTCAAAGCATACTGCACACGTGTTGGAGCAGGCCCGTTCCCCACAGAGTTGTTTGACGAGACCGGAAAGCGCATACGAGACCTCGGTCATGAGTATGGAGCAGTAACCGGCAGAGAACGTCGTTGTGGCTGGATTGACCTTGTTGCATTGCGCTATGCAATCATGCTCAATGGTGTGACTCAGTTGATAATGATGAAGAGTGATGTGCTTGATGGTTTTGAAACAATCAAAGCATGCACAGAATACAAGATTAACGGTCAAGTTACTCGCGATTTCCCCTTCGATATTGAAGGGACAAGCAATATTGAGCCTCAATACGTGAGTCTGCCGGGATGGAAGACCGACATGACAAAGATGCGTAGTGAGTCGGAGTTGCCAAAGAACTTCACTGATTATATTGCATTTCTTGAGCGTGAGTTGGAGACACCGATTACAATTTTGTCAATCGGCCCCGACCGCGAACAAACAATACTTCGCGATAAGTTTAAGAAGGCATAAAAATAAAAGAACTAGATACGTATTATATTCGGCAATAGAGCCGGATATAATACGTTATTAAATCTAACGACCATAACCATTAAATAAACAAAATAACAAAACAATCAACAAAATTATAAACCATCTTTAAATCGTTTTAAAACCATGGCAAAAGTAAAACCTTTTAAGGGCGTGCGCCCGCCACGCGACCTTGTTACAGAAGTAGCATCTCGCCCCTATGATGTATTAAATTCAGAAGAAGCACGAGCAGAAGCTGAAGGTAATGAGAAGTCGCTATATCACATTATAAAACCGGAGATAGATTTTGCACCGGGACAAGATGAGCACGCTCCAGAAGTCTACACCAAAGCCGTAGAAAATTTCAAAGCATTCCAAGAGAAAGGTTGGCTTGTGCAAGATGAGAAAGAACATTATTACATCTATGCGCAAACAATGGATGGCCGTACGCAATATGGCATCGTTATCGCAGCAAACGTTGATGACTACATGAATGGCAACATCAAAAAGCATGAGTTGACACGACGCGATAAGGAAGAAGACCGAATGAAGCATGTGCGTTGTCAGAATGCGAATATCGAACCGGTGTTTTTTGCATTTCCCGACAATGAGGTGCTTGAAGGGATTATACGCAAGGTGACCGCCAATGAGCCGGAGTATGATTTCACCGCAGAAGATGGCTTTGGTCATCATTTCTGGGTTATTGACGATGATGCAACAATTGAGGCAGTGACAAAAGAGTTTGCAAAGATACCATATTTGTATATTGCAGATGGTCACCACCGCACTGCAGCAGCTGCGCTAGTTGGCAATGAAAAGGCTAAAGCTAACCCTAATCACCGCGGCGATGAGGAGTATAATTATTTCTTGGCAGTAGCATTTCCGGCATCACATTTGAAAATTATTGACTACAACCGTGTTGTGCGTGATTTGAATGGAAACACAGTTGATCAGTTTATGGCAAAATTGGAGGCAAACTTTGTTGTTGAAGATAAAGGCACAGAAATTTATCATCCGAACAAGTTGCATAATTTTGCATTGTATCTTGGTGGACACTGGTATTCATTAACAGCACGTCCGGGCACATACAATGACAATGACCCGATTGGAGTGCTTGATGTGACAATTTCATCAGATTTGATTTTGCGCGATATACTTGGCATCACCGATTTGCGTTCAGACAAGCGAATAGATTTTGTTGGAGGCATAAGAGGTCTTGGCGAGCTTAAACGCAGAGTAGACTCAGGCGAGATGGCCGTTGCATTGGCACTATATCCGGTGTCGATGAAGCAGCTAATGGATATTGCGGATACCGGCAATATCATGCCGCCGAAAACCACATGGTTTGAGCCGAAATTGCGTTCAGGACTTGTGATACACAAATTAGACTAGCCGGAATAAATAAAATGCAATATGATAGCCATTATAGCAAAATAGCACTATAATGGCTATCGTTTTTATAGCTAGAGTGGCTACAAAGTGACAATATCGTGACAATTTGATTAAATTTTGCTTGCATATTAGGATTTTGAAGTATTTGATATTAACTTTGTGGCAACGAAAAAAAAGTGTTTAATATATCATATTATCTCTTCTCTAAAATGCTATTTAACGAACACAATACACACACAAATATATTCACGCAGATAAAAGGCGGATGCTATGGTTATGCCGGCGTCCGAATATATAATGTTGGCGGCTGTCACAAGATGGCGGGCGGCGACAATCGGTTCAATGTTTCTACATATAATCGTAAAGTAATATCTTCAGAGACCGTCAGTGCCGAGTCGGCTTGCGCCGACCTATGATGAAAAAATCACAAGCCGGCACGGCTTTATTTGTAAAAACAGAGAACCGTCCCCTACCCCATAAGCTAGACACGCGCTCCAAATGCATAATAGGATGGCGTATGTAGCGAAGTTTTACCTACATGGGTTAAACGTTCACACTTAATAGTTATGTTTTCATATTAAAAGTAAGGTATGTTAGAATTTAAGAGTATTTATGCACATGGTTTGAAAGAGCAAATCCGTTTCCAATAGACAAATCATAGTTCACAGTATGCAGTAATGTATATATCGATTGAATTCTAAAAGCAACCTTTAATCAAGAAGTCGTTTGTCAGCAGTGATGCCTCAAGCGACTTTGCTATATTATAAAAGCCACAATAGCCTAAGAAGTTGGCTATTGTGGCTAACCTATGTATAAATAATTCTAAACAGTAATTAGAGTCGAGTGATGTGAGCGAGAGTGTCGATTTGGAGGCAAGTGGTGAGATTACCTTCACCGGGGCGGCCACCAAGATAAGCGACACGGTCGTCAGCATTGAGATGTCCTTCAGCTACGATGTTATCGAGGCTAGAGCGCAAGCACTCACGAGTGGCAGGGTTGCAAGTTACGGTAATAGCGTCAACGCCATAGCTGAGAGAGAGGAGTCGCATAGCTTCAGGGCGATAGCAGATAGCGACGGTTGGGATGCGGCCACGGAAAGATGCGATGTAGCGAGCAGTGCGGCCGGTGTAAGTATCACAAATGATAGCTTTAGTTTGCAAGCGACGGCGAGAGACTACGGCTTGACGAGCGAGGAACGAAGTTACTTCGTCGTCAGTGAGCTCGGGAACGGGGATAGGTTCTTCGTCGATCCAACGCTCAGCTTCGCGAGCAATGGCAGCCATTGTGCGGACAGCTTCAACGGGGTATTTACCGTTGGCGGTTTCACCGCTAAGCATGACAGCATCGGCACGTTCAGCTACAGCAGAAGCGACGTCGGTTACTTCGGCGCGAGTTGGACGAGGAGAGTTGATCATAGAGTGCAACATTTGTGTTGCAACGATAACGGGTTTGTGACGGTTGATGCAACCTTTGATCATTTGAGCTTGGAGCGAAGGGATACGCTCAGCAGCTACTTCGATGCCGAGGTCACCACGAGCGATCATGATGCCGTAGGTTTCATCGAGAATTTCGTTGAAGTTGTCGATGCCTTGTTGGTTTTCGATTTTAGCAACGATTTCGATGTTTCCACCGCAATCGGCAATAACTTTTTTCACAGCGCGGATGTCGTCGGCGCTACGCACGAAAGAGTGAGCGATAAAGTCGATGCCAAGTTCGACGGCAAGTTTGATGTATTGTTTGTCGCGTTCGGTGACAGCGGGGAGCTGGATTTCAGCGCCGGGGATGTTGACAGTTTTACGAGAGCCAAGAGTAGCATCGTTTTGAGAAGTAGCAAGTATTTTGCCGTCTTCAATAGAGTCGACGAGGAAATCGAGAGCGCCATCGTCGATAAGGAGGTGGAAACCGGGTTTCACATCTTTAGCGATGTCAGCGTAGTTAAGGTTGATGCACTCGGGTGAAGTTGGCTCGGTAGTATTACCGGTGATAACAACTTTTTGTCCGGGTTTGAAATTAAAAGATTCGTCACCGACATTAACGGTTGTACGTATTTCGGGACCTTTAGTGTCGAGCATCAAAGCGATAGATGGCGAAACTAAGCGGGCATTATGTACTATTTCTTTAAGTCCTTCGGGCGAGAGGTGTGCTGAGTTCATGCGCACAACGTTCATACCTTCGTTAAAAAGGGAGGCAATAAACTCACGGCTGCAACGACGGTCACTCACAGTGGCCACAATCTTTGTAAACTTTTTCATTCGGTTTTCTTCAATCTCTGCGGTCAATAATCTAGTTAAGTTTCAGTAGTGAGAACCACAACTGAAAGGTAATCGTTTAGTGTACCTATTCATAGAAAAAACAAGTGAATTGGATTTTGGTTTACTGATAACGTAAATAAAAAACACTAAACCGGGAAGAGAGAGGGATTTTGTAGTTTGTATGAGAATCGCTCTATATCGTTCATATCGACTATGAACGATATAGAGGTAAAAATTTTAAAGGATTAATCTTCGCTAGTTGTCAAGATGGAAGGAGCGACGTAGGTACGTGCGCTGAGCTCTTGATCAAGAGTGTAGAGAGCTAAGCCATTGTCACCAATAAGGTTAAGGCGATCAATGAGTTTACGAGCATTGTCTTCTTCTTCAACTTGTTCGGAAATGAACCAATCGAGACGACCACGAGTAGCATAGTCTTTGTCAGACTCGGCTAAAGCGTAAAGGTTGTTGATGAGTGAAGTAACTTTTTGCTCGTGAGCAAGAGTTTCTTTGAAAGCTTCGAGGGGGCTAGCCCAAGAAGTAGGAACAGCATCAATGGCCTTTAGAATAACGCGTCCACCGCGTGAGTTCACGTAGTTGCGAAAAATCTCAGCGTGCGCAAGCTCTTCGCGGAATTGCACATTAAACCAGTTGGCGATGCCTGAGCGGCCTTCGGCTTCAAAGTGCATAGCCATTGAGAGATAAAGATATGCCGACCACATTTCGGCATTGATCTGCTCATTGAGAGCATCTTGCAATTGCGGTGTAAACATTATTGATATTGTTAATTAATAGGATGATTAAATACTTTAAATGTTTTAAGTTGCAAAGTTAGCAATAAGTTGAGTTTTTTCTCTAAAATTAAAGTTAAAACATTTGATAAAAAAGGGTAAAAAAGGGCCTAATTAGATATTTTTCACAACAAAACGGCAAAAACGGATGAGATATGAACTTTTTTGAAAAATAAAAAGTTATAAGGACTACCAACCTAAATATTCACTATTATGAAAGAAAACAACCTACCAACACAGCCCCGCAGTGTGAAAGGCACACAAACCGAGGCAAATCTAGTAGCAGCGTATGTGGCAGAGTCGACAGCCTATACACGCTATATGTTTTACGCGAAACAAGCGAACAAGGAGCGGCTATTTCCGATTGAGCATGTATTTGTTGAGACAGCCAACAATGAGATGCAACATGCAAAGACCTTTTTCAAGTATTTAGAAGGGGGCAAAGTGACAATTTCGGCGGCAGTAGATGCCGGGGTTATCGGCACCACAAGTACAAACCTTGAGATAGCCATCAGCGAGGAACACACCGAAGGAGTTGAAATGTATCAAAAATTTGCGGTGACAGCCCGACTTGAAGGTTTTGACCAAATAGCAGACCAATTTGAGGCCATAGCAAAGGTTGAGGCTCGGCACAAAGCGCGCTTTGAGTGTTGGCTAAAGCACGTAAAGGAAGACACTATGTGGGTACGTGACAAGCCTGTGAAATGGATATGTTTGGTATGCGGATATATACACGAAGGCACCGAACCGCCACAGAAATGTCCGGGATGCAATCATCCTCGTGAGCACTTCATGCCGTTGCACGACTGCTAAGAAAAAAACGCGCCTGCCGAAAACAGCAAGCGCGTTTTTTAGTTATGGTAAATGAGCTTTATTTTGAAGTAACAGCAAATTCGGCAATAGAGAAAGTGTTGTCATCATTAACAGATGCTACAGGAGCGAATTTGACGTAGCGACAAGCGACAGGAGAGTCAAAAGTTACGAATTGGCGCAACGGGTTGAATTGGATGTTACCAAATTCGCCGGGAGTTTTGATTTTTTGCCAATCGGAGCCATTGTTTGATACAAAGAATTCATATTTAAATATCAATCCTTTGTTATCAGCACGCACTTCAGGGAGATAAGAGAAACCGTCAATGGTATTTACTTTGCCCATATCAACAACGAAAGCAGAGTTGCCAGAGCAAACGGTTTTCTCATCATTATCAAAAGCATTAGCTCCATCAGCATGGCTCAAACATTTCCAACCATCAGTGGCAACATAATTTACATTGGCATTGGCGGCATCCTTGATGTCTTTCGGCAAGAGAATGTTGTAAGCTTCAAACATAGAGATTTCGGCAGTGCCACGCTCAGATTTCACATTAAGGATGATTTGGTCAGTTTGAATGGGATCGAAAGTGAGAATGCGTTTAACACCAATAGTAGTGCCACTAGCGATGCGAGTTAATACGCCATTTTTACGAGCTATCACTTCAAACTCCTCAACACGTTGACCGTTAGCTATGTTTTCGCCAATGACAACGCAATTAACGGTGCTACCGGCGCGCAAATTTACTTGACGATTGTTTTTAGCGCGTTTAGACACGAGATTGTCAGCGAATGAGCTATCAATCCATTCACGCATTTCAATGAGGCGAGCGCTATCAGCAGAAGCGATCAAGCCATCGGTAGTAGGCGGGATATTGAGCAAAAGCACAGAATTACGGCCGATAGAATTTATGTAAATGCTAGATAGTTGAGATAATTGTTTTGGGCGCTCGTTTTTGTGATAGAACCAACCCGGACGAATAGAGACATCAACTTCAGAAGGCCACCAATAAAGAGCATTTGCTTTCTCCAAAAGATTACGGCTGCCCAAATCGGGAGACATTTGATTGAGACTCAACGCGTCATTTGCTTCGGTTGAACCGGAGTAAATAGCGGGCATAAGAGCAGTAGCACTCCATTCAGTTTCACGGCCTTGACCGGCTTCATTTCCGACCCATCGCACATCATCGCCTTGAATAGCGATAACGGCTTCAGGCTGCAAACGAGTGATTACTTCGCGATATCGAGTCCAGTCATAAACTTGTTTTTTACCATTTGGACCTTCACCGCAAGCGCCATCAAACCACACTTCATCGATTTTGCCGTAGTTAGAGAGCAATTCGGTGAGTTGAGCGACAAACATATCGTTGTATGCATCGCTACCGTAGCAAGAAGCGTTACGGTCCCAGGGAGAAAGATAGACACCGAGTTTCATGCCATATTCATCGCAAGCTTTGCGAAGGTCGGCAAGCACATCACCCTTACCATTGCGCCATTTAGAAGAGACAACAGAGTGGTCGGTGGTTTTCGTTTGCCAGAGGCAGAAACCGTCGTGATGTTTTGCGGTGAGGATTACGAGTTTGAAACCGGCATCCTTAAGAGTTTTCACCCATTGACGAGCGTCTAATTTTTCGGGATTAAACACATTGGGGTCTTCGGTGCCATCACCCCACTCACGGTTTGTGAAAGTGTTTACGCCAAAGTGCAAGAACGCTGTGAGCTCCAATTTTTGCCACGCTAATTGTTTGTCAGACGGGCGCAAACGCGAAGCCATATCAACTTTTTGCTCGAGCGATGTGCCCGGTTCAAATTGAAGAGTCTTTGTGTAGTACTGAGTTTTTGCAGAACTGCTACCAACTACAACAGTAGCGAGTAACAATGATGATAAAAATTTATGCTTAAACATCGGTAGATTATTTGAAATTGAAATGGAACGTAAATTGAGTGGGTTTCACCGGGACTTGATATTTTGGCAATACACCTGGGCCACAAGTTGCAGTGCCAACACCACTTTGAGCAGCATCTAAATGCACAGTGATGAGGCCATCTTCAACCAGTTGGTTGATGTGATTAGCAGCGTCAATATTAGCATCGCTATAAGGCACAGCGCTGAAATTGAAAGGAGCATCGGCAGAGACTTTCAATGTATTGTTAAAGTCGACCCAGCGCACATCAGTGTGATTACCGGTTGATTGAGGTACAATGTAGTAGTGGAAGTCTTTAGCCGGAGTAGTGTTGTAAGTGCCAATCAAGCCGCACGATTTACGGTCAGCGTAAGTCTCCACTTCACCACGTCCGAGATAAGATATTGACCAAGCATTTTCTTTAGTAGCGCGATAAGTCAAGCCAATGCGAGCGAGAGATTTAACTGTTGCTGTATCAGGCTCAAAATTACAATCAACATTTAGTGTATTGTTGTCAGATACAGAATATTTGTATTGAACAGAGCCAATAGATTTTCCGTCTTTGTTTGTAATTGAGGCATTGACAGTGACTACATTATTTTTCAGTTTAACAGAAGTAGCGTTTTGAGTCAACACCGGGAGGCCTTCAGATTTCCAAGTATTACCTTTATCGCGGTTATCGTTTTCAGTAATTGGGCGATATAGAGACAACTCAATCGGGGTGGCAAGTTGCTCAACGCCGTTATTGCTTAGAGACTCAATGTTACCTGTTTTGGGGTTAACAGTGAAAGACACATTTCCGGCGGTGAAAGTATTATCTTTCTTTTTGAGCTTAGCTGCAGCGTATGATTGAGCTTTATAGCCGCCAAGCACGAATTGGTCATAAGCTACTTGTTGACCGTTTTTAATCAAAGAATAGCCTTTGTCGATAGTCCAATTAATGTTTAGATATGCTTCGTCTATTCCATCAGGGAGTTGGAAGTTGCCAAGGTTCACATCGAGAGCTTTTTGAGGAGCGCATGAAATTTTGCGATCACCAGAAGCGAGCGTTTTACCTTCAGCAGAGACAACAGCCCAATGCATAGTGAATTTATTTAAATCGGTGAAATCATACCAGTTTTTAACGTTAACAACCAGGTATTGATTTGACGAAACGAGATTAGATTTGATGTATTGGTAGACTTTGCAAACTTCAGAAAGGTGAGGATGCGGAGTGCGATCAGAGTTCACCAAGCCATTGCAGCAGAAAGCGTTGTCGCTAGGAATACCTTTAGCGCCATAATCGCCGCCATAAGCATAATAGAACTTACCGTTTTCATCTTTTTCGGCGAAAGATTGGTCAACCCAGTCCCAAATGCAGCCACCTTGACAAAGCGGTTCAGACTCGAACACGTCCATGTAATCTTTCAATCCACCGACACTGTTACCCATAGCATGCGCATATTCGCACATGATAAATGGGCGATACACGCCGTCTTTGTGAGCATACTCTTTGAGTTCGTCAATGCTACGGTACATGCGAGCATATACATCAGTGTTATAGTTTTCCTCAGCACGTTCATATTGCACAGGGCGATTTTTTTCTACAGATTTTAGCCAATCATAAGTGCGTTGGAAGTTAACACCATCGCCGGCTTCATTGCCGAGAGAGAGGAAAGTTACCGAAGCATGATTTTTAGATTTAGCGTACATACGCTTTGTGCGGTCAAGGTGAGGAGCTAGCCAAGTAGAATCTTTTGCCAACGAGGCATCACCGTAGCCCATGCCATGGCTTTCGATGTCACATTCATCAATAACGTACAAGCCGTATAAATCGCAAAGATGGTACCATTCACGGTCCATGGGATAGTGGCAATTGCGCACGGTGTTGATGTTATTTCTCTTCATCAGCTCAATATCTTTAATCATCATCTCGCGGCTAACGGCATGACCTAATTCGGTGAAGGCGTGACGATTTACACCTTTAATCAAGATAGGTTTGCCATTGAGACAGAACTGAGAATTTTTGATTTCAGAGGTTTTGAAGCCAACGTTACAACCAACAGTTTCTATCACTTTATTGCTGCCATCTTCGAGAGAGAGAATCAAAGTGTAGAGATATGGATTTTCAGCCGACCAAGCATTTGCGTTAGCGAGAGTGTCGGAGAAAGTGACAGTTGAAGTTGCAGCTTTCACGCCACTGAGTAAACAATTTCCGGCAGCATCAAACAATTGGTAAGCGATGCTATATTTTGCAGGAGCTTTTTTGTTTAGACCTTTTTTTGCCGGGGCAACTTTTGGTAAACCGGCAAGGTCGACAGAAATAGAAAGCTCACCATCGCGATAATTTGTTTTATCAAGAGGAGAAGCTACAGTGTAGTCAGCGATATACGACTGCGGAGTAGAGTATAAGTAGACGTCACGTTCGATGCCACTAAGTCGCCACATGTCTTGGCACTCAAGATAAGAGCCTGAAGACCAGCGATAGACTTCGAGCGAAACAGTATTTTCGCCATCTTTAAGAGCAGATGTAATATCCCACTCGGCAGCAGTTTTAGAATCTTGGTTACAGCCAAGATATTGGCCGTTTACCCAAACATAGAAGAACGAAGAGACGCCTTCGGCACAGAGCACAACACGACGGCCATTCCAATCAGCCGGGATTGTGAATGTGCGACGATACGAGCCCACTTCATTGCCTTCAACGGGCACGTAAGGAGGATTTTTCTTGAAATTGTAGAACTTGCTATTGAACTCGTAATCCTCGTTCACGTAAACTTTTGTGCCAAAGCCTTGGCACTGCCAGTTACCGGGGACCTTGATGTCGTGCCACTCAGAAACGTCAAAGTTTTCTTTGTAGAAGTCGGTGGGACGTTTATTGGGATTTTCAGCCCAATTAAATTTCCAAGTGCCATTGAGGTTTAGATAATAAGGAGAATTGGCATAAGCGTGAGCACGTATGCCAGAAAGATTGCTTGTGGCATAAGGTACAACACATTCATGAATATCCAACTGTCCGTTACGGAACGCATTTAAATCTTGCCATTCAACGTAATCGTTGGCTTGTGCGAGAGCGGAGCATGAGATGGCGCCGAGTGCAGCGATGGCAAAGATTGCTCTTTTTAACATAGTGTTTTTGTATGGGCCGGTTAAATGATAGTTATTATTGAATTATAATTTCATCAAAGTACATCCAAGTGGCAGCTGTTTCACGAGGGAAACCAAGAGGCACAGCGCCTGGATTTATAGCTACAAATTTAACAAATTGAGCGTTGATATCCAAATTGTCGCATGTTAAATTTAAGATTGTAGCAGATTTGGCGAAAATGTCATTTTCGTTGACGTTGATTGTATTGATGAGATTGTAGGTGTAGTTATCGTCGGAAGCGTACACATAGACGGTTTTTGGAGCAGCTATGCACAAGCCACTATGGGCAAGAGCGCCGAGACAGATAGAGCTAATGTGTGTTTTTTCGCCTAAGTCTACGGTAAATTCAGCAGTTCCGTTGTGCCAGCCAGCCCATTCAAAGTCGGAGTTTCGCTCACTGCCACGCAAACCGTTTGTGAGCGTGTATAGCATGCCGTTTTTGTGGTTTGGCGAGGTCACAGTTTTGTTTGTAGCCTTGTTAACGCTGAGTTTCAGCGTGAGAGTTTCGCCCATGATTTGATTTCCCATGAATGTGGTAGCCTTTATGGTTTTGTCATTGTCGACCGGAATTGGGGCTACGTATATGAGCGAATTGTCAGATGGGTCTATGCGGTCAAGAGTGTAGCGTATTTGCACATCGGGGCGTATGCAATTTAACTCAACAAAACCATTGCTGACTTTGTGGTCAATGTTGTACATTGATTTGGCATAATTCACGTTTTTACGCTCAAGATATGGGGTGAACAGATCTAAGTTAGTCAAGAAACGTTGCCAATCAGCGGTGCCGGGTTGGCGCCATGCAGCATCGGCAAGAGCGACTAGACGCGGGAAGACTTGGTGCTCAACATCGGCAGGGGAATTGCAAAATTCGGTCCACATTGAGCCTTGAATGCCCCAAAGTTGAGATTTGAGTTTATCGCTCCAATCATCCTTGACAGCCTCATATTCATACACATCTTTCAGCGTATTGTTGCCAAAGTAGGTGAACGGTTCAAACCATTGGGGGCCTTGATAGCGGATGAGATAAAGAGTTTTAGCCGGAGTCATCACAAATCGTCGGCCGGTTTCTTTAGCATATTTAACTGCCGCAGAGCCATCGCCACGCCATCCGAAGATTGTGATATCTTCTTTTGGCTTACCCATTGTCACTTCATCCCAGCCAAGAGCTTTACGGCCCTTGCTATTTACGTATTTTATCATGCGATCCATGAAGTAGCCTTGCAGCGCTTCGTAGTCGGTTAAGCCTTGTTTCTGCATCAAGTCATTGCAAAGGGGACATTCGCGCCAATTAGTTTTGTCGGCTTCATCGCCGCCAATATGAATGTATTCAGAGGGGAAGATAGCCATCACTTCATCAAGGATTTTTTGCAGGAATGTGTAGACTTTCTCATTGCCTGCGCAAAAGATTGTTGAAGCTTCATTGCCACCTATGCCCGGCAGCACGCCGAAAAAGTGTTTATTAACAGGGCATGTGTATTCGGGATATGAAGCCAGGGCGCCAATAGAGTGAGCCGGCATTTCGATTTCAGGGATGACAGTGATGTTGCGATCTGCGGCATATTTCACAATCTCGCGCATTTCTTTTTGGGTGTAAAAGCCGCCATCGGGTGTTGGCTCACCCTCTTTGGCATTTTCGCGCATGGGGAAGTATTCGTCGCGATGCACACGCCAAGCACCCACCTTGGTGAGATTGGGCTGACTTTTGATTTCGAGACGCCAACCGTTATCATCGCAAAGGTGCAAATGCAGCTTGTTTAGTTTGAGACGAGCGGCAACATCAATCATTTTGAGCACGTCGTCTTTAGGTATGAAATAGCGCACCACATCGAGCATCAATCCGCGATATTCGAAGCGTGGATAGTCAGAGATTGAGCAATTTTCGAGTGTGCCTTTGCCAACTTCAGCCAATTGCAACAGAGACTCAACGCCGTTGAAGAAGCCGTCTTCACCGGCAGCTGCGATATTGATTTTGCCATTGCCAATGGTGAGGTTGTAGCCACCGGCTTTGATTGATGCGTCTTTTTTGAATGTCACCGTTGCTGATGATGTTGTGGGCAAATTCATCTCGGCGAGGTCGGCTTTGAGGCGAGCCACAGCACTTTGCGCAGCGGCGTCGGCAACTACTACCGCTTTTGCGGAGATTGATGTTGTGCCAGTTGAGGCTGTATATTCTACCGGAGTAGGAATAATAGCACAGTCGGTTGGCTGTGCTATTATTCCTAGACATGAGAATATCATCAGTAATGAAACCAGATATTTCATATAAGTGTTGTCTATTTATTGTATGGGGTATTTGAAACGGATTGGGTCATCGTATTTTTCTTGAGCGTCTTTGAGTTTAGACATCATGCGCTTGGTGATTTCTTCGGTGCCGGGTTTACCGTAGATGTTGTGCATTTCGGTTGGGTCTTTTTTGAGGTCGTAAAGCTCCCAAACGTCAATATCATTGTAGAAGTGGATGAGTTTGTATTGGTCATCGCGCACGCCGTAGTGACGTTTCACCATGTGCTCAGCGGGATATTCATAGAAATGGTAATACAAATAATCGCGATTTTTTTCGAGTTTTTCGCCTTTCAAGAGAGGCAAGAATGATTCACCTTGGATGTCGGCAGGCACATCAACGCCGGCAAGTTCGAGGAATGTGGGTGCGTAGTCAATGTTTTGCACCATTTCGTCTATGTCGCCACGCTTATCATAGCCTTTAGGGAGCATCATGACTAGTGGAGTGTGCATAGATTCTTCATACATGAATCGTTTGTCAAACCAGCCGTGCTCGCCCATGTAGAAGCCTTGGTCGGAAGTGTAGACTACGAGAGTGTTGTCGAGTAAATCGTGTTTTTCGAGGTAATTGAGCACACGGCCTACATTATCGTCAAGACTTTTAACGACTTTTAGATAATCGCGCATGTAGCGTTGATATTTCCATTCGGCCAACTCTTTGTCACTCATTGAGTCTACGCGGTTGTAGAAGTCTTCGATGATTGGGTTGTAGAAGGCATCCCAAGCGGCTTTTTCAGCAGAGTCCATGCGGTTGTAGTACGCCTCGTATCTTTCTTTCAAACGGCTGTTTTTGTCGGGGCGGTTCATTTTTAGGTCATAGAGCACATCCATGTCTTTGAAAATGCTCATTTCTTGAGCAGCGGCAGCGGGGCGGCCTTCGTAGTCATCGTAGAAGTTTGCGGGGAGCTCGAAATTGCGGTCTTCGAAAAGCTTAAGGTCGGCAGTGTCAGCCATCCAGTTGCGGTGTATCGCTTTGTGGTGTATCAGCAAGCAGAATGGTTTGCTTTTGTCGCGTTTGTTCTCCAACCAGTCAATACTCTTGTCGGTAATGAGGTGAGTAAGGTAACCTTTTTCTTGTATGGTGTCACCGTTTTGGTGAATGAAGTCGGGGTTGTAGTAGTCGCCTTGACCTGGGACAATCTCCCAGGTGTCGAATCCTTGGGGCAAGCTTTCGAGGTGCCATTTGCCAAAGATTGCAGTTTGGTAGCCGGCTTGTTGCAAAAGTTTTGGGAAAGTTTGTTGCGAAGCATCGAACACGCAAGTGGTGTTGTCGGTGAAGCCGTTTGCATGGCTATGTTTGCCGGTGAGCATGCACGCACGGCTGGGGCCGGACAGAGAATTAGCAACAAAACTATTAGTGAAGCGCACACCGTCGCGAGCAATTCGATCAAGGTTTGGCGTGTTAGCGAAACGCTTGTCGTAGCAGCTCATCATTTGAGCTGTGTGGTCATCGGTCATGATGTACACAATATTCAAGGGCTTATCGGCTTCGGCAGATTTGTTTGTGGAGCAGGAAGCAGCTAAAGGCAAAGTAGCCAAAGCAGCCGACGAGTAAAGTAATGATTTATTGAAGTTGTGCATGTTAGTGTGATTGTGGTGTTATTAAGGTTACGCGATAACTCGCTGTAAGTAAAACGTTTTTAGGATGGATAATGTTGTATGAAAAGAAAAATTTTGACAAAATTAAATAACAAAAAATCAGTTTAGTTTGTTATTATACAAATTAATATTGCAAATTTATGTAAATTTGCTCTCAAAACGTAAAAGAGCTATGGATTTAGGTGTTGTATATAGCAGACATTCAGTGAGAGCGTACACTGAGCGGCCATTAGAAGCGGGATTGATAGACCGTTTGAATGAGCATATCGAGGCATATAATATTGCTTCGGGGCTTGGGATTAGGCTTGTGACCGATGAGCCGGAGGCTTTTGGGGCTTCGCTCATGGCGAGGTATGGCAAGTTTAAGAACGTAAGGAACTATTTTTGCATGATTGGGCCGAAGGGTTGCGATGAGCAAATAGGTTATTATGGTGAGAAGCTTGTGCTTGATGCCCAGAAGCTTGGGCTCAACACTTGTTGGGTTGGGCTTTCGTACAAAAAGAGTAAGGTGAATTTTAATCTTGCCGAGGGAATGAAGGTGTATGCGCTCATTGCTGTTGGCTATGGGGCGACGCAAGGGGTCACGCACAAGATAAAGCGTCCGGGGCAGATATGCAAGGATGTGTGTCATGCGCCTGATTGGGTGCAACGAGGGGTGAACTGTGCACTTCTTGGGCCATCAGCAATAAATCAGCAGCAATTTCGGTTTAAGTGGCTTGGCGGCAAGCAGGTGCATGCCTACTCAGCATTTGGGGTGTACACAAAGATTGACTTGGGCATTGCGAAGTGTCACTTTGAGATTGGGGCATTACCTACTACTTTTGAGTGGGTCTAGCTCGACTACGGTATCGGGGGTTGAGCGGCGCAAATCAACGAGGCGTTGGTTTGACGAGCCGCGGAAAAGCAGGGAAATGTCGCGCTGAGCTTCTATAAATGGGCCGTCGACAAGCACATCAATATAGTTGAAGAGGGATTGTAGGTCATGACGTTTTGTCAAAGCTTCGTAGGTGAATCCGGAATAGCACCAAATTGAGTATCCTGCGTCGCGTATGGCTTTAGCCAATTCGGTCAGTTCGTCAATAGGCTGAAATAAAGGGTCACCACCAGAAAACGTTACGTTGAAATCATTTTCGCGCACAACTTCCATAATTTGGTTGATGGTCATAGGTGTGCCACCATCTACGTCCCATGACTGCGGGTTGTGGCAGCCGGGGCATTGATGGTGGCATCCAGCAAAGTATATGGAAGTGCGCAAACCGGGGCCGTCGACTGACGTGCCCTCGATTATGTTTAGCACTCTTAACATTATAGATTATTTATGCACAACGCGGTCATTGAGTTCTGCAAGTTTAGCAGAGTTCCAGCGGTCGGTTGTACCGACTAAATAACCAGTGATGCGTTGTAGTTTATCAAGATTTTTTGAATGACATTTTGGGCACTCTTTCAAGTCGCCTTGAGCGTCTTCGTATCCGCAGTCCATGCAACGATTGCGGTTGTGATTAACAGAGCCATAGCCGATGTTGTATTTGTCCATGAGGTCAACGATGTCGGAAATAGCTTGTGGATTGTGAGTGGCGTCGCCGTCAATTTCTACGTAGAAGATGTGACCACCGCGTGTGAGCTCGTGATATGGAGCTTCAATTTTTGCTTTGTGGCGAGGAGAGCACTTGTAGTAGACGGGCACGTGGTTTGAGTTGGTGTAGTAAGCCTTGTCGGTCACGCCGGGAATTTCGCCAAAGGTTTTGCGGTCTTTAACGGTGAATTTGCCGGACAATCCTTCGGCGGGAGTGGCGAGGATAGAGAAATTGTGGCCGTATTTTTCGCAATATTCATTTGCACGAGAGCGCATGTGGCTCACAATTTTCAAGCCAAGAGCTTGAGATTCTTCGCTTTCGCCGTGGTGTTTGCCGGTGAGAGCGATAAGACATTCAGCCAAGCCGATGAAACCAATGCCGAGGGTGCCTTGATTGATGACGCCTTCAATTGTGTCTTCGGGTTTGAGTTTGTCAGAGCCATTCCAGAGCTTGGTCATGACAAGGGGGAATTGTTTTGCGAGGGCAGTTTTTTGGAAGTCGAAGCGGTCGCAAAGTTGACGAGCGGTGACGTCGAGCACGTTGTCAAGTTTTTCGAAGAATCGGCGAATACGTTCTTCTTTGTCTTGTATGTTCATGCACTCAATTGCGAGGCGCACGATGTTGATGGTTGAGAAGCTGAGGTTACCACGTCCAACTGAAGTTTTTTCGCCGTAACGGTTTTCGAATACGCGTGTGCGGCAACCCATAGTGGCGATTTCGTAGTTGTAGCGTTCGGGGTCGTCAGCGCGCCATTTTTCGTGTTGGTTGAATGGGGCGTCGAGGTTAACGAAGTTGGGGAAGAAACGACGAGCTGTGACTTTGCAAGCGAGCTGATAGAGGTCGTAGTTTGGATCTTCGGGGAGGTAGCTCACGCCACGTTTTTTCTTCCAGATTTGGATTGGGAAGATGGCAGTAGCGCCGTTGCCAACACCTTCGTATGTGCTATTGAGGAGCTCGCGGATGATGCAACGACCTTCAGCAGAAGTGTCGGTGCCGTAGTTGATTGAGCTGAATACGACTTGGTTGCCACCACGAGAGTGGATTGTGTTCATATTGTGAATGAACGCTTCCATAGCTTGGTGCACGCGGCTAACAGTGCGGTTGATGGCATGTTGTTTTGCGCGGGCATCGCCGGTCAATTCAGATACATCTTTATTAAGATAATCATCAATATCAGCGTTGTAGAGATGAGCATAATTTTGTCCGCTAATTTGCTCAACATATTTCACTTCCTCAATGTATGATGAACGCACGAAAGGTGCGAGATAGAAATCGAAAGCCGGGATAGCTTGACCGCCATGCATTTCGTTTTGTGCAGTTTCGAGAGAGATGCAAGCGATGATGCTAGCAGTTTCGATGCGTTTAGCGGGGCGAGATTCGCCATGGCCGGCAGTGAAACCGTATTTGAGGATACGGTCGAGCGGGTGCTGCACACAAGTCAAGCTTTTGGTGGGATAGTAGTCTTTGTCGTGAATGTGCAAATAGCCATTTCGCACAGCTTCGCGAGCCTCTTCGGTGAGGAGGTAGTCATCGACGAATGGCTTGGTTGTTTCGCTGGCAAATTTCATCATCATACCGGCAGGCGAGTCGGTATTCATATTTGCGTTTTCGCGAGTTATGTCGTTGTTTTTAGCTTCGATAATTTCGAGGAAAACGTCGCGAGTTTTGGCACGGCGAGCGATGTTACGCTGGTCACGGTAAGCGATGTAGCGTTTTGCGACCTCTTTACGAGGGCTTTTCATGAGCTCAAATTCGACACGGTCTTGAATTTGTTCAACAGACATCTGTTCGCTACCAGAGATAGAGATGCGATCAGTGATTTTGTTGATAAGTGTTTCATCTTCGCCAAGCTCAGTTTGGAGCATAGCTTTTCGGATTGCCGCCTTGATTTTTTCTTCGTTGAACCCAACAACGCGGCCGTCACGTTTTATAATTGTTTGTATCATTGAGAGTAGTGAATAGTTTAGTTTGTGGATGGTATTTTGTTCACGTCGACAAAGGTAGTACATATATTTTTTGCACACAACTTTTTTAACTTAAAAATTCAGCAAATTTTCGTTTTGGAAAACTTTTATCGCGTTAAATTTTGTTACAT
>CAZGAN010000010.1:23826-27423 GCA_964523655.1 uncultured Bacteroides sp.
CTATACATCATCTCGACAAAGGTTTTATCGGCTATATTTCCGAGCTTATATTCCGGGAATACGAAGTGGTCGCATGAATAGACATCGCCATTATACTCCATCACACCGGCATGGCCACATGTAGGAGCCATTGAGCAAACGCCGGGAGGCACGCCCATCCAGTTTGCCAGCGTGGCATCAAACAATTGCACAAAGGTTTTTCCAACGTCTTCGCGCACCCAAAGGTCGAATACGCGGCAAAGGAAATCGCCCCATTGCTCCGGGGTCACCGAATAAGGCATCATCTTCACTCCGGTTTGAGTCGGAGCTGCCAAATGACGGCCATCGGAGTGTTGTTGCAAACGCTCGACAATAGGAGTAAACTGAATGTAGTGGCAATCTATTTGCTTAAAGAAATTGTAGAATTCATCGGGAAAATCGGCATTATAGTCATTGACAACAGCCATAGCATTCCAGTCGACATTGTAGCGGTTGAGCATTTTTGCTGCGCGCATTACTCGCTGAAAAGTTGGTTTTCCGTCAACACTTTTACGATACTCATCATGAAACTCTCGTGGGCCGTCAATTGAGAGGCCAACAAGCCAATGGTTATCGCGCAAAAAGCGGCACCAATCTTCGGTCATCAAGGTGCCGTTGGTTTGCAAGCTATTCATTACGACGTGGCCGGCAGCATATTTTTGCTGGAGGGCTATGACTCGTTCGTAGAATTTGAGTGGACGTATCATTGCTTCACCGCCATGCCAGGTGAACTGCACAGCATCGGTTGTTTGAGCTTCAATGTATCGACGTATGAAATTTTCAAGCACAGCATCGCTCATGTTATGACGCTCATCGTTGGCATAGAGTTTATTTTTCTCAAGATAATAGCAGTAGCTGCACGCCATGTTGCACACAGCGCCGGCCGGTTTAGCCATAACATAAAGCGGTTGTTGAAAGACGTCGAACTTTGATTGCATGGCACAAAGATACGACAAATAAAATAAAAAAAAGAAGTCGGGAAAGAAAAGTAAGGCCTATCTGCTTGTTGCCATGCAGATAGACCTTACGAAAAAGTATTTTAGTATTAAAGTATAATAGTAGTAAAGTATGCTAGTAGATTAGTTATTACTACTATTAGTTTTTAAATACAAGTTCGTCATTAACGGCATCAATGATAATTGGGCGGTCTTTGTCAACTTTCTGAGCCAGAATATCTTTAGCCAGGCGATTGAGCACCATGCGGTGGATGACACGTTTAACCGGACGAGCACCGAATTCGGGGTCATAGCCTTCATCGGCAAGGAAGCTTAATGCAGCCGGAGTGACTTGCATGTCAACGCCACTTGATTTAAGCATCTTTTGAACGGCATTAATTTGGAGCTCAACAATACGTTCAATTTCATCGCGATTAAGCGGGGTGAACATTATTATTTCATCAATACGGTTGAGGAATTCGGGACGTATTGTTTCCTTCAGCATTTCAAGGACACTGTTTTTAGTGTTCTCAACAACTTCATCTTTGTTGGCATCAGTAATTTTCGCGAAGTTTTCGCGAATCATTGATGAACCCATATTAGAAGTCATTATAATGATTGTGTTTTTGAAGTTAACCACACGGCCTTTATTATCGGTCAAACGACCATCGTCGAGCACCTGCAAGAGAATGTTGAACACATCGGGGTGAGCTTTTTCGATTTCATCGAAGAGCACCACTTGATAAGGTTTACGACGCACGGCTTCAGTGAGCTGACCGCCTTCATCGTATCCGACGTATCCCGGAGGAGCACCAACAAGACGGCTGACAGAGTGCTTTTCTTGATACTCACTCATATCAATACGAGTCATCATATTTTCGTCGTCGAACAAGTATTCAGCCAAGGCCTTTGCCAACTCCGTCTTGCCGACACCGGTTGTGCCGAGGAAGATGAACGAACCGATAGGACGGCGCGGGTCATTAAGACCGGCACGAGAGCGGCGCACAGCATCGGCAATAGCGTTAATAGCTTCTTGTTGACCGACTACACGTTTGTGCAATTCCTCTTCGAGGTGCAGAAGTTTGTCTTTTTCACTTTGCACCATTTTGTTGACAGGAATACCGGTCCAGCGGCTCACAACTCCGGCAATGTCTTCAGCGTCGACTTCCTCTTTAATAAGGGCGCTGTCGCCTTGCATTTGTTTGAGCTGTTCTTGTATTGAAGCATTTTCATCTTGTTTGCTTTTTATGCGAGAATATCTGATTTCGGCAACCTTACCATAATCGCCTTCGCGCTCAGCTCGCTCGGCATCGAAGTTAAGTTGTTCGATATCGATTTTGTTTTGCTGGATGCGATTGATAAGTTCTTTTTCAGCATGCCATTTAGCAGAATATTCCTTTTCCTCTTCGCGCATAGAAGCGAGCTCTTTTTCAATCTCTTTAACGGTTGCATCATCGCCTTCGCGTTTGAGTGCTTCGCGCTCAATTTCTTTTTGAGCTATGCGGCGAGTGATTTCATCGAGGGCTTGAGGCACGGAGTCAATTTCGAGTTTCAACTTTGCAGCAGCCTCATCGATAAGGTCAATAGCTTTATCGGGGAGGAAACGGTCAGTAATATAACGCTCAGAAAGTTGCACGGCGGCAACGATAGCCTCGTCACGGATACGCACTTTGTGGTGGTTTTCGTAGCGTTCTTTCAATCCACGAAGTATTGCGATTGCACTTTCTTCATCAGGCTCGTCAACCATGACTTTTTGGAATCGACGTTCAAGCGCTTTATCTTTTTCAAAATATTTTTGATATTCGTCGAGGGTAGTAGCGCCGATAGAACGAAGTTCGCCACGCGCCAAAGCCGGCTTAAGGATGTTTGCAGCGTCCATAGCACCTTCGCCTTTACCAGCGCCAACGAGAGTGTGAATTTCATCAATAAATAGGATGATTTCACCGTCAGATTGGGTGACTTCATTGACAATTGCTTTCAAACGTTCCTCAAATTCGCCTTTGTATTTAGCGCCGGCGACAAGAGCACCCATATCAAGAGAGAAAATTTGTTTGCTACGCAAATTTTCAGGCACGTCACCACGCACAATACGTTGGGCCAAGCCTTCAGCAATTGCGGTTTTACCGGTACCCGGCTCACCAATAAGCATTGGGTTGTTTTTGGTACGGCGGCTAAGGATTTGCAGTACACGACGGATTTCGTCATCACGTCCAATCACAGGGTCTAATTTACCGGCGCGAGCGCGTTCATTAAGATTGATTGCATATTTCGACAGAGCGTTGTATGTGTCTTCAGCGCTTTGGTCAGTAGCTTTCTTACCCTTACGAAGTTCGTTAATAGCAGCAGACAAATCGTCTTTTGTAAGGCCATTGTCTTTAAGGATGGTTGAAGCCGAAGAGTTGACTTCAAAGATAGCCATCAACAAAGCTTCGAGAGTGACATATTCATCGCCGTTGCTTTTAGAGACGTCGAGTGCTTTTTGGAGCACATCGTTAGAAGCACGGCTGAGATAAGGTTCGCCTCCGGAAACTTTGGGTTCGGCAGCGATGGCACGGTCAACCTGCGAAGCAAGTTGGTTAAGGTTAGCGCCAATTTTCTGAAAGATAAACTTAACGAGCGCATCGCCTTCGGTCATCACTCCTTT
>CAZGAN010000011.1:0-26000 GCA_964523655.1 uncultured Bacteroides sp.
TCACGCTTTTCTTTTTCGCTCCTGCCCCCATTTTCCTTTCAAAGTGACACAAACACACAATTTTTAGCCCGGAAATTTGGTAAATTCAGAAAAAATTGCTTACTTTGCACTCTGTTTTATGGCTCATCCTTAAAAACGTCTAAACATGATGCAATTGGACGTGATATGAGAACTGAGATGGCGGCCATAAAGCGATAAGTATTAAACAAACGAATAAAGATAAAATTAACAGCCATGTCAAAGATTTGTCAAATCACCGGCAAAAAAGCAATCACGGGAAACAATGTTTCTCACTCAAAACGCCGCACAAAGCGCAAATTTAACGTGAACCTCTTCAACAAAAAGTTCTACTGGGTTGAACAGGGCATTTGGATTACCCTTACCATCTCGGCTGCGGGTCTCCGTACCATCAACAAACTCGGTCTCAACGCTGCTATGATGCAAGCTGCCGAAAAGGGATTTTTAACTGACAAAGACATTAAAGTAATAGGATTCTAAGAAGATGGCAAAGAAAGCAAAAGGTAATCGCGTACAAGTAATTCTTGAGTGCACAGAACACAAAGCTAGCGGCATGCCCGGCACATCGCGTTACATCACAACAAAAAACCGCAAGAACACAACTGAGAGACTTGAGCTTAAGAAATACAACCCCATCCTTAAGCGCGTAACTGTTCATAAAGAAATTAAATAATAAATCTGAGATATGGCAAAGAAAACAGTCGCCTCACTACAAAAAGGTGAAGGCCGTACCTACAGCAAAGTCATCAAAATGGTGAAATCGCCCAAAACCGGCGCTTACACATTCCAAGAAGTTATGGTGCCCAACGACAACGTTAAAGACGTTCTCAAATAAGCTATCTAAAATAAACCTTACACACAGCGCAAGTGACCACACGTCATTTGCGCTGTCGTTTTTCTTGCTTTTCACATTTTTATTTACTACCTTTGCTAGTGATAAAATATTATCATTAAACCACCGCTTATGCCATATACTAATAATATATTATCACTTCTCGATGCGTACCTCCTTGACAATCCCACAGACATTGCCAAGCACATTGCCGACGACTTTCGAAAACGTCGCATCGAAAAAAACTTAACACGCGAACAAATCGCTCAACAATCAGGCGTGGCAATTAGCAACATCGTGCGCTTTGAGCAGAAAGGTCTAATTTCTCTCTCAAACCTAATTAGCCTCGCCATTGCCATGAACTACATCGGCGAAATCAAAAATATTTTCGCCGAACCTAAATACTCAACAATGGAAGAACTATCTCAAATCCGCCGAAACACCGGCAAGAAAAAAGCCCACAAACTATGAAACTCGAAAAACTTCTAGTCAAATTCCATAACAACAACGTAGGCATTCTATCTTTAACTCCCGACAACAAGAATTGCACCTTCGAGTACGACAAAGATTGGATTGCTAATGGATTTAGCATTTCTCCATTTGAGCTTCCACTACAGCCTGGCGTATTTGTAGCGAAGCCAGAACCCTTTGCCGGAAACTTCGGCATTTTCGAAGATAGTCTTCCGGACGGATATGGTAGATATCTTCTCCATAAAACTCTTCTCAAACTTGGCATTGATGATTATTCACTCTCTGCGCTCGACCGACTCAGCATTGTTGGTAATGGAGGAATGGGGGCTCTAACTTACGAGCCTATAACCACCATTCAACAAGGAATACAAATCACCAATTTCGACCTACTCCAACAGAAAGCGCTCGAAGTATTAAGCGAAAAAAATGATGACGATGCCGACCTCCTTCTATTCAATAGCCAAAACAGCGGAGGTTGTCGGCCCAAGGCTCTATTTGAAGATAATGACGGCCATTGGCTCATTAAATTCCGTCACACTTACGACCCCATCAATATTGGCATTCAAGAATTCAAATACAATCAAGCAGCGCTGCGTTGTGGCATTGACGTGCCTCAATTCAAGCTTATTAATAACAAATATTTTGCTGTTAAACGCTTTGACATACTACCCTCCGGCGAACGAATTCACACTGCAACTGCCGGCGGTCTACTCTGCATCTCCCTAAACATGCCGATACTCGATTATAGCAACCTTCTCGCGCTAACAGGCATACTAACGAAAAACAGTTCTTATGTCGAAGAAATGTATCGTCGCATGGCCTTCAACTTCATAACCGACAACAAAGACGACCATTGCAAAAATTTCAGCTTCTTCATAAAAAAATCAGACAATGGCAAATGGGTCTGGCACCTAGCACCCGCCTATGATCTCACCTTATGTATTGAGGGATACAACGGCGAGCATGCCACATCTGTCAACGGCTCCGGTAACCCAACCCTCAAAGACATGCTCATCGTTGGCAAAAAAGCACGCTTAAGCGAAGACCGATGTCTCGAAATAATCGCTAACATACAAACAAACTGCGCTGACATACTCCGCCACAAAATACTCTAGAAACAAAAATAGCTCAGCGATTGCCGAGCTATTTTTGTTTCATACATTATGTATATTTATCATCACGAAAGAGCTTGATTTATAACTTCAGCCACCGTGTCAACATGGTGCATAGTCAAACCCTCAAGATAACGCTCCGGTATATCTGCTATATCCCTACGATTATCATTTGAGAGAATCACATCAGTAACTCCGGCTCTACGAGCAGCAAGAATTTTCTCTCGTATACCACCAACCGGAAGCACTCTGCCTCGCAAAGTAATCTCTCCGGTCATCGCGAGATTCGGTCTAACAGCACGTCCGGTAAACGCAGAAACAATAGCTGTTGCCATAGTTATACCTGCCGATGGGCCATCCTTTGGTATTGCACCCTCCGGGAAGTGAACGTGCACATTGTATTTCTCAAACTTCTCATTATCGATGCCAAAAGCTTCAGCATTCGCCTTCACCCATTGCAATGCAATTGATGCCGACTCCTTCATCACATCCCCAAGATTTCCGGTGAGTGTAAGTTTTCCTCCGGCCTTTGCAGGCGCAAGTGAAACTTCTACCAAAAGTATCTCGCCGCCAACCTGTGTCCATGCCAAGCCGGTAACAACTCCCGGCACTGCGCTTTGCTCACACTTATCACGACGGAACGGAGGTGTACCTAACAACTCTTGCAAATGCTCCGGTTGCACCGGTTGCACAAACTCCTTCTGACGCATCTTTGCAAGCACGGCCTTACGCACTATCGCATTCAAGTTCTTCTCAAGCTGACGCACACCGCTTTCCGATGTGTAGCGCTCAACTATAGCCGAGAGTGCCTCATCAGTGACAACCACTCCGTTTTCCTCCCAACCTTGTTGTTTAAGTATGCGAGGCAACAAATGACGTTTTGCAATCTCAACCTTTTCTTCAAGAAGATATCCCGGTATGTCTATCACCTCAATACGGTCTAGCAATGGACGCGACACTGTCTGCAAAGTGTTCGCCGTAGCGATAAACAACACATGCGAAAGGTCAAAATCAACATCTATATAGTTATCGTGGAAGTGACAGTTTTGTTCCGGATCAAGCACTTCAAGCAACGCTGCAGCAGGATCTCCCTTAAAATCTGCACCAATCTTATCAAGCTCATCCAACAAAAGCACCGGATTGCGTGTCTGAGCACGCTTCATAGCATCTATAATACGACCGGGCATCGAACCAATATACGTGCGTCGGTGTCCTCGTATTTCTGCCTCATCGTGCAAACCGCCAAGAGCCACACGCTGATATTTTCTGCCCAAAGCTGCTGCTATTGACGCTCCAAGCGATGTCTTACCAACTCCGGGAGGGCCAACAAGACACAAAATCGGAGCCTTACCACCGGGGTTGTCCATCAACACTGCCACCTGTTCTATAATGCGCTCTTTCACCTTCTCAAGACCATAGTGGTCATGATTGAGCGTATTCTCCGCAGCCTCAAAATCTGTGCACAGCTCATCTTCTTTCGACCACGGCAACGACAAAAATGTATCAAGATATGTATATTGCACCGAATAATCCGGACTTTGCGGATTCAATCTACGCAATTTTTCCAGCTCTTTCTTAAACTGTTTCTCTATCTTTTCAGGCAAATTTGCGTCTTCTGCTCGCTGTTCAAACTCATCAGCATCATCGCTTTCATCACCATACAACTCTTCGCGTATAGTTTCCATTTGCTGCTGCAAAAACGCATTGCGCTGATTTTGTTCCATGCCATGGCGCGCACGCTCCATGATTTCACGACTGATATCAATCATTTCATCATTTTGCTGCAACATGCCTAGCAAACTAAACGCACGATCTTTCAATCGCCACAACGACAAAAGCGTGTACTTGTCTTCTTGTCGCAACGGCATGTTTGTTGCCACATTATTTATAAGGTCTGCCGGACTCGAACCATCAATATTAAATGGAGCATCTCCTCGTCCTTCAAAGGTTTTACGTATGATTGTTTGTGCCAATTCTCGCACTTTATCAACCATCACATCAAACTCCTTATCGCCTTTACGCGGTGCCGATTCACGCACAAGTTTTATTTTTGCTGTCAAAGCACCGGGCAACGCTTGCCCTTCACCTCGACCCAAAATGCTGAACTTATCTCGCGAGCGCACTAGCGCAGTTTTACTGCCATCAGGCAAATCTATCACCTTCAGCACATCAGCCAATACACCATATTTATATAGATCGCTCAGCGACGGATTATTTACTTCAGGATCTATCTGACAAACTATGCCAATCGGTGTAGACGTACGCTCAGCATACTCAGCGACCCTTATCGACATCTCCCTGCCTAAGCCCAGCGACAAGTGCACATTAGGAAATAGCACTAGATTGCGCGTCGGCAATATTAGCAAGTCGTCAACATTTGGCTCCGCCGTAAACCGAGTTAAATCAATACTTATCTGTCCAATTGACATACTAACCGGTTGTTCATCACCGGCCATTATATTTTTTTGCTTCTTATTCATTATTCTTTTATCTTTATCATCACATGTAGCAAAAGCAATGCCAAAGTTACAAATAAACCTCCACTTCTCAAAATTACATGCCTCTCATCTGCTCTTTTTATGATTTCTTTCTAAAAATATGTTGTGTAACATATTTATTCCTATTTGAACCTATCAAAAAAAATTGTAAATTGCAGCCGTTTAGAAAACACTCTTAAAGCGAATTTTATAACTTATAAATTCATATTATCATGAAAGTCTATAAAACTAACGAAATCAAAAACATCTCTTTGCTTGGTAGCAAAGGCTCCGGTAAAACCACACTCGCTGAAGCTATGCTCTTTGAGTGTGGTGTTATAAAACGTCGCGGCACTGTCGAGGCTAAAAACACCGTGAGCGATTATTTCCCTGTTGAAAAGGAGTATGGCTCTTCAGTTTTCTCAACTGTCGCATACGCCGAGTTTCTTGGCAAGAAACTTAATGTTATAGACTGCCCGGGAGCCGATGACTTCGTTGGCAACGCCATCACCGCACTCAACGTCACCGACACCGGTGTTATCCTCATTGACGCTCAATACGGCGTGGAAGTTGGCACTCAAAACATCTTCCGCACCTGCGCCAAACTTGACAAACCTGTGATCTTTGCCCTTAACCAACTCGACGGCGAAAAAGCCGACTACGACAACGTTATCGAACAAATGCGCGAAATCTTCGGCCCGAAAGTTGTCCCAATCCAATATCCTCTGGCTTGCGGCCCTAACTTCAACGCCATGATCGACGTACTTCTCATGAAAAAATACTCTTGGGGCGCTGACGGCGGTGTGCCCACAATCGAAGATATCCCCGCCGACCAACTTGATAAAGCTCAAGAACTACACAAAGCCCTCGTTGAAGCAGCTGCCGAAAACGACGAATCTCTCATGGAGAAATTCTTCGAATCTGAGCACCTCACCGAAGACGAAATGCGTCTTGGCATTCGCGAAGGCTTGATTTCTCGCTCTATATATCCCGTATTCTGCGTTAGCGCCCTCAAAGACATGGGCGTGCGCCGCATGATGGAATTCCTCGGAAACGTCGTGCCTTTCGTTGAAGACATGCCCGCTCCCGTTAACACCGCCGGCGATGAAGTTAAACCCGACGCTAACGGCCCATTGAGCGTATTCATGTTTAAAACAACCGTTGAACCTCACATCGGCGAAGTCAGCTACTTCAAAGTCATGTCTGGTACCCTCAAAGTTGGTGCCGACCTCGACAACATCACACGCGGATCTAAAGAACGCATCGCTCAACTCTATTGCGTTTGCGGTCAAATCAAAACCCCGGTTGACGAACTACAAGCCGGCGATATCGGCGCTACAGTAAAACTCAAAGACGTGCGCACCGGTAACACTCTCAACGAAAAAGGTTGCGATTACGAATTTGACTTCATCAAATACCCCGCTCCAAAATATCAACGTGCCATCCGTCCCGTGACCGAAAGCGACGCCGAAAAGCTCATGGCTATCCTCACCCGCATGCACGAAGAAGACCCAACTTGGGTGATTGAGCAATCTAAAGAACTGAAACAAACTATCCTCTCAGGCCAAGGAGAGTTCCACCTTCGCACTCTCAAATGGCGTGTTGAGAACAACGATAAACTACCAATCGTATTCGACGAACCCAAAATCCCCTATCGCGAAACTATCACAAAAGCTTCTCGTGCCGACTATCGTCACAAAAAGCAATCAGGCGGTGCAGGTCAATTTGGCGAAGTTCACCTAATCATCGAACCGTATTCTGATGATATGCCCGCTCCCGACACTTATCGTTTCGGCAGTCAAGAATACAAGATGAACGTGCGCGACACACAAGAAATTCCTCTACAATGGGGCGGTAAACTTGTGGTTTGCAACTGCATTGTTGGTGGCGCTATTGATGCTCGCTTCATCCCCGCTATCGTGAAAGGACTCATGGACCGCATGGAACAAGGCCCGCTCACCGGATCTTACGCTCGCGACGTGCGCGTTTGCATCTACGATGGTAAAATGCACCCCGTTGACTCTAACGAAATTTCATTCCGTCTCGCCGGACGTAACGCCTTCAGCGAAGCTTTCCGCAACGCTAACCCGAAAGTTCTCGAACCGGTTTACGACGTTGAAGTTCTCGTTCCTGCCGACGTTATGGGCGACGTTATGAGCGACCTCCAAGGTCGTCGTGCCATCATCATGGGCATGTCTAGCGAAAGCGGCTTCGAGAAAATCTCTGCAAAAGTGCCTCTCAAAGAAATGTCTAGCTACTCTACTGCTCTCAGCTCTATCACCGGCGGACGCTCTTCATTCACCATGAAGTTCGCTAGCTACGAGCTCGTGCCCGGCGACGTTCAAGAGAAACTTCTCAAAGAATACGCTGAAAAGAACACTGAAGAATAATCACTCTCATTCAATTTTTTCCATTGTTTTTAATTGTGAGGATTTACCCGTTCCGCATCGGGTAAATCCTCTCTTTGTTTCCTCACCCACTCCTCACCCTTTACCTCTTACCTCTCACTTCTTACCTACTTTTCTCTTTCCACTTTTTTGCTTTTTTATCTTTGAAGTTGTATCTTTGCACTATAATATTCAATAACAAAATTTTCACACTAAAATATCATGACTAAAATAGGTTCAGTTATGACGTCGGTCGGACGCAAGGCCCTACTCCTCGGTAGCGGCGAACTCGGCAAAGAAGTTGCTATTGAACTACAACGCTACGGCGTTGAAGTCATCGCTTGCGACAAATATCCAAACGCTCCGGCTATGCAAGTTGCTCACCGCAGCTACGTATTCAACATGCTCGATGGCGAAACTCTCCACAAAATCATCGAAACCGAGCGCCCAGATCATATTATCCCCGAAATTGAAGCTATTGCTACTCCAACTCTCGTACAACTCGAGAAAGAAGGCTATCACGTAACTCCAACCGCCAACGCTGCCCTATTAACGATGAACCGCGAAGGCATTCGTCGATTAGCTGCTGAAAAACTCGGCCTACCTACATCGCCATACCGCTTTGCCGGCGACTTCGACGAATTCAAAGATGCTGTTAAAACCGTTGGCATCCCTTGCGTAGTAAAGCCAATCATGAGCTCTTCAGGTCACGGCCAATCAGTCATCAAATCTGATGCCGACATCGAAAACGCTTGGCACATCGCTCAAGAAGGCGGTCGCGCAGGTGCCGGTCGTGTCATTGTTGAAGGATTTGTTAAATTCGACTACGAAATAACACTACTCACCGTGCGCAATTGCGCCGGCACAGTTTTCTGCGAACCCGTCGGACATGTGCAAGTTGACGGCGACTATCGCTACTCTTGGCAACCACAACCTATGGCCACAGCCGCTCTCCAACAAGCTCAACACATTGCACGCGAAATAACCGACGCTCTCGGCGGTTACGGCATCTTTGGCGTAGAACTCTTTGTGAAAGGCGACCAAGTCATATTCAGCGAAGTCTCTCCTCGCCCCCACGACACCGGCATGGTTACAATGATTTCGCAAGACCTTAGCGAATTTGCCCTTCACGCTCGCGCACTCCTCGGTCTCCCCATCCCTTCTATCAAATTCTACGGCCCTTCTGCCTCTCGCGCAATCGTGGTTGAAGGCGACACCGACAAAATCGAATTCGAAAACCTAGAAAAAGTTCTCGAAGAACCCGGTGTGCAATTACGCATATTCGGCAAACCTGAAGTTAAAGGCCATCGCCGCATGGGTGTTATCCTCGCAACAGGCGACTCTGTTGAAGACGCTCGTGACAAAGCCGAACGCGCATATCAAAAACTTAACGTAAAAGTACTGCCCAGATGAGCGAAACCCACAACAACGGCGTCGACCGCATAACATTTATGCTCAAAATTGAGGATAATGCGCGTGCCGACGTCGCTATGACCCCCGACAAAACGTACTACCGCTTTGCCACTCTCGACACCCTCGAAGATGGTGAACTTCCCGGTCTCGGCGACAACTTTGGCAAATTCGCTGAAGAGTTGCTTGCTGCATTCAACGCCGGCGTTGGCACCTCCGCCAATATCGACCCCGTAAAATTCACCCTTTTTGTAAATAATCGCGTTGCACAACCTGTCATCCTAAACAACGACACACTTCGCGTATTCATAAACAAACTCGCTGCCGCCCACGACGAATTCGGTTTCCTTTGCGGATTCACCGCCTAAGTAAAACCTGCAATTAATGCAAGCAAATGTATCGGCTACCAATAATATGGCTGATGATATTGCTCTCCACGCTTAGCATTGAGGGTCAATCACACCATGCCATTGTTGCCGACATGTCAACACACCAACCATTGCCAAGCGCCTCCGTCTTTGACGGCAACGGCACTTTTATTGGTGTGTGCAATCTCAAAGGCAAAACACCATACCTCTCCACTTCTAGCTATCCGATAACCGTGCGTTATCTCGGTTACAAAGAGCGCACATTCAAAAAAGAGTGCCCCGACACAATATTTTTGTGCGAGAATCCGGCAGAGCTACCTGAAGTCGTGATTGAGTCGCGACAACACAAAGTGCTGCACATGCTAGCATACATGCGCGAATATTCGTCATTGACAACCTACACCGACACTATCTTTCTCTTTCGCGAAAAGATGGTCGACTACATGCTCAATCCCAGCTTGGATGCCAAATTCAAAGGCTGGTCTACTCCGCGAGTAATAAAAGCTAAATCATACTATCGCTTCACAAACCAAGAAGGGCTTGATAGCGTTAGCGATGTGTGCAACCATCATTTCTCATGGGCTGACTGGATAGGCGTTACTCCAACCACCGCAATCCCGACAACACTTCACTCCACCGAAATAGCCACCGACACCGTGCACGGAAAATATAGCCCGGCTGAAGTATGGATCAAAAACAACAATCGCGTGATGATTGACGTTGATGTGTTAGCCAACTCAAAGAGCCGAAAATGGGTGCCTAATCTGTCGGTATTCTTCAACGAAGACGTCGATTTCGAAAGTTTTAAAATCAAATTCAACTACGACGGCGTAATCGACAACTACGTGTCGCCTATCAACCTAACCGGCTACTCTTACAACATCGAATCAAACGGCAGAGGCCGCGACATGCTTTTGTTCCACCGCAAAGAAACACCGTTTTCGGTAAGCACGTATGCCGAAGTCTATTTTATTGACAAGGAATATATCACCGTCAAAGAAGCTAGACAATGGGAGAAAAATCAATTCGACAACGACAGCATCGCAATCTTCAAACCCGACGAAGTGTCTGAATTATCTCCTGCAATCCTCACACTGATTGATCGCGTTGACAACATAAACATCGACAAAGTACGATTAGGACTACCGCTCGACCACAATTTGGCGGGATGCATTGGAGTAAACAAAAATTTCCGGTTCGGCAATCGTTGTCTAAACCTACTAAAGCAACTCACCGGCATCAGTCTGATACGCTCTCAGCGCAAAGACTTCCAACGGTGGAGACAATTCACAAAACAACAAATACGCAAAAACAATCAAAAATAGTTAGAGCTCTGTCGATTCTTACCAATGATGCGAGCCCTGCTATTCTCCGTGCCAAAGGTAGACATGAGTGATTGCGTTAATCACCCACATAAAAATATTGAAGCCCGAACAAAATTGTTCGGGCTTCAATATTTTGTTTGCTCTTAAAGCAAAAATTATTTGCTAGCGATAGAGTCAGAAACTGTCAAACGAGCACGACCTTTAGCACGACGGCGTGCAAGCACTTTGCGGCCTTCGGGTGTAGACATTCTTTCACGGAAACCGTGCTTGTTAACTCTCTTTCTGTTAGAAGGTTGGAATGTTCTTTTCATTGTTATTTAGTCTTTTATCGTTATAATTCACAATTCAAGGTGCAAATTTAGTAATATTTTTTTGATTCCGCAAGTAATTACTCAAAATATATTTTATTGATTCTTAGACACATTTTCGCCTTTCTCTTTATATCTCAATTTTTTTATTACATTTCCTCCTTTTTTATCTTAAAATACGAGCAATTATTGTTATCTTTGCATGATATAAGAAACGTATATATTCTGCATAAAATGATTGATATCCTTGTTCCCTTGACCATCTTTGACGCCTCATCTTTTTTCGGATGGTTTGTTGAGAATGCAAATTACTGGTTTGTATTCATTTTTATGATTATTGAAAGTTCATTCATCCCATTCCCGTCAGAGCTGGTTATCCCCCCTGCCGCTTACTTGGCAGCCACAAAAGGCGACATGAATATCACTGCAGTTGTCCTTATTGCCACAGCGGGAGCGCTTGTTGGCGCTTTAGTTAACTACTTCCTTTCTGTTTGGATTGGCCGTCCCCTTGTTTATCGCTTCGCCGACTCTCGTTTTGGTCACGCTTGCCTTATTGACCGCGACAAAGTAACAAACGCCGAGAAATTCTTCGACAAACACGGCGCTGCTTCCACATTCTTCGGTCGCCTAATCCCCGCAGTTCGACAGCTAATTTCTATTCCAGCAGGCCTCGCACGTATGAATCTTGGTGCATTCGCCATATTCACCTCGCTCGGAGCCCTCGTATGGAACTCTGTACTCGGAGCCCTCGGCTACTGGCTCGGACAAACTGTACCTCTTCAATTGCTATACGACAAGATTGAGCAATACAACAGCTATCTCAACCTCGTTGGCATCGCGATTCTAGTTATCTGTGTTATATACATCTTGTACCACGCTTTTTTTAAAAAACAGAAATAACAAAACTATGATCATTTCTCCTTCTATTCTGTCTGCTAACTTCGGCAATCTCGACCGCGACATAGACATGCTCAATGAATCTGATGCTGACTGGTATCACATTGACGTTATGGACGGCGTTTTTGTTCCCAACATATCTTTCGGATTCCCAGTCATCGACGCCATTGCTAAACGCGCAACAAAACCGCTCGACGTGCACTTGATGATTGCAAACCCCGAAAAATTCATTACCCGTGTCCGCGACACCGGTGCGTACATCATGAACGTGCATCAAGAAGCTTGCACCCACCTGCACCGCACCATCCAAGCTATCAAAGACGCTGGCATGAAAGCCGGTGTCACACTCAACCCCGCAACCCCGATATCAAGCGTCGAAGAAATCATCAACGACGTTGACATTGTTATGATTATGGGCGTAAACCCCGGATTTGGCGGACAAAAATTCATCCCGCAAACAGTTAGCAAAACTCGTCGTCTACGTCAACTCATCATTCATTCCGGCTCTAAAGCCCAAATAGAAATTGATGGCGGCGTAAACCTCACCACCGGAGCTAATCTTGCTGTCAACGGCGCCGACATTTTTGTTGCCGGAAATGCCGTGTTCAATGCCGAGTCTCCTAAAGAAATGATTTCCAAATTGAAAAAACTTTAATACGTCTTCTCTCCTTCCCCTCTAACTTAAGCCAATCACACTTTCTCGTTACAAATGGACGAATTCGACATAAAAATAAGCAACCTCGAAGGCGGTCGTCACAACAACGACAACTACGAGCTTACACAAAAAGTTGTACGCCGCCACAACATACCCGACCCTACTCCTACTAATCCGTTTGAGCAGCAAGAGCCGGAGTATCAGCCGGTGACTGAAAACAAACACCAACAACAGCAGCAACAATCTGCACAACAGCAACCGCAACAAACTGCCGCTACTCAGCAGCCTACACAGCAACAGCATGCACAAGCCACGGCTACCGAGCAAGAACAACCGCGTCCTCGCCGTCGCAAACAACCGCGAGAGCAAAAGCCATCAGCGTTCTCTCGCTTCATACACGACCGCCGTCTGCACCTTTACCTCGGTGTAGTCGCTATCATCATTGGCGGTGTTATGGCAATCATGCTCATTTCACACCTCCGTCACGCTGCTGCCGACCAAAGTCGCATCCTCAACGAAACGATGGAACAAATTGTTGAGTCTGGCAATCCCGTCGAAAATAGCGGCGGCGCTTTCGGTGCGTGGCTTTCTCACGTACTCTTTGCTGAAGCCCTTGGACTTGGATCTTTTGTCATCGCCCTTTACCTTATTATAATGGGTGGATACTTGGTCGCTCAAAAAAAATTCAGCTTCTGGTCTATGACCTTCAAAGCCCTGCTACTTGCCATCACAACTTCAATTGTTGCCGGTCTCATAACATACGACAACGACTCAATAATATATTGGGGTGGCACTCATGGCCATTATGTCAACCAATTCCTTTTCAACATCTCCGACATCATCGGCACACTCGCCGTCAACCTCATCCTCATTGCGGCTGTGGTTTGCGTATTCTACTATCCCATCAAAAACGGCTTAATCTCAATTGGCAAATACATGCCCTCTTTCAAACGCCCGGCTGGAAACTACGACGTTCTCGATGACGATATGGATCTCAACGATTCTGATGACAACGATGACTACGAACGCGAAGAGCCCGACAACTACGGCGGCGCCGACCTCGACAACATTATGCCGGTTAACGAAAGTTCTCCTAAACAACCTGTTGAGCAGTTAACCGAAGACGCAAATGCCGTATTTGAAGGCAAAGAACCCGACATTGAAGTTGTTCAAACTCACATAGAAGAAGCTGTACCAACTCAACCGGCAGCTACTCAAACTCCGCAACCAAAACCTAAAAGTGAAACAGCCTTCACCATCGACAACGATGATGAAGACGACAACGTGCCCACTACTCCCACTAACAACGGCCCCGAATTTGAAATAGACGTCCCCAAATTAGACAACGCAAACAGCAGCTATCAAACACCTGCCGAGCCTAATCAAGCCGTTGCCGAATTTGGCGAATACGACCACCGCGCCGAGCTTTCTCACTTCAAATTCCCCTCACTCGATTTGCTCGAAGACCGCCCCGTCAAACAAGCAATCGACATGGAGGAACAACAACAAAACAAAGACCGAATCGTTAAAACTCTCGGTGACTACAAAATTGAAATATCTTCAATTAAAGCCACCGTCGGCCCCACCGTCACTCTCTACGAAATCGTTCCGAAAGAAGGCACTCGCATCGCGCTAATCAAACGTCTTGAAGACGATATTGCCATGAGCCTCTCAGCAAAAGGCATCCGCATCATCGCACCTATCCCCGGTAAAGGCGCCGTGGGTATTGAGGTTCCTAACAACGACCCTCAAACCGTATCTATGCGCACTGTGCTCAGCTCTCGCAAATTCCAAGAAGCAAAAATGGAACTTCCGGTCGCTTTTGGTGCCACAATTTCGAACGACGTATTCGTTACCGACATCGCAAAAATGCCGCACGCCCTCGTTGCCGGTGCTACAGGTCAAGGTAAATCTGTAGGCTTGAACGCAATGATTGCTTCTCTGCTCTACAAAAAGCACCCAAGCGAACTCAAATTCGTGCTCATTGACCCCAAAATGGTTGAGTTTAGCCTATATGCAAAACTACAAAAGCACTACCTCGCAAAACTCGACGACGATGACGAAGACGCTATCATCACTGACCCAAATCGCGTTCTCGCTGTGCTCAATTCTCTTTGCGTAGAGATGGACCAACGATATGCCCTACTCAAAGACGCCGGCACTCGCGACATTATCGAATACAACAAACGTTTCACCGCTCGCCGACTAAACCCCGAAAAAGGACACCGCTATCTCCCCTACATCGTGGTTATCATCGATGAGTTCGCCGACTTGATTATGATGGGCGGTAAAGACATCGAAAACCCCGTAACACGTATCACTCAAAAAGCACGTGCCGTGGGTATTCACATGATTATCGCTACTCAGCGCCCATCTACTAACGTATTAACCGGTCTTATTAAAGCAAACTGCCCGGCTCGCGTTGCTTTCCGTACCATGCAAATGGTCGACTCTCGCACCATCCTTGACCGTCCCGGTGCTAACCAACTTATCGGCCGCGGTGACATGCTCTACAGCACCGGCGGCGCTATGGAACGTGTGCAATGCGCCTTCATCTCAACCGACGAAGTTGAACGCCTTTGCGACTTCATAAACGAACAACAAGGATACCCAACACCTTACATGCTCCCCGACCCACTCCTCGCTGCCGGTGGCAATGATATGAACAACGGCGGAGGTGGCATGGCTGGCGGTGGCATTGACCGCGACCCACTCTTCGAAGAAGCAGCTCGCTTCACCGTGAGTCAATCTGCTGCTTCTACATCTTCGCTCCAACGCAGATACCAAATCGGATACAACCGCGCCGGCAAAATCATGGACCAAATGGAAGCTGCCGGAATTGTAGGCCCCGTCTCAGGAAGCAAACCTCGCGCTATCCTCGTCGACAGCAACACTCTCGAACGCATCCTTTCTCAGAACTAACAAGCATTTCATTTGTTTATATAACATGAAGATTCTTTTAAGCATCTTAATGATGGCCATGGCTTGCGGAGCTCACGCTGCTCTCACTGCCGAGCAAGTGCTCGACAAGGTCGCTGCTACACTCACTAAAGCCGCCTCAACTACCGTTTCATTCAGCTTCACATCCGGTGGCAAATCAGCTAGCGGATCGGTGACTGTCTGTCACGAAAAATTCACTTATAGCGCCGGCGACCTCGCCGTGTGGTACAATGGCAAAACTCAATGGACTCTTCAGCGCTCAGCCAACGAAGTGACAATCACTGAACCTACTGCCGACGAACTCATCGAGTCTAACCCGTTCAAGCTAATCTCCAACTACAAGAAAATATACACTTGCAAACTGATTAGCTCCACAAACAACCAATACAAAGTACAGCTAACGCCTAAATCAAAAGGCGCTAGCGTAAAATCGGCTGTCATAACTGTTAGCGCCAAAACTTTCAACCCGGTTTCTATTTCAGCGACTATGGGGAGCAACTTGAAAACAGTTATAACAGTTAAATCGATGACAACCGGCAAATCGTTGCCTAACTCATATTTCACTTACAACACCAAAATGAACAGCAAGGTCGAAGTTGTTGACTTGCGCTAAATTCCGATTTCAAACAAACACAACATATAACTATGGAGATGAAAACCAAATGCCTTATTATAGGCTCAGGTCCTGCAGGATACACTGCAGCTATTTACGCTTCTCGCGCCAACCTGCAACCCATTCTCTATGAGGGTCCGCAACTCGGCGGTCAACTAACCACCACCAGCGAAGTCGAAAACTTCCCCGGATACCCCGAGGGCGTTGACGGCAATCAACTCATGAGCGACCTTCGCAAACAAGCCCTCCGATTTAATGCCGACATCCGCTCTGGCATTGTCACAGAAGTTAACTTCAACGTTCGTCCTCTCACCGTTAAAATCAATGGCAAAGACACTGTTGAAGCCGATTCTGTAATCATTGCTACCGGTGCCGCTGCTCGATACCTCGGTCTCGAAGGCGAAACCAAATTCAAAGGCATGGGTGTTTCTGCTTGTGCTGTTTGCGACGGATTCTTCTACCGCAAACGTCGCGTTGCCGTTGTTGGCGGTGGCGACACTGCTTGCGAAGAAGCTATGTATCTCGCCGGAATCGCTGAAAAAGTATTCCTCATCGTGCGCAAAGACTACCTCCGTGCTTCTAAAGTTATGCAAAAACGTGTCCTCGAAAACCCAAAAATCGAAGTCCTCTTCAACACAAACACCGTTGACCTTTTCGGCGACGAATTTGTTGAAGGTGCTCATCTCGTCGAATTCGTTGGCACCGAAAAAGAACGCCGATTCGATATTGCCATCGACGGTTTCTTCCTCGCCATCGGACACCAACCCAATAGCAAAGTTTTCGCTGACTACATCGAACTCGATGAAGGTGGATTCATCAAAACAAAACCATACTCTCAAGCCACAAACATTGACGGCGTTTTCGCTGCCGGCGACGTTGCCGACCCTCAGTTCCAGCAAGCCATTGCCGCTGCCGGAGCCGGTTGCCGTGCCGCTCTCGAAGCCGAACGCTGGCTAATGAGCCGCGAATAACCTCTTCGCATACCACAAAAATATGGCGCGCCAATCTCGTTGACGCGCCATATTTCTTTTATAATCAAAATCATGCAGTAGCGTATGAATGCATCCCACTCAACAAATAGTTGACGCCAAAATACGTCATTAACACCGTGAGAAATGCAAACAAATTATACAAATGCATCACGCGAGGCCGTGTAAACGCCTTGAAACTTGACGCATGCAAAGGCAACGCATAAACCAACAACGTTATCAATGCCCACGTCTCCTTCGGGTCCCAGCCCCAATATCTACCCCACGACTGATTCGCCCATATTGCTCCAACAAAAATACCGGCTGCTAGTGTCAAAACCGCAGGATATTGTAACACGGTCGACACATTTGCAAGATATTTAGCTCTATCTTTTTGCACAAACGACGCAACCGAATTGAGCATCATCACCGCAAACAATGCGTATGAAATCATTATCAGCATCACGTGTATCGACAACAGCGGCGAGGCCAACACCGGCATCAAATGACTAACAGTCGGATTACTTTCACCCATCACCGAAACCATGAGTGCCAATCCACTAACAATCAAGCCCATCGGCAGCATCACAACTATGCGATGCGCAAACAGTGTCATAACCAATGCCACCCATGCCGCAGCCTGCATCGTCTCATAGCCATTTGTCAGCGGCAAATGACCACTCACTATCCAGCGCAATGCAATCACAAATGTCAAATAACACAACAGCAGCACTGCACCTATATACACATACCTATTTTTACACAGATTGAAAAAAGCCACAAGACCAAGCGCTATAGCCAAAATTGCAGCAAGCAACGTATGCGACACAACATTATACAAACGCTCTGCCCCTACTTCAAACTCACTTGGCATCACATCATTAACGCCCGCCCTACGCTGAAATTCACATATCTTTGAAACTCCATCGTTTGCAGCATTATAACGCCCGTGAGCTATATTTTTTGCTATTTCGTCCATGCTGGTTTGCACAAATAGCGCATCATCAATGTCTACAACACCACTACCATTATCTGTCCATGACTGCCAATCAACACTGCCGTCACAATTCAGCAACGGATATATACGCATCGCCTTTCCTGTGCACACTTGCGCCACCAAATTAACCTTCTCATCAGCTTGCAATGCGGCCTTATCCATCGTTTCTCCGCTCAACAAGGCCTCAAGCTTATATTCTCCATGCGCATAAAAATCATGCAACGATGCATACTTACCCGACATGCCCAATTTCTCACGCAAATCAGCATCCTTCACCTTTATAAACGGCTCATTTTTCCAATCATCATAATAAAAAATCCAGCCGGTCAGCACCTGTTCTGCCGTGTATCCATTATAACTATCACTACCATAAACCTTTTGGCAAAACTCTCGTGCCATTGTTTGCACTGGAGCTACCCTGCCATTCCAATACACCAGCATCTTGCCAAAGTTCTCTGCCAACGGCCGTTGCAGCACTTGCTGTGCATTACCATTCATGCAACAAAAAAACATCGCCACAAGCGATATTGAGCGCAATCGACTCTTCTTCGAAAAGAAAAACGCTATCGATGCCACAAACAACAACGCATAGCCGGCATAAGTTATGCCTATGCCCCACGGATCATGGCTCACCGAAAGCACCGAATATCCTTTTCCCAACGCATTTTGATAAAAACGATATCCCGCATACTCTGCAATATTATTCATTGACACACGCGCCTTATATGTTTCGCTTGCCGATGTTATGGCTATATCTGTAGCATAATCCATTGGCGTTGACGTTGCCGAATAATACTCAATCTCTGCCTTTATCATTTTTACCGAAAACGGAAATTTCGCCTCACCACCTTCATTTAACGTGAATTGTTGCACCGACTTCCCATCTTCGCTCAGCTTCACTACACCTTGCTCTCCGAAGAAATGAGTTACTGCAGCGCCTATCAGTATCACCACAAACGCACTATGGAGCACAAACGCAGCTATCGACAATTGTTTGCGCCTCATCACAACATATCCCATTGCAAAAACGGCTGTCACAGCCCATAGGGCTATGACAACCGGTGAATGGTAAAACATCTGCAATGCTACTGGTGTACCATAGATTTTTTCTACAACAGTGGCAACTATCATCACCACCGTTAGTAATCCCAGAAATACAAAAGATATATTACGTATATGTTTCGCCACGTTTCAAGTACAATTAAATTGAATCAAGAAATTTAATTATTGCATTGCGATCTTCCTTCGAAAGTGCACGGAATTTCTCAATCGTATATCGAGCATCACTCTGTGACGACACTCCATGCCACATAATTGCTTCAAGGGTTGTGCGTGCTCGACAATCATGCAATCTATCTGCCGCTGCCGAACCCGTTGCACGTTGGTGCAAGCCACGGCCCCAAAGAGGTGCTGTGCGACACCATCCGGTGCGTATATCATTTGTCATGCACAACTTATGTTGCACCATGTCTGAATACGGCCATATAACCTGATGCGGATAGCGTGGCAACTCATTTCCTTTGAAGAATTTTGCCGGGTCTTTTATCTCATCATCGCCCGTTGTCCACGATGGCTTATGACAATATGAACACCCTATTTCTTCAAACAACTCCTTACCCTTTGTTACATCCGGATCATCTATATTTCGAACAGCCGGAACTGCCAAACCGCGGTGCCAAACCATGAAGTCGGTATATTCGTCATCTGTCATTTCAACCGGCAAATTTTTACTATTAATATAGTTCAAAATCCTGGTCTCCATGTCACCGTTCCACCACTCAGCATACTCGTGATTCGGGTCTACCTTTGCTAGATAAGCATCAAATCCGGCTTGCACATCCGGGTCTTTTGCCGAATATTTTGCCCACGTGCCGGCTGCATCAAGATAATGATATCGACGGTCGCTACGTGTCACATTGGTAATATTCCATATCGCATTTGCTCCGGCTCCATCCTGAAGCGGGCCACGTGAAAGCGCGTAGGTAAAACGCTTTGCGTACTTTGTGCCATCGCCCTGATTGCTATTGCTATACATGCTTGTCCACGCCCCATTTGCATAAATTGCGCTGTTCAAGCCATTATTCAAATAGCCATCTTTCTCTTCCTGCTGATACTGTGCCAACAAATCAGCATCATCAATTGCATCAAGCAGACCTGTGCCATAAACACCAATAGTACTTTCAAGTCGCACTTCATACGGGTCAGTTATCTGATAACCTTGATTAACCACATAGATTGCGTTTTGTGGTATTGTCACTTCCGGATATATCAACTCATAAGTCTCTCCATCCGGAAATGTATTATTCCACTCATCCGTCTGATTTAGCCACTTCACTATAATTTTACTCTCATCAAGCGGCGCCTTAAACGGTGCAACAGCGTGACTTTGTGGCATACCTGCCAACCACGAAACATACGCATTCGTATTCGGGTTATAAACCACCAACAAACATCCGTTTCCTATCTCGTCTGTATTAAACGAGCCGGCTTCAACACGCTTGCCATGTCCGTAGCCAGGGTGGCAATGCAAGCACGATGTGCGCACGTAGGCCGGGCCCAAACCACTTCTTACTCCTGACGGATTTGACATAAACGGCTTTTCAAACAAAGCTTCACCATTTTTAAACGATTGATAAAGCCCCGCATTTTCCACAGCCGGTGTCGGCTGTTCAAATGCATTCGACGTTGCGAGGTACGAGGTACCCAGCTGCCCTCCGGCATAATACCATTCGGGCAGCTCTGTTACTTCATTTTTACTCGGATCATCTATTATCTTCTCGTTGTTATCGCTACAGCTCGACAGTGCTGCAACCGATGCCACGACGCCTAATCCGAGAACATAATTATTAACTTTCATGGCTATCTATTTTATCATTTCAAAACTTGTTGATATGCTTCTTCTAGCACATCCACCAAATCAGTGCCCACAACTTTCACGGCATTGCCGGCTGCTGTGCCTGATGCATTCTTTGCAAATGGCTCGGGTATTGCTGATATTGATGTGATTGCATTGTCAATTGCTGTGCGAACTCGTGAGTCAAGATCTGAATTCACTGATTTAATATATGTCGAAACAGATGCATCTGTGCTATTTGCACCACAATATGCATTGCGTATTGACTTAATATTGTCAACAAAGTCTTCAATCGAATTCAAGCTATACGGCGACTCAATGTAGTTACGATCTTCAAGTGTTGAGCCTTGGTGCGGGCGTCCGATTTTTGTATTTCCAACCTCATCGGCTATATCAATACATCCTTGAAGTATTTCTTCTGCTGTCTCTTGATATGTCTTATAGATAGATCCTGCTTTTCCTGCATTTTGCATCATCCATCCATAGTTTTTACCTTTATCAAGCTCTGCTTCTTCTAGTATATCTTGCTTCTCTGCACTCAAATTTTCTGTACCTGCCCAGCATGCTTCAAGGCAAACACATTGATTGCGCAAATCTTCGGCAACCATCACTAGATATTTCAACTCTTCTGTTGTATAGCTTGTTGAGTGTATGCTCGAAGTATTTCCATCTGATGAAAGTTCATACAACATATATTCAATTGAGTGGAATCCAAGCAAGCCATAGCCAAAGTTGTTATCCAACGAATAATCGGCACCATTGCGTATTTCAACCAACAAACGGTCCATGGCATCTTTATCCAATGGCCATGAGTCAATATGCGGGTCTATATTATAGTCTGATGCCGGACCAAACAAAAATGCCTCCGATAGCTCCCAATACTTACGCGATGTCTTCCATGCTGTTGCTGCATTTTGCACATCCGCACCTGTCAGCGTTCCGGCACTATGCTTTTCTTGCATCACTTCGCAATAATCGAATAATTCGATTGCTGCATCAGCCATGCCTTTATATGTTGGCAACACAGTGTTATTAATATAATCTGTTGCTGCTTTTGACAATACTGTCTCTTTTGCTGATGTTTCTTCGTCTTCATTATTGTCATCTGAACACGATGTCAATGACATGCCTGCAACCAACGCAGGAACAATCAATAATTGTAGGTAATTTTTCATTTTCATCTATTTTTTTGATTTATTACTTTTCCTTTTTTCTGATTACATAAACCAGCCCGAATATGCTATGCCTATCGACACTGCCGGTTCATTGTTATAACGCGATTTCAACAATCCAATCGAATACTCTCCCTTCACAACTATCTGCGACATCGGGAAATAGTTCAAACCAACTGCCAAGCGCTTTCTGCCACACCAATCTTCCTTCGTGTCGCTTTGCATCTTGTACATTGAATCGTAATATTCATATCTGCCAAACAAATACAACTTCTGTCCCGTTTGCGACATACGCTGACTCAAGTTAAAGAAGTCATAGCCCGCCTCTATTCCGGTAGCTATCACATCTGATGCCACTTTCTGTCGCTTTGATGTTGAAGTCTTTGGCATTGATATATTAAAATCTGATATACGTTTCGAATCACTCAAATGGCCATAGTCAAAGTTTCCTCGTGCCAAAAAGCCATGTCCTTTATATTGAAAGTCTATTGCTCCAATTGCAACAGTGCCATGCACTCCATTATTTTTTGAATTATTTGTCGGATAAAGTGTATTGCGGAAACTATTTCCTACATATCCCGATGCCGAAATTCGCAATCCTCGCACTGATGTATTATCTATGCGCACTGCTCCGGCATAACTATTTGCTATCTTAAATTCGTAGGGCGATGCTGACCCATAATGTATCCAGCTATCATTGCCAAATCGCTCACTATCCAAGCCCGGCAACAACATAGCTTCATAGCGCCAAGCACCTATTTTACCCCATAGGCTAATACCAACTTCATGCCATGTGCACGGAAATATCGTATTCTCTCCTTCCGGCCTATACACACCAAAAAACTCGGTTGGCATGTGGTGTGAGTTCGTTTGGCCTACAGGCACTACCATCATACCGGCTCGCAAATTAAGCGACTTATTAAACGTTTTTTGTAGCCAAAATTGCTCTAATGCAACCTCTCCACCTCGTTCTATCTCCGATTCATATTCGCCGGCTTCTTCTGTTTCTATTTCCACTGCCGACTCCGTGCCGCCATGTTCAAACTCTATTTCCGAGCCCATGCTCCAACCTTTGCCAAAGTCATAACCCAAAAATATTACCACATGCGGCAAATCAAATCGGCCGTGTGACTGATCTTTCGTACTCGATGGATCGGTATATCGAAGATAGCTGTCGCTATAAAAATTTTTCGACATTGCAACTTCTCCGTATCCACCAACTGATAGTCTGCTCTTAGGCACCGACTTAAACAAACGCGTCGTGTCACCATCATTTGTCTGCGCAAATGAGGGTAACGTACACGCTGCTGCCAGCGCCATTATTGCACAAGTTATTGTCCTTTTTGTCATAGATAATGATACAGTTTTTAATTTCTGACTGCAAAATTATCTATGTTTTCACTTCTCTGCAATACTCATTTTTTAGTAAATTTTTTAAACAAAATCATAAATAATACCTAAAAATGATTAATCCTAATACCTCTATAACGCAATCGCACGCGCCAACAATACGTTTTATCATATCATTGGCGCGTGCCTAAAATAAGTTATGTATCAACTACTTATCAAAGAGATGCTTTTGTGACACAACGTTCAGAAGCTCAACAACGTTGCTCACTCCTAGCTTTTGCATGATGCGCTTTCGGTGCGAATTAACTGTGTTTACACTCAAACACAACTGCTCTGATATCTCTGCCGATGACAGTCCTTCTAGCACTTTGTACATCACATCGCACTCTCGCGGCGTTAGCTGATAATTGTCTGTTTTTATTCGTTTAAAGTTGGCAAACGACTCACAAAAATAAGTGTGTCCACTCTTTATTGACGAAATCGCTTCAACCAAATTTGCTACCGGTTCGCTCTTCGTTAGGTAGCCCTGGATATCATAATCTATAACTTTTGCCAATAACCACGGCTCGTCGTGCATGCTATAAATCAATATTTTGGTACTAGGGTATTTCGACTGCACTGTTCTGATTATCTCAAAAGCATTTTCTCCTTTGAGTTCCAAGTCTAAAACGATAATATCAAACGTATTGTTCGACAGCAAAGCCAATGCGCTCTCCGTGTTTGTCGCACAGCAACATTGTGCTTTAAATCTCTGTTTCAGGATGTTTTGTATTCCCGAGACAACAACTTCGTGATCATCAACAATCAGGATTTTTGATAGTCCATAGACTTCTGTTTTACTTTGATCCATAGTCATTTATCAAAAATTATACACTTTATATTCTGATTTGAGCTTCTTTTATACTCTATAGTTGCACCGATGCTCACTGCCCTATCAGCAACTGTTTTGACGCCCGAGCCATCTACCACAGCGTCGCCTGACCAAGCTATTCCATCGTCAGTTATGCAGATACTTGCAACAGCAGAGTTAAGTGATCTTATATCTATTATAACACGCGAAGCGCTAGAATGTTTTAGTATATTCGACAATAATTCTTGTACTATGCGATACACTTCCAACGCTACATGCTCTGATACCACTCCTACTGTCAAGCTCCCATCAGTGTTCAACTCTGTCTTGATCCCACTCTTGCTTACCACATCTTTGACATAAAAAGATAATATCTCTTCTAAGCCCAAGCGTGAAAACTCCGGCGGCATCAACTCATGTGAAATATACCTGACTCCATTTCTTATCTTTGCTATGTCATCTGCTATCCACCCATACTGCTCTTTATCGTACGACGATAGCTTTATCTCCAATCCTAGCAAATCATTTGAAACTCCATCATGCAAATCTTTAGCAAGTCGATTGCGCTCACTCTCCAATCCACTGATATACTTCCTCGCCTCCGACAACTTCTGCTCTTGTTTCATGGCTTGTATGCGGCGACGATTAAATATCAAAAAACATATTATAGCTACAACTATAACTACCAACAACATCACAACCCCTATTAATATTAGGTAATAATGCATCTCCTGCTCCAACTTCTGCTCTACCACTTGACTGACCGGTATATCCATGGTCTCTCTTACTATTGTGGCATACGCATTATCCGCCCCCAGCTGTTGGAGTCCGTGCGAATCACCGGTTACATCAGCAGTAGCAGCTATGGTCATGATTAGATATGGCAACATTAAAAAATGCATACGTCGTGAATATTGTTTGTTATTTTTTCGTTTTCCGATTCACAAAATTAGCGCATTAAATGCACTTTGTTTACATGCATTAACACATATTAACTACTAAACGGCTCAATTTCACCATTTTAGGTGATAGCAATCAAACTAAATAAACACTAATTTTGCGATGTAAGCGTTTGCTAATTGATTCCCCTAGCTTTTAGCTATCGTATTACATCTCTATTACATTAGTGAAACCTCATTTTTTAATCATAAAACAAAAGTTGGTAGAAATAGAGAAACACACAACTCTCAGAGGGTCGGTAAGCCGTGGGCGGTTAGCCGATCTTTTTTTATTTCTATCACCATATCCTTTCCCACTTTAATAAATTCGACCCACTTTTGAAACCATTTTGTTAAATATATTAATTAATCTGTTTTTTATCTATTTTTTATACTTTAATTTGCCCTTTGTTTAAAATAAAATTGTAAATTTGCGATATAATAAATTAAATTATCACGTATAACATTTTAACCACTCAATTCCCCATGAAACCATACGTTTTAGGTATTGATATAGGTGGAACCAACACTGTCTTCGGTATCGTTGACGCTCGCGGTGTTGTGCTCGCTTCATCTTCTATCAAAACCGGTAAGCACTCTGTTTTCGACGACTACATCGATGAGCTTTACACCGAAGTTACACGTCTCCTCGAGCAAAACGACGCTACTGATAAAATTCATGGCATCGGCATTGGCGCTCCTAACGGAAACTACTACACCGGTGAAATCTCTGAGCAAGTTAACTTGCCCTGGCCCGCTCCAATTCCTTTGGCTGCAAAGGTACGCGAAAAATTCGGTATCCCCGTTGCTGTCACTAACGATGCTAACGCCGCTGCTATCGGCGAAATGACTTACGGCGTCGCTCGTGGCTTGAAAGATTTCATCATGATCACTCTTGGCACCGGTGTTGGCTCTGGTATCGTTGTCAACGGTCAAGTGGTTTATGGCGTTGACGGTAATGCCGGCGAGCTCGGTCACTTCATCGTGAAACGCAACAACGGTCGCGCTTGCGGTTGCGGTCGCTGCGGTTGCTTGGAGACTTATTGCTCTGCTACCGG
>CAZGAN010000012.1:0-23820 GCA_964523655.1 uncultured Bacteroides sp.
CAGCAAGCGAAGGCGACACCGTGCTCCTTTCTCCGTGCTGCGCCAGCTTCGACCTTTTCAAAAGCTACGAAGACCGCGGCCGCAAATTTAAAGACGCTGTAAAACAACTTAAATGACCCCACTCACAGATAGTGCCCCCAACGGCAACTCAAACAAAGAAAAACTGCTCAGCGAAATAGAAGCTGTGCGCCCCAAGCCCCGCATTGACAAACAAATATGGGGCATATACATTGCGCTTGTAATTTTCTCTATTATAGAGCTTTACAGTGCCTCAAGCCGTGAAGTTGTGGCCGGAAACATACTCGGCCCGCTATTGCGACATGTTGCCCTTTTGTTTGTCGGTTTCATGATAATGATCGGCTTGCAACGTGTGCACTATCGCCGTTACTATCAACTCTCGTACGTAATTGTTGCATGTAGCGTCATTGCCACGATTTACACCATGTTTTTCGGTGATGTGATCAATGGAGCACGACGCTCGTTCTCATTTTTCGGCATATCCGTGCAGCCGTCGGAGCTGCTAAAGTTCTCCGCGGCACTGCTCATAGCGCGTTCGCTTTGCAATTACATAGTAAATTACAGAAACGGCCACGAAGACGAAGATCGGCGCTTTGACCGCAAACTTGTGGCGTGGCTCGCTTTTATAGTGCTGATTTTCGGCGCCATGCTCATTAACCAAGGTCTCACAAACACCATACTATTGATGGTGATTTCTATGTCGATGATGATTATTGGTGGTGTGCGCTGGAAAGAACTCGGATGCGTGGCGCTTGTTTACGCGGCTATAGGCGGCGGATTCATAACCTATAAACTTGTTGCCCACAACGACCCGGAGCCCACCGAACAAACAACAAATCTTGCCCCGGGACAGGAGCATGACCGCACTTCTATGCGTAAGAAGCGCGTCACCGACTTCTTGCGCCCCGACAAATACAAAGACGAGATTACCAGCGAAAATCAACAAGAGCAATACTCATTCATCGCACAAGCCAACGGCGGCATATTCGGCGTATTCCCCGGGAATTCGCGTGAAACAGCTCGCCTACCGCTCGCCTTCTCCGACTACATTTATGCAATCGTGATTGAAGACACCGGATTGGTTGGCGGCATGGTGCTGCTCGCATTATATCTGTGGCTACTCGCCCGCGCCGGACGTATTGCCATGAAATGCAAAAAAGCATTTCCGGCCTTGCTTGTTATAGGTATGGCTGTGTTTATTGTGTTTCAAGCCCTATTTCACATGGGCATTGTGACCGGATGCTTGCCTGTCTCCGGTCAACCACTGCCGCTACTCTCGAAGGGAGGCTCGTCGGTCATAATCACTTCTGTGGCGATAGGCATGATGCTTAGCGTGAGCCGCTTCGCCGAACGAAAAGGCATAAAACAAGAAGTGCACGACAACATCAGCGCCCTTTCAGACAGCGACATGCCCGACAACCCAACTCAAATTTAATCCTCACTGTTATGTCTAACTCTTCAAATAAACAACCTTTGCGCGTGCTCGTATCGGGAGGCGGTACAGGCGGCCACATTTTCCCCGCCCTCTCTATCGCCAACGAAGTGCGTCGCCGCCACAAGGATGCTCAAATACTTTTTGTTGGCGCGGAAGACCGCATGGAAATGGAACGCGTGCCCGCTGCCGGATACAAAATTGTTGGCCTACCCGTTGCCGGATTCGACCGCAAACGTTTGTGGCGCAACTTCAAAGTTCTTGCCAAGCTCTACAAGAGTTTGCGTCTGGCTAAAAAAGTGCTCAAAGACTTTAAGCCCGACATCTGTGTTGGCGTTGGCGGATATGCCAGCGGCCCCATGCTCAAAGAAGCACAAAAGTGCGGCATACCAACACTCTTGCAAGAACAAAATTCTTATGCCGGAGTCACCAACAAAATGCTGGCACCAAAGGCTAAGGTTGTATGCACTGCCTACGATGGCATGGAGCGCTTTTTCCCTGCCGACATCATCATAAAAACCGGTAACCCCGTGCGTGCCGACATACTCACATGCACTCTCACTCAAGCCGAAGCAAAAAAATCGCTCGGTTTTGACCCCGATAAACAACTCGTTCTCTCTATTGGCGGCAGCCTCGGTGCACGCACACTCAATCAAGCTATCGCCGCTGCCCTACCTTTATTTAAAGAGAAAGACGTGCAAGTGCTTTGGCAAACCGGAAAATACTATGCCGAAGACTGCGCCAAAACTGCGGCTGACTACGCTAACGTTCACGCTCAAGCCTTCATCAGCGACATGGCTGTGGCTTATCGCGCTGCCGATGTGGTTGTTTCTCGCGCCGGAGCCGGCACTATCAGCGAGCTCCAATTACTTGGTGCAACAACAATTTTAGTGCCATCGCCCAATGTTGCCGAAGACCACCAACGCAAAAATGCCCTCGCTCTTGTTGAAAAAGACGCTGCTATCATGATTCTCGACGCTGATGCAGTGGCTCAACTTGGCAAAACAACAACTGACTTGCTTGCCGACACTAATCGACGCAACACCATGAGTCAAAACATCAAAAAAATGGCTCTCAACAACGCTGCTCAGAAGATTGTTGACAAGCTCGAAGAATTATTAGCTTAGGCTATAATCATACACTAATAACAACTAGACAGAAATGAAACAAAACATATATTTTGTAGGCGCCGGCGGCATTGGCATGGCTGCTCTTGTGCGCTACTTCTTAAGCCGCGGATTAAATGTTGCCGGTTATGACCGCACTCAAACCGCACTTACAAACGCTATCACAGCCGAAGGCGCTAAAATCAGCTACGACGACTCTATGGACGCCGTCCCCGCTGACTTCCGCGACCCCGCAACCACAACCGTAATCTACACCCCGGCTATACCTCACAACAACGTGCCCCTCACATTCTTCAGAGACGGCGGTTTCGAGCTTATGAAACGCTCTGAGGCGCTCGGCATGATTACACGCAGCAGCAAAGCTATATGTTTTTCAGGCACCCATGGCAAAACAACCACTTCGTCAATGGCTGCACACCTTTTGCACACTGCCACCGTTGGCTGCAATGCTTTTCTTGGCGGCATTTTGCGCAACTACAACTCAAACCTCTTGCTCAGCGAAACATCGCCCTACACCGTTGTTGAGGCCGACGAATACGACCGCTCGTTCCACCGTCTTTCTCCTTATATTGCGGTAGTTACAGCAACTGACCCCGACCACCTCGACATATACGGCACCGAAGAAGCTTATCTCGAAAGCTTCGCTCACTTCACCGAACTTATCAGCAACGACGGCACCCTCATTGTGCACACAGGGCTTAAACTTCGTCCGCGCCCACAAGCAGGCGTAAAAGTTTACAGCTACTCTCGCGATGAAGGCGACTTCCACGCTGCAAACATACGCCGCGGCAACGGCACAATCATGTTCGACTTCGTTGCCTTCGATGGCACCGTAATCACCGATATCGAACTCGGTGTGCCCGTAGAAATAAACATTGAAAATGCCGTAGCAGCCATTGCCGCATGCTACGTAACGGGAACAGTTGATGCCGACACAGTGCGCAAGGCTATGGCTTCATTCCAAGGCGCAGAACGTCGTTTCCAATTCTGGCTGAAAGAGTCACTACCCGGCGGACATGTCATCATCGACGACTATGCTCACCACCCCGACGAAGTGCGCCAAAGCATTGCCTCAGTAAAAGCTCTTTACCCCGGCAAAAAACTTGCCGTTGCTTTTCAGCCGCACCTCTACAGCCGCACCCGCGACTTCGCCCCTCAATTTGCCGCTGCTCTCTCAGCAGCTGATGCCCTCGTTTTGTGCAACATCTACCCCGCACGCGAAGAACCGATACCCGGTGTCACTTCTAAAATCATCTTCGATGATGTAAATTGCAAAGAAAAAATGATGATTTGCAAAGAAAACTTGGTTGAAACAATAAAAAATATTAACTTTGACATTCTATTGACGCTTGGCGCAGGTGATATCAACAATTACCTGCCTCAACTCGTTCAAACTCTTAAAACTCAACAATAATCATGAGCCGTCAAACAATCATATACTGTGTGCTGACAGTGGTGCTACTCGCTTACATCATTGTCGCTGTTTCGTTCACCTCCGCGGGTGAGCGCGCAGACACGTTTAACGGCCTCCAGATTTGCATTGACGACACCACCGGCAACGGTTTTGTCACTTCAGCCGATATCGACATAGAGCTTGGAGACTTGAGCAAAACTATCAAAAAAACAAAGCATAGCAAGCTCAACACCCTAGAGTTGGAAAACAAACTCCGCTCTCTCGACAAAATCGAAGAAGCCCACTGCGTTATTCTCAATAACGGAGTGCTCCAAATAGATATCGTGCCCATGCAACCCGTTGCCCGTGTGTTTGACGGCTTCCAATCCTACTACATCAACAACCGCGGCAAACGCATAAAAGCCGATGCCCGCTACCACGTTGATGTGCCCATCGTTTCCGGACACTTTGCATCAGGCGAAGACGTTGCCGAGCTGCTCCCCATGTTCGACTTCATTCGCCGAAATCCCGAATACGATGCCCTCGTCACCGAAGTAACCAAAAACAAACGCGGTGACATCATTGTTGTGCCTTCGGTGGTGGGTCACGTCATTAACATTGGCGACACTACTATGATTGCCGACAAATTCAGCCGCCTCCGCCATTTCTATCACGACGTAATGAAAGTCAAAGGATGGGACTATTACGACACACTCTCGGTGAAATGGCGCGGAAGACTCGTTGCTACACGTCGCACCAAAAAAGTAATCGACGACCGTCCACTCACAGAGCTCGACGGCATTGTTGACGAAGTGCTCGACAACGGCACTATGCTCACAACAACCAACGGCGACGACTCACAATCAACCCCACAATCCTCTCCCCAAAAAACAAATACGTGACCTTAAAAAATTTTCACACATAGCACCCTTTAAAAACCACCACTAACGTTAGCAATGAAAACAAACTATGTGATATCACTCGAGATAGGCAGCTCCGCAACGAAAATCGGCGCCGCCACCTTCGATGCTGACCTCGGCAACGAAGCTCCTGTGACTGTTATTGCCATAGAAGAAGAACCTTTAACCAATTGTGTGCGATACGGTCGCATTCAAAACGTTGAAGATGTCACTCGTCATACAATGCTCGCCCTCGACCGCCTCGGCGGCCGCACAGGCGTTTATCCCCGCGAAATCACCGGTGTATATACAGCTATCGGTGGTCGCTCTCTCGCTTCTTGCAAAGCAACTTCTCAGCTCACACTCCCCGAAGAAAGCGAAATCACTCAAAAGCTCATTGAAGATCTCAAAAACGATGCACTCTTGCAAGTGCCACAAAACCGCATACCGCTCGACGTTATCCCATTGCGTTACACCGTTGACGACGTGGTCACAAAACGTCCCGTCGGCTCTTTCGGCTCACGTCTGAAAGCAGAGTTCACCATTGTTTACTGCGACCCCTTGAACGAGCGAAACCTCGAGCGCGTGATTGTTGAGCGCCTCAACCTCGACATCTGCGGATACGTGGTGCGTCCCCTCGCAATCGCAAACCTCGCTCTCACAAACGAAGACACCAAACCCGGTTGCATGCTCGTTGACATAGGTGCCGAAACAACAACCGTATCTATCTTCAAAGACGGAGCGCTTCAGTATCTCGCAACTATACCCCTCGGCTCTCTAAACATCACTCGCGACCTCGCTAACGGCCTCGGCGTGATTGAAGAGCAAGCCGAACAAATCAAAATACGCCTCGGAAATGCCATTTCCGACAGCAACTCTCTCACACCCGACCAAATTGAAATTGACAACTACGTGCAAGCTCGCGTGTCAGAAATCATTGCAAACATACTCGCACACATCGGCTTTGCCAATTTCAAATCAACCGACCTCTGCTCAGGCATCATTGTGACAGGTCGCGGCGCTAAGCTCAAAAACCTCTGTCAACTGCTGCAGATGCGCAGCCGTCTGCCGGTGCGCGTGGCTTCATCGCCCAACTACATACACGTTGCCGACCCCGCAATCAACACCTCCGACAACCTCGACGTTATCGCCGTGGCTTACGAGGCTATGCACCGCAGCTTCGACCCCGAAGCCGTGCCTTGCATGACAGAGCTTCAGCCCGAGCCAACTCCCGAACCCGAGCCAACTCCCGCTGTACAAGCACAGCCCGAGCCCGCCAAACAAATTACCGTTGACGAGCCTCAACCCGAACAACCCGTTTCAAGCATATATGACTACACCGGAGGCAGCTTCGGTGGATATGCTATTGACGAATACGATACCACACCCAAAGAAGAAGAAAAACCCGCGCCGGCTCCTGCTGCCCAAGCACAACCCGACACTGAGCAATCAGTGCAGCACGTGCAACAAGCATCATCAGACGATGCACTCCTTCTACTCGACGACGACAAAGCCGAAGCTATCAAGCAAAAACGCGCCGAAAAAGCCGAAAAAGCTCGCAAAGAAGCAGAAGCCGAAGAGCGCCGCCGCATCGAGAAAGAAAACCGACGACTCATGCGTCCTTCTTTCCTCGACCGTCTACGCAACAAAATTAACAAACTCGTCGATGACTCAGGCGAAGGCAATGACCTCGACGACGAACTATAATCTCTAAAATCATTCCTATTTCAGAAACCGAAAATTCATCAAGATATGACTCCCGAAGATATAACCTCAACTCACGATTTTGGCGACGGCAAAAGCGCTCCCGCTCAACGCATCAAAGTTATTGGTGTGGGTGGCGGTGGTAACAACGCTGTTAACCACATGTTCAACCAAGGCATCAAAGACGTTTCATTCGTTCTTATCAACACCGACCAACAAGCCCTTGACCAATCAGCAATACCCACACGCATTGTTATCGGTCCGGGTCGCGGAGCCGGTGGTAAACCCGAACGCGCTAAACAATTTGCTGAAGAAAACACCGACAAAATCGCTGAACTCTTCGACGACGACACCGACATGGTATTCATCACAGCCGGTATGGGTGGAGGCACCGGCACCGGTGCAGCTCCCGTAGTTGCTAGAATAGCTAAAGACCTCGGCATACTCACAGTCGGCATTGTCACCATTCCGTTCTTCTTCGAAGGCAAACGAAAAGTTCTCAAAGCACTTGAAGGTGCCAAAGAAATGAGCAAAAACGTTGATGCACTCTTGATGATTAACAACGAACGTCTCACCGAGATTTACAAAGACCTCGACATTTTCAACGCATTCGCTAAAGCCGATGATACGCTTCTCACAGCGGCTCAAGGCATCACCGAAATCATTACTATCCCCGGTGTGGTAAACCGCGACTTTAACGACGTTGACACTACCCTCCGCGAAGGTGGCACAGCTATCATTTCTTCAGGTTACGGCGAAGGCGAAAACCGCGTGACCAAAGCTATTCAAGACGCTCTCCACTCTCCGCTCTTGCGCAACACCGACATCTTCGGTTCTAAAAAATTGCTCATGGTGCTCTACGTTAGTGACGATGAGCAATATCCGTTTGAAATGAGCGAAGCAACACAGCTCACCGAATTCGTTAACAACATTGACTCTGACGTTGAAGTGATGTGGGGTCTTTACAAGATACCCGGCCTCGAAGACCGCGTGAAAATCACTATCCTCGCTTCAGGCTTCGATGTTACTGTTGATGACAACGGCCCTATCGTTGACCCCGAAAAGGTGAAACGCGACGCTAAAGACAAAGAAATTATCGCTAAAGAATACGGCGACAGAGCCGCTGACTCTCTCAACAGCCGTCCCGCCGGCAGCCGTGCCCGCATTCTTCAACCCGACGAACTCGACAACGACGACGCTATCGGCGAAGCTGAAAAAATGGCTTACACACGCAACCGTCGCACCGTCTCTTCTCCCTCGTTCAACACCCGCTCTAACCTCGGCGGAGTGAACAGCGGCAGCTCTACATCTAACTCAGTGAACCCCCGCCCCGGCAAAGGCATCTCTTTCGATGACCTTATGAACGAATAATATATTCTCCTATATCTCCGTAGGCGCACCCTCGCGTGCGCCTACTCTTCAATCTCTAACCTCTACTATGGGCGATCAACAACCTCCTGCTAATAAAATCGACCCCCAAGCCCGTTGGACCGACATCGAACTCCTTCCAGCTTGGGACGAAGAGTATTACGACGTTTACCAAGCCAAAAAATTTGGCAAATGGGTAATGCTCAAAACTCTTAAACCACAATTTCGCGACGACCCCCAATATCAAGCGATGATTGAAAAAGAGTTTGACGTGCGCTACAACCTCTCGCACCCCAACATTGTCATGATTAATGACTTTGAAGACGTGCCCGGCCTTGGTCGTTGCATCATCACCGACGACGTCTATGGCGACTCTCTGCGCTCGCTCCTCGACAACAATAAACTCTCCGACAAACACTATGAGCAGCTACTCTCGCGCCTAACGATGGCGATGGAGTACATACAACAAAACCACATCGCTCATCACCCCATTCGCCCCGAAACCATTATCTTCACCGAAGATATTGGCAATCTAAAGCTCATTGACGTTGGCTTCGACCAAAAGCGCTCGCTCAGCCACGAAGACACATCTGACGACATTGTAAACTTCGGCAAAATCATGCTCGAAGTGCTCAAAAAGACCGGCCGTCACGACCCAAACGTGCACCGCATTGCCGAGCGCGCCAGCCGCAACGGTTACACCGATGTGCAAGCCCTGCAAATGGCACTCTCAGGTCGTTCGAACCAACGCCTATACATTATTATCATAGCAATCCTCGCAATCCTCTCTATCGTCCTTGCGTGGATGACCGCTCACTCCGGCGCCATGCTCTGACTTTCTTTATACTCTCTATTTAACATAAATGACTACCCAAAACAATAACATTCAAGTAAAACCGATTAAACCGGTTAAAAGCGAACTTCGCAAATACGTGCAATTTGGCATTGACCTCTACAAGGGCAACTCTTGTTTCGTGCCTCCATTGGTATGGGATGCTATCAACACCCTCATCCCGGGCAAAAACCCATCTCTCGAGCACTGCTCTTCTCAATCGTTCATGGCTTACCGCGACGGTAAACCCGTGGGCAGAATAACCGGCATCATCAACCACAGCGCCAACAAAAAATACAACGAAAAAACGCTGCGCTTCGGTTTCCTTGATTTTATTGACGACAACGATGTTGTTGACGCTCTCTTCAACACCGTTATTGACTGGGGCAAACAACACGGCATGGAGCGTATCACGGGCCCCCTCGGATTCAACGACCTCGACCCTGAAGGCATGCTCATTGAAGGCTTCGACGAAATGGGCACTATGGCTACAATCTACAACTATCCTTACTATCAAAACCACATGCAACGCATGAATTTTGAAAAAGAAGTTGACTGGATTGAATATCGTATCGCTGTACCCGACAAAGTACCCGACAAAATAGCCCGTATTGCCGACATTGTTACTCGCAAATTCGAACTTCACACCGTTGAGCTCACTGACCGCAAAAAAGTCAAAGCTCAATACGGCCAACCTCTCTTCAAACTCATTAACGACTGCTACAAAGACCTCTTCGGCTACGTGGAGCTCACTCCCGCCGAAATTGATTACTACGTTGACATGTACCTCGGCTTGCTTCGCCTCGAAGACGTGTGCGTTATCGCCGACAAAAACGACAACATTGTGGGTGTTGGCATTTCTATGCCCTCGCTCTCTAAAGCACTGCGCAGCTGCAACGGCAAGCTTTTCCCCTTCGGATGGTATCGTCTATGGCAAGCTATACGCGGCAAAAGCGATGTTGTTGACTTGCTCCTCGTGGCAATTGCTCCCGAATACCAAGGCAAAGGCGTAAATGCACTTCTGTTCAGCCATCTCATTCCCTCTTACAATGCTAACGGCTACAAATTCGCCGAAAGCAATGTTGAACTTGAAGGCAACGAAAACGTTCAAAAACAATGGGAATACTTCGAACGTCGTCAACACCGTCGCCGTCGCGCTTGGACCAAAAAAATTTAAACCCACACACACCAACTTAATTTATGCAATCTATGAAATTTTTTTATCGCTTATCATCGCTCGCGGCGCTAGCTCTCGCTTTCTCTGCCAATGCTTCTATCCCAACCGGATACTACAACTCGCTTAACGGCAAAAGCGATGCTACGCTCAAAACCGCCGTGCACGACATATCTATAAAATTCATTTATCCCGAAAATCAATCAGGATACAACTCTACATACTCCAACCTACCGTCTCAATTTCGCAAAACCGACGTATATCCCGAGTCTAACCGCTGGTGGGACATGTACTCCGACATACCCTTGTACACCAATTCTTTCAACGGATTAAATCGTGAACACTCATTTCCGAAAAGCTGGTGGGGAGGAAACACCGACGTGCCCGCCTACATCGACCTCAACCACCTTTACCCCGGTGAAGCCGCTGCAAACATGGCTAAAAGCAACTATCCGCTTGGCACCGTCAACAAAAGCTACACCGTGAAGTTTGAGAACGGTGTTTCTACTGTGGGCTATCCCGTTACCGGTCAAGGCGGCGGTGCTTCTTTTGTTTTCGAACCCGCCGACGAATACAAAGGTGACTTCGCTCGCACTTATTTCTACATGGCTACAACATACCAAGATTTCACGTGGAAATACACCTACATGGTCTCTCAAAACACATACCCAACACTCACATCGTGGGCTGTGAACCTCCTTCTCAAATGGAGCCGCGAAGACCCTGTGAGCGAAAAAGAAATAAACCGCAACGAAGAGGTCTACAAAATACAAAACAACCGTAACCCGTTCATCGACTATCCCGAACTTGCCGAATACATCTGGGGTAACAAAAAAGGTCAGATTTTCAATACAAACTCGTCGTCTACAACTCCCGACTCTGACCCAATTTTGATAACTCCCGTTCAAGATATGTCGCTCGACTTTGGCGAAGTAGCCCTCGGACAAAGCATCACTGCTCGTCTCCTCTTCCAAGGCGACAACCTCAACGCACCCATCAACGTGCAAATTTACCGCGATAACTCTGAGATGTTTTTCGTTGACAACGGCAAAGCCACAACTATTGCCGCCAACCTCGCTAACAGTGAAGACGGATACTGGTTGCCCGTTGTCTACACTCCCACCGAAATCGGCGAACACACATCACGTCTACTCATCAGCGGAGGCGGTGTCTCTGCCTCTCGCGGTGTAGCACTCATTGCCAAATGTTTGCCCGTACCCGAGCTCTCTGCTTGCACTGCTACTGCGCCAACCGACATCACCGACAACAGCTATGTGGCAAACTGGACTGTGCCTCAAGACGAGGTGGTTGACTACTTCATTGTCACTCGCACCATGTACAAAAACGGTGTCGCTACTTCCGAAGAACTTCAAGCCGAGACTAACGAACTCCTCATTGAAGACTTCGACCTCTACGACAGCGAATCTTACTCTGTGCAATCAGTGCGACTCGGCTACCGAAGCCCCATGTCAAACACCGTTTACGTGAGCCGCTCAGGCGTGCAAGGCGTCACTGTTGACACTCCATTTGCTATTCTCAACCTCGACGGCGCCGTGCGTTTCATCTGCAGCACACCACACACCGGTGTACGCATCTTCGACACCACAGGCCGTTGCATCAAATATATCGACTCTGTTGATAACAACACCGACATACTTTTGCCTCAAGGCATTTATGTCATCACTTCTGACCAATGCCACCGCCCGGTTAAGGCCATTGTTCGTTAATTTGTAAAATGAAAGTAACTGAAAATACTCTCAATAAGCGCCTCGATGCCCTTGAAATCCCCGATGGCTCCGCCACGGTGATTGACCGTATTCGCTATCTTATCACTCTCATGCGCAAAACTCAAGCGCAATTTGGCGAACTCATTGACATCGACCCTTCCAACATGTCTAAACTCATGTCGGGACGCATTCGCGTTACTGATCGTATTGTTAACCGCATAGTCGTTAACCTGGGTGTGTCGAAAGAATGGCTCACCCGGGGCACTGACGTGCCATTCCCGCGCGAAACAGCTCACGCCGTGACTACCGTTGTCGACTCGGGTGCACGCGTAAACCCCGACACACTTGTTGGCGCACCCGTCTACGACATTGATGTCACCGCCGGATGCCAAGAGCTTAGCCTCATGTTCACCGTTGACCGCATTGTTGGACACCTCAACATGCCTTCAATCAACCCTGATTATCCCCTGGTTAGAGTAACCGGTAACTCTATGGCTCCCGAAATTTGCAACGGCAGTTACGTGCAAATTCGCCCCATTTCCGACCTCTCGCCCATCTTCTGGGGCAGCAAATATGTGGTGGTCATGGACGACTACCGCATGGTCAAAATCATTCGCCGTCACCCCGACCGCAACAAAGTAATTTTGCACAGCGTGAATCCCGACTACGACGACATGGAAGTTGACCGCCTCGACATAAAAAAACTTTATCTCGTTGAAGCTATTTTCAACTACGAAATTTTATCTTAACTTTTCTTCATCACCTCAATCATGAAAAAGAAAATTGTTGTATCAACCGGCGCCGGCATGAGCGCCGAAAGCGGCATCAAAACTTTTCGCGATGCCGACGGTTTATGGGAAAACTATCCCGTGATGGACGTCGCTTCAGCCGATGGTTTCCGTCGCGACCCTGAATTGGTACACCATTTCTATAACGAGCGTCGTCACCAACTCGTTAACGCAAGCCCTAACGACGGTCACCGCGCTCTCGTTGAACTCGAAAAATACTTCGATGTGCAAATCATCACCCAAAACGTTGATGACTTGCATGAGCGTGCCGGCTCTAAAAATGTGCTCCACCTTCACGGCGAGCTCATGAAAGTGCGCGCACTCGACAACGAAAACCTTCTGTTCAACCTCCCCGATGACAATAACGGCAGCCTCGACACCACGCCCCAAACTCGCATTAATGGTCACCTCGTGCGCCCGCACATTGTTTTCTTCCAAGAAGCAGTGCCCAACATTGAGCCGGCTATCGACCTTGTGCAACAAGCCGACATCTTCGTGGTCATCGGCACAAGCCTCGTTGTTTATCCTGCTGCCGGACTTCTCGCTTACACGCGCCCCGGCACTCCTATTTACTATATCGACCCAAATCCTGCCCCCGTGGCTAGTCACATCAATGTGATTAAAACAGGTGCCTCTGAAGGCATGAGAAAACTTATTGATTTATTAACGAAATAATTTTATTTTGGAATCTGACCCTTTGCCTATTGCACAAATAATTACCCTCGCCATCTCGCTACTCGCCCTTTTGGCGTCAGGGTTTATCTCCGGTAGTGAGATTGCTTTCTTCTCTCTATCGCAATCGCAACGTGAAAACCTTCAAGAATCGTCGCGCGGCTCTATCGCGCTCTCACTTCTCGACAAACCCGAGCAACTCCTTGCCACAATCCTCATTGCCAACAACTTGGTCAATGTAACTATTGTTGTGCTCACCAACTTTGCTCTCGGCCCCGTGTTTGCTAACATGCATCCCGTGTTGAGCTTCATCTTGCAGTCTATCATTCTAACATTTTTGATTTTGCTCTTCGGCGAAATACTGCCCAAACTCATTGCCAACAACTATCCACTTGGCTGGGTGCGTTTCGCTACCCCGGGTGTAAAAGCGCTCACCGTGCTTCTTTCTCCACTCTCAAAACTTCTCGTAAGCTCTACTTCTATTGTGCACCGTGTGGTGACTAAACAAACTCACAACATCAGCACCGATGAGCTCAGTCATGCCCTCGAAATCACCGACGTCAAAGCCTCCGACGACAAAGAAATGCTGCAAGGCATTCTCAAATTTGGCGACACTACCGCCTCTGAAATCATGACTCCGCGCATCGACATCACCGATATACCTCTCAATGCATCGTTTGACGACGTTATGAACATTGTTATTGACAGTGGTTACTCTCGCATACCTGTCTACGATGGCAACGAGGACAACATTTGCGGCATTCTTTTCTCGCGCGACTTACTCCCTCACATCGGCACTAAAAACGAAAACTTTGACTGGCACACTCTTTTGCGTGAGCCTTACTTTGTGCCCGAATCGCGCATGATTGACGACTTGCTCGAAGACTTCCGCCGTCGCCGTCAACACCTCGCTATTGTTGTCGACGAATTTGGCGGCACTCAAGGCATTGTAACTATGGAAGATGTGCTCGAAGAAATTGTGGGCGACATCAACGACGAATACGACAACGAAGACAAAACCTACAAACGTCTGCCCGACAACACTTTCGTCTTTGAAGGCAGAACTCTACTTACCGACTTCTTCCGCGTCACTGAGCTCAATGAAGACGACTATGCCGACGTTGCCGAAGATGCCGAAACCCTTGCCGGCATGCTTCTCGCCATCAAAGGAGACTTCCCGAAAGACAAAGAGCCACTTGTTTACGGCCGTTGCCGTTTCCTCGTGCTCGACGTTGCCGACCACCGCATCACTTCCGTTCGCGTCAAAATCATGCCCGATGTGCAACTGGCTTAAGTTTATACCCGCTGCCCTACTCGCTCTGTGCGCTTGCTCCGGCTCCGACTACACTCCGGTGCCGCGACAACACGCATACCCCCGTATTGCCCTAAATAAGCCCTCCTACGCCCTCGCCGACTCTGTGCCGCTAGTTAACTTCTCTGTCAACTCAAACGCCGTCTTAGTGCTTAAAAACAACGGCTGCGACATTGTCTACAACAACCTCAATGCAACCGTCTACATCTCTATTATCTCCGACCTCAATAACCCTCAAATTTTCAACCAAACTTGGGATAATCGCATTGATAGAATCAACCGTAATCTCGCCGGAACACAATTTTTTTCATCTCAATTAAACAACTCTGCCTTTAACGGTGTTATTCTTTTAGCACAATCTGTTAGCCAGACACCCGTTCAGCTCCTCGCAGCGAACACCCAAAAAGGTATTATTGTTTCGGCTACTGCGTTTATGCACTCTGATATTCACTCTAACGCTTTTGACTCTATTGCCCCTGTCTACAAAGCCATTTTCACTGACATAACTAAACTCGGACAGACTCTATCATGCAAATAATTAACATAAACGACGTTACCATTCTCGTAACCGAAATCGAAAATGTGTCGCACTCTCGTCGCTCTAACGAACGGCTAGCCGTCTCTTCGTTGCTCGCTGAAGCTTTTCCCGGCACTAGTCTCGGACACCATCTCAACGGCGCTCCTTACATTCATGAGAAGCCCGAAGTATCTATTTCTGTATCTCACTCTCAATCGCACGCTGCTCTCGCCGTTGCTACAAATGCCGATGCTATTGGCATCGACATCGAAGCCCCGCGCTCTCAACTGCACAACGTTGCCACGCGTTTCCTTAGCCCCGACGAGCTCGCTCAATTCTCCGAAATTTCTGATGGTCTTCTTCGTGCTTGGACAGCCAAAGAAGCCATCTTCAAATGCGCAGGTTTCTCAGGTGTTAACTTCGCTTCCGATATACAAATCTCTCTTAACTCCGAAAATCCTCTAAACCCCGCCACAGCAACCTTGCGCAACAAAACTTTCTCTTTGCACTGGCTTCCTATCAGCTCACACATGCTCTGTCTCGCAATTCCCGAATAAAAAACGAGAGCGCACCCTTGAGCACGCCCTCGTCAATCCGAGAATTATGTAATGAATTATTTAACCACCAATTTCACGGTCTTGTTGTCTGCACGTACAATGTATGTGCCGGCTGCAACATTGACCACGCTATTGCCGCGTGTTTGTGCAAGCTTGCGACCTGCCAAATCAAACACTTGTGCTGCTGTTGCGTTGATGTGAATTTCACCTGCTGTTGCATAAACTTTCACATTTGCTGCGTCAAGGTTCTTAACACCGCTAGTTGAGAGTTCTACTTCATTTGATGCTTCTGATTCACCAACATTGTAAACAACCACAACAGTGTATTTGTGTGAACCGTCAGCCGGTTGTTCTACAACGTATGTTGTGTCGGTAACAGGTGTTTCTGTTATCTTTTCACCATTGTCATATACATCATAGCCTACAAGCACCGGTTCTACTCCGTCTGCTCCTTGCTCAAATGAAATTTCATCAATAAATACTACAGATTCGCCATCTTCATCTTCATTGTTTGAAATAACGATTGCAAAATAGGTTGCTCCTTCGGGAAGCTCGGCTGATATTGTTTCAAAATCATCACCGGCTTTCAATGAAGCTGTGATATCTTTGTCAACAACTGTTGTTGTAAATGCACTTTGCTCATTTGTTGTTGTTGAGTAGTACACTTTCACATGGTCATTATAATCGTCACCAAACCAGTCTGTTATAAACTTGCGCGATGCAATCTTAAATGTCACGGTTTGTGCACTGCCGCTGAGTACCGGTGATATCAACCAGTCTGTGCGGTAATATTCTTTACCAACATTCATCAAATATTTTGTGCCGTCTGATGCTTTGCCACCCCAGTCGGTACCTACAACTTCGCTATCAACAACAGTGAATGTTGCTTTGCCGGTGAATGTATCTTCGTCGAGACCAAGATCTTCAAAGTCAGGGCCGTAAGAGTGTGCTGCACTCATTGTCCAGCTACCAAATGATGTTGCACCTTGAGCATAGTCTTCAAAGCTTTCTACCACTTTTTGTGCTTCCGGAAGTTTATAATCAGGCTCCGACCATTTGAGTGTGACTGCGTTATCTGCAGCTTCTGCTGCCAAGTCTGACACTGCCGGTGCTGCCGCAGTTCTTACTGCCATTGTTGCTGTGGCTGTATTGTTTTCAGGCACTGCATCGCCTTCTAACACAACCTTCAATTCAAATGCTGCACTTGTGCCGTATGAGTTATCGGCTTTTGCCTTAAATTCTACGGTTGTTGATTCACCGGCAGCCAATGAAGCCACGGTTTCTGTTTTAAACAATTCACCGTTCAAATAAAGCTCTACGCTGAAGTTTTCAGCTGCTTTAGCACCTTTGTTAAAGATTTCAGCACTTGCTGTGTATTCTTCGCCGGCATCAACATTTGACGGTGCGGTAAATGATGTGAGCACCAAGTCATAGTCATTTGACTCTTCAATCTTGATAACATCAAATGCGGTGAAGCCGTATGCACTGTTCAATGCACTGCCTTTAAATATCAATTTGATGTCGCCACCAACAAATTGGCTGAGGTCGTATGATTCTGCTTGCCAACCTTCAGTGCCTTCGGTGTATGTGTATTCGTTGAGCACTGTTTGCTCACCGTTTTGTTCTACTAAAACTGCGCCTTTGAGCACATTCTTTTCGCTCGGAGCTATGTATTGATAGAATGACAATGCCGGACGTTTTGCATCTTTCAATGAAATGGGAGCTGATGTGTATGTTGCAACACCTTCAACTTCTTCCTCATCTTCATCTACATATCCGAAATATCTGCCGTTTTGTTTGATATACAATGCGCCGGTATCACCATCATAGCCACCTTCCAACTTATTTGTTGTCACTCCGGTTGCTGTGTTGCTCACGTATGTGCTTGTTGACAATTCACTTGTTGTTGACGCACTTGACCAAATGTGACTCGGTGAGCCACCATAACTTCCACCGTCGAATGTTTCGGTAAACGGTATCTCGTATGCCGGACCTTCAACAAATTTATCTGTAGTGACTTTGCTGCTTGAGCCCAACGAAGTTTTTGCTACTACTGAATAGCTGAGTTCGGTAGGCTCGGTGAGCTCCAATTTATCGGTGTATGTTGTTGCTGTTATATCAGAAGCTATAACTTTACTGCCGCGATAAACATCATACGTCAACTCACTTGTCTTGATGCTTCCACCGTTCTTTCCTTTTTCAGGTGCTGTCCATGACAAAGTGATTTCCGGATAATTATCAGTATATGTGAGGTCGGTTACTGCTGCCGGTGCTTCATATACCACGCCAACAGTCACATCAATGCTTACACTTGATGATTTAACGCTTTTTGAAATATCGGAAGGCGATGCTGAGTTGAGAGCTATAATAAAATATGTGTGTTTGCCTTCGGCTTGATCTTTCAATACAACCGACATTTCTTTGCCAATCTCGATATTGCCGGTGCAACGTATCACTTCTGTGTACACGTAGTCAAAGTCATACTCATCGGCTTCTCTTTCTGCTACTACGATATCGGTTATCTCTGTTAACGGCTCTTCATCCTTGTCCAATGCTCCGTCATAAGTATCGTATGATTGGTCGGGAGTAGTGAATGTCAATGTAACAGTTGCTTTGCCTGATACCACCTCACCAACTTCGGCTGAAGGATTAGATGGTTTATACGGACGATATGATACCGTCGTGGTAGTTTCACTATCGTCATCGGCGGCATACACATAGCCACCAAACAGCGTTGCTGCACCCGTGAGCAACAACGACATAATCATCACTTGAGTAGTTTTTCTTCTCATAGTCTTTTTTTTTAAGTTTTTATTATTGTTTCTTGATACAAACTTTCCTGATAAGAAGGACTCGCGGACAAAAACTAATATCGTTTGTACAATTCTAATAAAAACTAAGTTCGTAAGTGATGATGCGGCAAATTAACAACTTTTTTTCCACTCCACCAAATAATTAACTCAAAATTTGCCACTCCATCTGTCTTTTCCATCTTTTTATTCCTGCAAAGTGACATTTTACCTCATTTTTGTGTCTTTATAGTTACAAAATGCAACGTTTTTATCTTTTTCTGCATAAATTTCTCGCTTTTTTAACGCTACAACTAAAAATTTTACTATATTTGCAGCATTATAATTACGACTTACTTAAAAACATCATATTTACTAATCACTTTAAAAACTTTGACTATGAGAAGAAAAACTACCCATGTAGCTCTGTTGTCCTTGTTGCTCGCTGCTTCAGGCGTTGCTATTGACAACTATGTGTATGCTGCTTCTCCGCAGCACCAACAAGCTCCCGCTAAGGCTAAAGGTGAGCCCGGCACTCCCGAAATCGTCATCACCGTTTCCGCTCCTCACGAAGACGGCACTGCCGATGTGACTTTCAACATCACCACTCCTACCACCTACTACGATGATGACACTTGGAGTTACATCGAAGGCCTTGACGAACTCACTTCTATCTCTATCCAAACCTACAACTCAAATAACGAAAGAGAAACTCTTTACACCGTAGACAATCCCGGCATTGGCACAAAACTTGAGATAACCCTCAAAGACCAACCTGCAGGTAATCGCACATACTTCGTTGTTTGCACAAACTCTGAAGGCGAACGAACTAGTTATGCCAACGCTTTCGTTGGTTTTGACACTCCGGGCGATGTGCAAAACGTGCAAGTTGTTAACAACAACCCGCAAGTTATCATCTCTTGGGAGCCTCCTATCTCCGGTGAAAACAACGGTTATTTCGATAAAGAAAGCCTTACTTACAGTGTCTATAGATCTCAAGGATACTATGGCGACCTCACCCCGGTTGCTGAAAATATCACCGAAACCACCGCTACCGATACTTACGAAACTGACGAACTCACTTCTGTTAGATACCAAATCGTAGCTTCAAACAATAAAGGCGAAGGTAATGTTATATACACTCCCAACGTAATTGTTGGTCCCGCTTACGAACTTCCGTTCGTTGAATCATTCAATAACGGTTCACAAAGCAAAATCTGGAGCCAATATACATCTGACTACAGCCTCACCGTTTCTAACTATATCAGCGAATGGGGCGGTTGCTACACACCGTTCGGCTTTAACCTCGAAAGCGACTACGATGGCAACCATGGCGCTCTCTACTTCAGCGGCTCTCAAGCTTATTCAGGCGACTATACCGACATTAACGGCTATATCACCTCAGCTCCTATTTCTTTGAAAGACGCCAAGAATCCCGCTCTCTCATTCTATCACTACGTTTATCAAAACGCCAACAACAAACTCAAAAACTCTATCGTTGTTAAACAAGGCGAAAAGAGCACCGTTGTGAAAGAATACACATACACCGATGGCGAAGAAGACGGTTGGGTTTACGAATCTATCAACCTCAGCCAATTTGTTGGCGACGAACCTATCACCGTTTCTTTCGAAGGTGAAATCAATAACGAATTCATTGGCTTCTCTGCTTTCGACGTTATCACCATCGACAACTTGCTCGAAAACGACCTCTATGCCGCTTCTCTCACCGCTCCTCAAAAAGTGAAAGCCGGCGAAGAATACACCGCTACTGTCAGCATTCAAAACAAAGGTAGCAAAGACGCCGAAGGTTACTCTGTTGAGCTTTACCTCAATGGCAATCTAATTGACCAAAAAGATGGCGAAAAAATAGCTTCTTCTTCTACCGGCTCAGTTTCTTTCACCGAAACTGCTACTAACGACTACGGTGTTGAAGCTGCTCTCTCTGCTAAAGTTGTTTACGCTGCCGACGAGCTTACCTCAAACAATGAAGCTGAAACTACTCTCCTTGTTACTCTCGCTGACTACACTCCCGCTCCTACCGACCTCTCTGCTTACGTTGAAGACAAAAACATCGTTCTCTCTTGGACAGCTCCCGACTACACTCTCCCCGAAACTGTTGCTGCTGAAGAAAGCTTCGAAGGCTATGCTCACACTGCTGCTTTGAGTGATGACCTCGGCGACTGGACACTCTACGATGATGAAGCTCACTACACTGTTTATTATGAAAACCTCGGCCTCAAATACGGTAGCACTTACGACTGGTCTAACCCTGTTACTCAAGAGGAATACGATACTTACTACGCTTGGATGGACGAAAACGCTACTTTCCGTGTACTCGACCAAACTAAAGTTCAAGTTGAAGATTCTCAACTTTGGCAAGCTCACGCTCGCACAGGTAACAAATATCTCTTAGACGTTTCTTCTACTTGGGGCTCTTGGGAAGACTGGTTGGTATCTCCCGAACTCAGTGGCGAAGCTCAACCGGTGAAATTCTACATCGCTGCCAACAACGCTACTACCGACTGGTATGGTGCCGAATATGCAGACTACGTTACTATCTACACTTCTTCTACCGACACCGAAAAAGCTTCATTCACCGAAACAGCTCTTGAAGCTACCGAAATCACCAGCATCCTCAACGCAGGTGGCGACTTCCAAGAAATTTCTTTCAACGTTCCTGAAGGCACTAAATACTTCGCTGTTGTAATTTCTGCTTCTAACGGTAACAACGGTGCTGTTGTTCTCGATGACTTCTCATTCGTTCAAAAACAAACAGGCATTCAACCCGTGCTTGTTGGTTATGACATCTACGAAGGCTCTACAAAAGTTAATGAAGAACCTGTTACAGATACTACTTACACCATCGAAACTCCGTCAACCGACGTTAACCACACTTACACTGTAGTTGCTGTCTACAACGTTGCTGACTCTGAACCTTCAAACGAAGCTACAGGTTATGTTTCAGGTGTTAGCTCTATCGCAGCTCAAAACCTCAGCGTTTATGCTACTATCGGTCAAATTCACATCAATGCCGACAACGCTCAAGTATTCGACATCGCAGGCCGCAAAATAGCTCAAACTCGTGGTAACGCCGTTGTTCCTGTTGCTCCCGGCACTTACCTCGTTCGCGCTGCTAACACAACATTCAAACTCTTGGTTAAATAAAAAAAATACTTATTAATCATTTAAATAAAAAGCTCGGTGCCGTTTTTTCGACACCGAGCTTTTTTTTATGTTGTTATAGTGTTTATAACTATTTCACAACTATGTTCACAATCTTGTTGGGCACCACAATTATCTTAACTATTGTTTTGCCTTCAAGCCATTTAGCAGCACCTTCATGAGCCAATGCAAGTTTCTCTACTTCACCTTTATCTGTGCCGTTTGCCACTTGCATGTTGAAACGTGCTTTACCATTAAATGACACTGCATAGTTCACTGTATCTTCAACAAGATACTTCTCATTAAATGCCGGCCATTGTGCATCGCATATTGTGCTTTCTTTGCCTATGGCTGTGTGCCACAATTCTTCAGTCACGTGCGGTGCAAACGGAGCCAATACCACCAACAAATCAGCCAATACGGCGCGTGAGCTGCACTTTTGTGCTGTCAACTCATTCACACATATCATAAACGCTGCTATTGATGTGTTGTATGAGAATGTTTCAATGTCGCCGGTCACTTTCTTTATCAGTTTGTGCAACGACTTCAAATTTTCAGCTGTTGGCTCGGCATCACTAACAAGACATGCATCTCCTTTGTAGAAGAGTGTCCACAATTTCTTTATGAAACGGTTCACGCCGTCTATACCATTTGTATCCCACGGCTTGCTTTGTTCCAACGGGCCCAAGAACATCTCATACAAGCGCAATGTGTCTGCTCCGTATCTTTCTACTATATCATCAGGATTTACCACATTGAACATTGATTTCGACATCTTTTCAACAGCCCATCCACACACGTATTTTCCGTCTTCCAATACAAACTCTGCATTGTTAAACTCGGGACGCCATGCACGGAATTTTTCCAAATCCAACACATCGTTCGACACTATGTTCACATCAACATGTATAGGTGTCACATCATAGTCTTTCTTCAATCCGTAAGATACAAATGTGTTGGTATCTTTAATACGATACACAAAGTTTGAACGACCTTGTATCATGCCTTGGTTGATAAGCTTTTTAAACGGCTCATCTTCTACTATGATACCCAAGTCATACAAAAATTTATTCCAAAAACGGCTATAAATAAGGTGACCGGTAGCGTGCTCTGTGCCTCCGATATAAAGGTCAACATTGCGCCAATATCCGTTTGCCTCTTTTGACACCAATGCGTCATTGTTGCGCGGATCCATATATCGCAAATAGTATGCTGATGATCCGGCAAAGCCCGGCATAGTGTTCAATTCAAGTTTATAACCTTCTTCTGTTTGCCAATTTTTTGCACGACCGAGTGGAGGCTCGCCTGTCTCGGTTGGCAAATAAGCATCTACTTCAGGCAACAACAACGGCAATTTATCGTCATCGAGCATTGTGGGTATACCATCCTTATAATATACAGGGAACGGCTCTCCCCAATAGCGTTGACGGCTGAAAATTGCATCGCGCAAACGATAGTTCACCTTCACTGCGCCTATGCCTTTTTCTTTAATAAATACCTTTGTCTTTGCTATTGCTTCTTTCACTTCAAGACCATTGAGATTGAGTTCAGGGCCTTCTGAATTTATCATCTTGCCTTCTTTGGCATCAAAGCTTTCTTCGCTCACATCAGCACCTTCTATCAAAGGTATGATAGGCAAATCAAATTTCTTAGCAAAAGCATAGTCACGGCTATCATGTGCCGGCACTGCCATGATGGCGCCGGTGCCATATCCGGCTAGCACATAGTCACTAACCCATACAGGTATTTTTTTGCCCGACAGCGGATTGATTGCATAAGCACCGGTAAACACTCCGGTCACTTTCTTATCAATCATGCGCTCACGCTCGGTTTTATGCTTTGTCTCGTTGATGTATTGTTCTACGGCTGCACGTTGGTCTGCCGTGGTGATTTGGTTCACGTATGCACTCTCCGGTGCCAATACCATAAATGTAACACCAAACACTGTGTCGGCACGTGTTGTGAAGATTTCCAACTCAACATCGCTATTGTCAATTTTGAAACGCATTTCAGCACCTTCACTTCTGCCAATCCAGTTGCGTTGTGTTTCTTTCAACGAGTCAGTCCAATCAAGTCTGTTCAATCCTTCCAACAAGCGCTCTGCGTAAGCTGATACTCGCAAGCACCATTGATACATGAGCTTTTGTTCTACCGGATATCCACCACGTATTGACAAACCTTCGCTCACCTCATCATTTGCCAACACTGTGCCGAGTTTCGGACACCAGTTTACCATTGTGTTGCCAAGATATGCTATGCGATAGTTCATCAACACATCACTTTGCTCTTTTGCGCTCATTGCAGCCCATTCTGACGCTGTGAAATGCATTTCCTTACTGCAAGCTGCAT
>CAZGAN010000013.1:0-22336 GCA_964523655.1 uncultured Bacteroides sp.
TGATGGCTCAATACCCCATTTTCGCATGGTAATTTAATTAGATATATTAAAAATAACGACAACGCCGTGGTGCCTTAGGCATCACGGCGTTATAGTTTTAAACTCAAAAAGCTGCGGTAAGCTTATTTTTTGTTACGGTTACCGTAGCGGCTCATGAATTTATCCACACGACCAGCAGTGTCAACGAGTTTTTGCTTGCCTGTGAAGAACGGGTGTGACGAGCTGGTGATTTCAAGCTTCACCAAGGGGTATGTCACGCCATCAACTTCGATTGTTTCGCGTGATGCAACAGTTGAGCGAGTGATGAAAATTTCGTCGTTCGACATGTCTTTGAATACCACTTCGCGATAGTTTGAAGGATGAATGTCTTTTTTCATTTTTATGAGTTTTTATCTTGTTAATCAAAGTTTGAATATTCCGTTGGTAAGACGGGTTAATTCGTAATGGCTTGCAAATTTAGGCATTATTCGCTAGATGACAAAACTTTCGCCCCGAAAAATTCAGTTTTCCAACTGATTTTTTGGAAATTTTGCCGTTTATTTACTTTTGCTATCTCTACTTTATCGCTGCAAGTCCACCTTGCGAGGTCTCTTTGTAGATTGACGGCAAATCATGTCCGGTTTGCTTCATAACCTCAACTATGCGGTCAAATTTCACCGAGTGTCGTCCGTCTGAAAATGCCGAATACAAGTTAGCATCAAGTGCTCGCGCTGCAGCATAAGCATTTCGCTCTATGCAAGGTATTTGCACCAGTCCGCAAACAGGGTCACATGTGAGTCCCAAGTGGTGTTCCAGTCCCATCTCTGCCGAGTATTCAATCTGAGCCGGTGTGCCACCAAAGAGTTGCGAAGCTGCTGCGGCTGCCATAGCGCAAGCCACACCAACCTCTCCTTGACACCCAACTTCGGCGCCCGACACTGATGCATTTGTCTTCACAACATTGCCAAAAAGTCCGGCGGTTGCTAGTGCGCGAAGTATACGTTGCTCTGTGAAGTTTTTAGATGTGTGCAAGTGGTAAAGCACTGCCGGAAGCACGCCACACGAACCACAAGTAGGCGCTGTTACAATTCGTCCACCTGAGGCATTCTCCTCACTAACACCAAGAGCATAGGCATAAACAAGACCACGGCTCTTGAGCGATGCATTGTATCCGGCTGCATGAACATAGTAGCTCACTGCTTTACGACGCACACCCAAACCTCCGGGCAACACACCCTCGGCTTCGATGCCTCGCTGCACAGCTTCCTTCATCACGTTCCACACTTCGCCAAGATACTCCCAGATAGCCGGGCCTTCGCACATGTCAACGTATTCCCAGAAGCTACGTCCTGTCTCCTCACACCAATTGAGTATATCCTCAATAGTATGCATGCGATAGACTTGATTTTGTGCACGCCGGCTTTCTCCTTCAAGCACTATATCGCCACCGCCAACCGAATACCATGTGCGATTTTCTATCTCCTTTCCTTCTGCATCAAAAGCACGAAACTGCATGCCATTTGGATGGAACGGAAGGAAAATATCCGGTTTCCAAAGTATATCGGTGTGAGCCACCGGTGTGAGCACATCGAGTATTGCCTTGTCGGTAAGGTGACCACGTCCTGTCGCTGCTAATGAGCCATACAGGGTAACCTCAAACCGTGTTGCCCGATTATTACATACTTCAAGAAAAAGAGTAGCCGCATTGCGCGGTCCCATTGTGTGAGAGCTAGAGGGTCCATAGCCAATTTTAAAAAGACTTCGTAAAGATTCCATACACGGTTGAGGTAATAAGTTAGATATTGTTTATTTATTATATGTGTTATTTCTGTTGCGAGCCATATGTCTCTCTCACGTTCCACACTGCTACCGAGCCTATTGCAAGGAGCACACCGGCTGTGACTAGCATCCAAACTGTGTTGGGTGCGCCATTTGCTGCCGGAGCAAACATTGAGAGTATCAAGCCACCACAAAGTGCAGCTATAATTTGTGGCACGCAGATTGTGCAGTTAAAGAGTCCGAGATATGTGCCAATGTGATCGCCATTGAGCGCATTTGTGAGTATGGTGAACGGCATAGCCAACATTGCTGCCCATGCACATCCTACTAGTGCGTAGCTAACTCCAAGCATATATTTGCTCGTAAAGAAATATACTGAGATAAAGCCTATTGCACCAATGAGCAAGCTCACTGAATATCCAATTTTGCGGCTGCGGAATCGCGGCAACACAACAGCCCATATTACTGCTGCTATAGCCTGAATAGCGAAAAGCACACCAACCCAGTCTCCGGCATCCTGATATTGCTTTGATGCCGCATTGAGCACCGGCGTTGTGTCAACAGAAATCACACTGTTTGCCTTTGTTGGCACATCTGATGTCTGTTCAAGAGCATATTTGCCCGTTTTCTTATCAATTGTCGCAATATGGGCAAGTGTGAGTGTTGTGCCGGGCTCTACCATTGACAACTGCGAACATGTTAGCGCACTGTTTGCCACAGTTACATCTGCTCCGTCAACACGCAGTGTTGCTCCGGCTTCTGCTATCACACCATTGTCAGGTGAAACTTTCGGAGTGCCGTTTGCATATACAATCGCTCCGTTTTCAATGATGCTCTCTCCATTTAGCGACACGTTTTGCGGTGACATCATATTGCCGTCAACCACAATACCGGCAATCGCAAGTCTTCCGTCTTCAATCACCGGAGATTCGCCGTTAAACAAATATTTGTCGGCGTACTGTTTGCCGTCAACTGTGATACCGGTCACTTTTTCTACCGACGGAGCATTAAACGACTGATTTGCAACTGCATCAGTAGAATAGGTCCACATATACAAGAAACCTGACCAGCAAAAGAACTGCACCAAACCAACGGTCCAGAACACTTTCGGAGCTTTCACCAACAGCTGAAATATATTTTCCTTCTTGCCGCTTTCTTTCTTTGCATTAAGGTCTATGCCATGATATGCCGCATATTCTGCCGGTGGCATTTCGCGAACTTTCCAGAATGTGTAGAGCACACACAGCAACAAAATAGCAGCACCAAGATAAAATGCTCCGGTAACCGTTGCCGGAACTTCTCCCTCGGGCGCAGTATTGCTGAGGAACATTGCCAAAACTATTGGAGCTAGATAGCCCACCAACGAGCCGGCATTGCAAAGAAATGATTGTATTGAGTATGCCAAACCTTTCTGTTTCTCATTGACAAAGTCGCCAACAAGCATTTTGAACGGTTGCATTGCCATATTAATGGATGTGTCAAGAAACATCAGCATTATCAATCCAAAAAGTATTGCTGACGACACACTCAAGCCCAAAGACCCGGCATTAGGAAGAAAACACATCACTATTATTGCCACCAAAGCGCCAACCAACAAATAGGGCAATCGGCGACCAAATCTATTCCACGTGCGGTCACTTGCCGAGCCTACCAACGGTTGCACCACCAATCCCATCAACGGGGGTAGAATCCAAAAATAGCTAAGATCGTGAGGATCAGCGCCTATAGTCGAAAATATGCGACTCACTTGTGCACTTTGCAAAGCGTACGCTATTTGCACTCCAAAGAAGCCAAAGCTCAAATTCCAGAGCTTCCAAAAGCCGTAATCGGGTTTTGTGTTCATGATACTATATAGTAAATCTTGTTTTTATGTGATAATTTTTTGATTTTTGTCGATGATGCAAAGGTAAAAAAAATTTAGCTTATCTTCCGCCTCTTATAAACATTTTTTCGCTAAAAACGTTAAAATCGCGCTTTGATAACTCCCAATTTCTCTCTCCTATCTCAGCAATGTATCACACTAATGTTGCACAACATATTTATTAATGTGCAAATTATTATGTATTTTATAAATATTTTACTAATTTTGTAGTGCTTTTAGGAAAAATTTCTTCTTCAATTACAATTATATCATGTTAGCTTTTAAATGTTTTAAAATCTAACCCCTTAAAACAATACTTTTTCTACTAAAAACTAATTAACCAGTATAACTAAATTTTATGAGTCACTCTATGAAACGACTATTTAGCCTACTGTTTTTCATTTGTCCGCTAATGCTTTTTGCCCAATCAGCGATAAATGTGACAGGTACGGTTGTAGACCCCTCAGATGAGCCATTAGTTGGTGCTAGTGTCATTATCAAAGGACACTCATCTGGTGTGGCTACCGACATTGACGGCAAGTTTTCTATCAAAGCTGCTGTCGGTGCAGTTCTAAAAGTTTCTTACGTGGGTTACACCGCCCAAGAAATCAAAGTAACTAATGCTGGCCCACTTCACGTGGTGATGCAAGAAGACACTAAAACTCTAAATGAGGTTGTAGTTACTGCGCTCGGCATCAAACGCGAACAAAAAGCTCTTAGCTACAACGTGCAAACCGTTGACGGTGCCGCTCTCACCGGCAACAAAGACGCTAACTTCATCAACTCTTTAGCAGGTAAAGTTGCAGGTGTAAACATCAATTCTTCTGCCGCTGGTGCAGGTTCGGCTGCTCGCGTAATCATGCGCGGCACCAAGTCTCTCACCAAAGACGATAACGCCCTTTATGTTATTGACGGTATCCCAATGTTTAATGTGAACACCGGCAGCGAAAGCGGTGGCACAATGAGCGACCAACCGGGCTCTAGCTCTGTTGCCGATATCAACCCTGAAGACATTGAATCAATGTCGGTGCTCACCGGCCCGTCTGCTGCGGCTCTTTACGGCTCTGATGCCGCCAGTGGTGTGATTTTGATCACCACAAAAAAAGGCACCGAAGGCAAAACAAAACTAACTTACAGCAATTCTACTAGTTTTGAGAACGTTACCTTCATGCCTAAGTTCCAAAATATTTACGGCAACAACGATGGTGAAGCTACTTCTTGGGGCAAACTTCTTGCCACTCCATCTACTTACGACCCCGCCGACTTCTTCCGCACTGGTGTCACCGAAATCAACTCTTTGACTTTCAGCACCGGAAATGCTCACAATCAAACTTTTGCTTCGGCTGCCGTAACTAACGCTCCCGGCACAATGCCCAACAGTAGCTACAACCGCTACAACTTCAGCATTCGCAACACCGCCAAGTTTCTAAACGACAAAATGACGCTCGACCTCGGCGCTCAATACATTGTGCAAGACAACAAAAACATGGTTGGCTCAGGCGAATACTTCAATCCGCTGGCTGCCCTATACCTCTTCCCGCGTGGCGAAGACTTTGACGAAGTGCGCATGTACGAACGATACGATGCTTCTCGAAACATCAACACTCAATACTGGGAACAAAAATACAGCACTGCATTCTCTATGCAAAACCCATACTGGTTGCAAAACCGCATGAACCGTACTGCCAAAAAGCAACGCTACATGCTTAATGCTTCTCTCAAATACGATATCCTTCCCTGGTTGTACGTAATGGGACGTGTGCGCGTCGATAACACAAACACCGACACAAAAAAAGAATACTACGCTTCTACTCGCACAACTTGGACTCAAGGTAGCGACAAAGGTTACTACTATCACGGCAAAACAAACGACCGCTCAACCTATGCCGACGTTATGGCCAGCATTAACAAAAACTTTGTTGATGACCGTCTAAGCCTCAACGCTCAAGTCGGCGGCTCTATCAACGATATGCTTGAAGACGGTAACTACTACAATGGTGGCTTGCTCACATTGCCCAATTTCTTCTCTTACGGCAACATCGACAAAAACACTTCTAAACCAAACGAAGGCGAATGGCACGACCAAATTCAATCTGTATTTGCCAGCGCCGAGCTCGGTTGGGATCACGCTTACTACCTAACTGTAACCGGTCGTAACGACTGGGCTTCTATGCTCGCTTACACCGAAAAACTTAGCTATTTCTATCCTTCTATCGGTGCTTCTTGGTTAATCAGCGAAACTTTCAAACAATACCTTCCCACTCAAATTTCTTATTTGAAAGTGCGTGGCTCTTGGGCTGAAGTCGCTTCTTCTCCATCTCGCTATTTGACTCGCATGCAATACTCTTACAACGAGCAAACCGGTCAATACGAATGGCCATCTATTCACTACAACACTAACTTGAAGCCCGAAAATACAAAATCGTATGAAATTGGTTTGAATGCCAAATTCTTCAACAACACTCTCAGCTTAGATGTTACCTACTACAAGGCCAACACCTACAACCAAACTTTCCAAATTCAAGCTTCTGGTAGTTCCGGCTACAAAACTAACCTCGTTCAAACCGGTAACATTCAAAACCGTGGTATTGAAGCCGCTCTCGGCTACAAAAACCAATGGGGCGACTGGAGTTTCAACACCGGTTTAACCTACACTCTCAACCAAAACAAAGTGGTTAGACTTGCCAACGGCGCTACCGACCCCGACACCGGTCTCCCCATCGAAATGGAATACTTCGCTGCTACTAGCTGCTTAGGTATGTCCGGCGGCCCGGCTATTCGCCTTTATGAAGGCGGCACAATGGGCGACCTTTACTCTAACCAACGTCTTCGTCAATCAGGTAACGGATACATCTGGACCGACCCCGCTACCGGAAACGTAGAACTTGAAACTGTTGATTATTACAAGATTGGCTCTTTACTTCCCAAATTCAACATGGGATGGACCGGAAGCATCGGCTGGCGCGATTTGAACGTATCGTGGTCTGTTACCGGACGTTTCGGCGGTTTGGTAATCAGCGACACTCAAGCCGTGCTCGACCGCTACGGCGTCTCTGAGGCTTCAGCCATAGCTCGCCAAAACGGTGGCGTAGAAGTTCCCGGAAACGGTGTGGTCAACGCTCAAAACTACTACGAAACAATCTCTCAAGCTCCCGGCACTTACTACACTTACAGTGCTACAAACGTGCGTTTGGCTGACGTTACTGTGAGCTACACAATTCCTCGCATGCGTCTTCACAACATTGCCGATTTAACACTCAGTCTCACCGGCAAAAACCTCTGGATGATATACTGCAAAGCGCCTTTCGACCCCGAAAGCACTTCGTCTACCACCAACAACTTCTATCAAGGAGTTGACTACTTCCAACAACCCGGCTACCGCAGCTACGGTTTCAATGTTAAACTCACCTTCTAAATGCACGTAAGTTATGAACACAAAGAATATCAAACACATAGCAAGCTTGATGGTGTGTGGTAGCCTCATTTTACTCTCAGCTGGCTGCACAGGCAAATTCGAAGAGTTCAACACTAATCCTCAAGCCCCTACCCCCGACCAAATGCAAGGCGATAACTCAGCCACTGCTTCTCTCATTTCAAGCATGATTCCGGTCATGGTGCAAGGTCAGGAAAACAATGCTCAGATGCTCGACATGATGATCGGAAACGAATACGGCGGCATGATTTCCAACAAAAATGCTTGGGGCACCGACCGATACTACGCAACATACAATCCTCCCATCGGCTGGTCTGGTAACATGTTCGACACTTCCTTCCCGCAAATCTACACCTCTTACTTCCAAATCAAACGCATCACCGAAGGAAAAGGTGTGATTATGAGTTGGGCTAAACTACTTCGCGTGGTTGGATCTATACGCGTCAGCGACTGCTACGGCCCAATCCCATACTCTCAAATCACCGGAACCGAATATGCTGTAGCTTACGACGATATGCCCGACCTCTACAACGCCATGTTCGATGACCTCGACGATGCTATCAGCGGTTTGAAAGAAGCTGCCGCTGCCGGCACCTCCACCCTCTACGCTAACTCTGACTATCTATACCAAGGCAACTTCACCAAATGGGTCAAATTTGCCAACACCATCAAATTGCGCATGGCTATGCGTCTTGTAAACGTCAACGCATCTCTCGCTCAACAAAAAGCCGAAGAAGCCGTTAACGATGCTTACGGTGTAATTACCGACGCTGCTGATGCCGCTTGGAGCTCTTTCATCACACAACGAAACCCATTCGACCTTATCGGTGAGTCTTGGGGCGAAATTCGTGTGAATGCAAACATCACTTCTTACATGGGCGGCTACAATGACCCCCGCCTACCTATTTACGCAAAAGAAGCCGGAACTCCCGACTCTGATGGTAACACTTACGTTGGCGCTCGCTCAGGTGTTTACCACTACGACTACTACGGCAATGGTTACGCTTCTACTTCTAAACTCAACATTAGCAGCACAGACAAACTCCTCGCACTCTCTGCCAGCGAATCTTGGTTTATGCGCGCTGAAGGTGCTTTGCGCGGATGGAACATGGGCGGCACCGCTAAAGCCCTCTATGAGCAAGGCGTAACCGTCTCAATGCAAGAACGCGGAGCTTCTATAGGCAGCTACCTCTCTAGCACCGCCTCTCCTCGCCGCCACAACGACATCGTTGATACTAATTTCAGCATCGACCCCGTGTCTACAATCTCCCCGGCTTGGGACGACAACGCTTCTTTTGATACTAACCTTGAGCGCATCATGGTGCAAAAATGGCTCGGTAACTTCCCCAACGGTTGGGAAACTTGGGCTGACTTCCGCCGCACCGGATACCCCAAATTCTTCCCGGTTGTCGACAATAAAAGCTCTGACGGTGTAACTACCACTCGTGGCATGCGCCGTTTACCATACCCCCAAAGCGAATTTAACACCAACGAAGCCAACGTCAAGGCCGCTCAACAACTCCTCGGTGGCCCCGACACCGGAGCTACCGACCTTTGGTGGGCTAAACAGAACTAATAACCTATTTATTTTGCAACAATGAAAGGATTAAAATCTATATTAATAGCTGCACTAGCAATCGTGGGCCTGCCCATTGCTATCTCTTCTTGCAGCGACTGGACCGATCCCGAAGCTAAAGATTATTACGTAGCACCCAGCGACGCATACTATAACAACCTCAAAGACTATTTCGGCTCTCCTCACAAAGTGATGTTCGGATGGTTTGGTAGTTGGGCTGCCGGCGCTAAATCTAACTCGTTGATGGGATTACCCGACTCTGTTGATTTTGTTGGCCTTTGGCTCGTTTGGGGTAATCTCACCGATGCGCAACAAGCCGACCTCAATGCATTCCAAGCTCGCGGCTCTAAAACTGTTATGTCTTGGACGGCTCGAAACATCGGCGAAAACATAACTCCTTCAGGATACACCGCTGAAGAGTTCTGGGGCTTCAATGCCGGCGATGAACAATCATGCATCGCTGCTGCAAAAAAATACGCCCTCGCACTCGTCGACACCTGCAACAAATACAACATCGGCGGTTACGACCTCGACATGGAAGCCACCGGCACTCTGATGAACTTCAGCATGCGTAACGTTTGCAACGAATTCCTTCGCACTCTTCGCTCCGAATTCGACAAAACCGGCAAAATGCTTTGCGTTGACATTCCCGGTGGCACCGGATGGCTCAGCTACTACGACCTACTCGACGACGACGTAGTCCTCTCTCTCGACTACATCATGTGGCAAACCTACGAACTCGACAATAGTGGTCTCGACTACTTCTTTGACGTTGTAAAAACCTACAAACCCGAAGTATTTGAACAAGCCCTTGCCAAATCTATTGTGTGCACCACATTCGAACGCGCTGCTCACAAACCTCTTTTCCTTGAGCAAATGACTTACAAAAACCACCTCGGACTCCCTCATGCCGGCATGGGCGCTTACCACATTGAATACGACTATTCCGGCAACCCCGACTATCCGTATGTGCGCCAAGGCATTGCAACTCAAAACCCGCCCATCAGAAACTAATAATATTTTATTACTCTCGATATGAAAAAATTAGCATTCAACATATTAGCACTCTCGATGATTGCCGTTGGTCTCACCTCTTGCGACCCCAAAAACGATGTCATCGACAACCGTGTGTATATTTCTGAAGCTGCCTCCGACAATATTTCAGATATCACATTGGGCGACGTTGGCTCTGTGAGCACTACTTCTATCACTGTGCGCCTTGGCCAACCCGCCGAAAATGACGTAACAGTAAATCTTGCCCTCGACGAAAGCAAACTAAAAGCCTACAACGAACGCAACGAAACCGAATTTCAAATCGTGCCCGAACAATACATCTCTTTCGCCAAAACTGCCACAATACCGGCTGGCGAAACATCTGTTGTTGTGCCTATTGAAGTCACATCTTTCAACGGCGAAAGCGGCACCGAATACGCTGCTCCAATCGCCATCACCGGCGCACAAGGCATGGAAGTTACTCGCAGCTCTAACTCATACATCATCTCTTTCGGCAAAGTCTTGAAACAATCTGTGCCTCAATTCTACTACGGCAACTCAATGTCTATGGATTGGGACACACCTGTTGACCTCCCTCAACTAACCCTTGAGTGGTGGGCTCGCGTACAAAATCCCAGCAACACCGGCGGTTTCTCAGTCAACAACCAAGCTCTATTCTCATTCCAAGCCAACGCTGAGTTATACATCCGTTTCGGCGACGTTGTTTACACCGTCAACGGCCGTAATGTCTACAACTTCCTACAAATCAAAACACTCGGCATTGACGCTAACTACGACTCCGGTGACCCCAACGACACTCCGCTCGAATGGGGCAAATGGTATCACTTCGCTCACACTTACGACTCTACCACCGGCAAAGTCACTCTGTACGTGAACGGCGTTGAGCGCAACAGCTCTACTGCCGCTGCCGGAACAGTGCTCACCGTCAATGGCCTAAACATGATTTGCTCAGGCTCTACATACTTCAAAGACTACGTGCAAATGGCTCAAGTGAGACTTTGGAAAACTGTGCGCAGCGCCTCTCAAATCGCCAAAAACATGAAAAAAGAAGTGAAATATACCGACCCCAACCTCGTTTTCTATCTCCCCATGAACGAAGGCGAAGGCTCTGTGCTTCACGATGTTACCGGAAACGGTCACAACGTAACCGTTGGCTCTGCTGCTAACGGTGGTGACGCTAACGTGAAATCATGGCAAGAAGTTTCATTCGAGTAAAAAATTGACATCACTATGAACAAATTTCTAAAATACATCTCTTTTGGCGCTATCGCATTGGCTCTCTTGCCATTAACAGCGTGCAGCGATGACGAGGTTGACCCGTACGACATCAACTACATCTACCTCTACCAACCCGATGAAACTTTTGCCGCCGTCGAATACAAGGCAAACGGTAATTTCATCAGCGATTTCAGCGACCCGTTGGAATTAGTCCCCGTGAGATTAACCAAACCAGCACCGTCAAACATTGCTGTTGAAGTTGCTATTGACCAATCTCTCGTTGACGAATACAACGCTTCTTCGGCTGCCAATGGTGTGCAATACACATTCCTCACCGGTGCATCTGTGGTTAACCCAAACATGACTATTGCACAAGGCAATTACACCACCGATGAAAAAATCAAAATCAGCTTCTCTGACCGCAGCGGATTCATGACCGATGCCGAAAACTTGATTCTTCCTATCGTAATCAAACAAGCTAGTGCCGGAGTTACAATCAGCCAAAGCAGTCGCATATTCCTGATTTTCAACTCCACTTACCGTGCAAACAAAGTGACCCTCGACGCTTCTTTCCTTTCTATCGACACAAATGCCGACAATTGGAAAAATGCTTATCGAAACTACACCATCTCCGACTTCGCAACCGCCGAATGGGCTGCCGACGACAATATTTCAATGACCGTAACTATTGACCAATCGCTCGTAAACTCTTACAATAGCGAAAACGGCACCTCATTCAAACCTCTCGGCGCTAATTTGGCTAACAACCAAATCACTCTCGCTGCCGGCAAAAAATCACTCGATTTGCAACTCACACTCGATGACTACAGTGGCATTGCCAACGGCGACGAATATCTCGTGCCCATCAAAGTCAGCTCTTTCAGCGGCGTTGGTGCTGAGCTCCAAAACAACGTTGTCTACTTGCAAATTGGCAACACACCGCCCGCATACACCGCCGGCGACGATGCTAACAGCCTCGGCCTGGGCACCGCTCTCACTCCCGGCAACTGGACCTTGACCAGCTCTTTCAACGGATATGACCACTTAGGCAACGACACCACCGAGTGCTCATTCCTCGCCACTTCTCCCGAACAAGGCTACTTCGGCTTTGACGAAGGCAACGCCATAACAATCGACTTCGGCAACACCATGAGCATCAAAGGCTTCAGCTTCTCATTCTACGCATGGTACTACAGCGTGAAATCATTCACTGCCGTAGAAACAAGTAAAGACGGCAGCAAATGGACCTCTTGGAGCCTTGACGGAAATTTCCCGCAAAGCGCACAAACCGTGGCTTGCAAATTCACTAAATCTGAAAATTGCCGCTACATCCGCGTAACAATGGGCGCGCCCGCTTACAGCTCTTACTATGGCTCTTACGCCACCGCCTTCTACGCATACTAAACAAACACAACTAAGTATCATAGATTTTTTCAGCGCCTCGGATCTCTCCCCGAGGCGCTTTTTTGCTCCCTCCAAACCCTCAATACACGCCGATTTCCGGCTCTTCTAATTTCAGCTGCTGTTTATGGTGTATATTTCGGCTATTTTTTGTAATTTTGTATGTTGAATTCAATACAAACAAAATGCTATTAGATACACCTAAACGTTTGGCAGTTATTGGTTCTACCGGATCAATCGGAACACAGACGCTAGAAATAGTAGATAAACACCCTGAACGCTACAAAATAAACGTGTTAGCTGCCGGAACACGCGTGAATGAGCTTATTGAACAAGCACGTAAATTCCGTCCGGCTTTAGCCATTATTGCCCGTCACGATTTATACAACACGTTGCACGATGCCTTAGCTCCACTTGGCATTGAAACTGCCGCCGGAGCCGACGCTCTCGCCGATGCTATGCAACGCGACGACATCGACATGGTTGTCACTGCAACCGTGGGTTACAGCGGTTTGGAGCCTACAATACGCGCCATACGTGCTAACAAAGATATCGCCCTCGCCAACAAAGAAACTCTGGTTGTGGCAGGCGCTCTAATAAACAAACTACTCAAACAATCAAAATCTCGCATATTCCCCGTCGATTCCGAGCACTCAGCTATTGCTCAATGCCTTGCCGGTGAAGACCCCTCTTGTGTGCGCAATTTGATTGTCACTGCTTCCGGCGGCCCATTCCGCCTTTGGAAAAAAGAAGACCTCGAGCATGCCACCGCTGCCGACGCTTTAAAGCATCCAAACTGGAGCATGGGCGCAAAAATCACAATCGACTCTGCCACAATGCTCAACAAAGCTTTTGAGTTGATTGAGGCTCACTATCTTTTCAACGTTGAGCCTAAACACATACATGCCATTGTGCACCCTCAATCCGTTGTTCACTCTATGATTGAATTTGTTGACGGTGCCATCAAAGCCCAACTAGGCGTTCCCGACATGAAATTACCAATCGCTTACGCCTTAGGCGAAAGCCACCGTTTAGCTGACGTTTCATCACCGCTCACTCTCGACGCTATGACTCAGCTCACTTTCGAACGCCCCGACTACGATAAATTCCCTTGCCTTAGCCTGGCTCCACTTTCATTGGAACGTGGTGGCAACACAGCTTGCATTGTCAATGCAGCTAATGAGGTTGCAAACCTCGCTTTCCGCCAAGGCAAAATCGGATTTAACGACATCTATCGCACAATAACTTCTACTCTCGAGCATACCAGCTTTGTTGCGTCGCCCACCTATGACGACTACGTTGCAACAAACAGCGCAGCCGTGCAATATGCCGAGCATTTTATAACAACACTCTGAACACTATAACCATTAATGGAAACATTCCTCATTAAAGCCGCTCAACTCATCTTTGCTTTCACCATTCTGGTCTCAATTCATGAGTTCGGTCACTACCTATTCGCTCGCATTTTCGGTATGCGTGTTGACCGCTTTTACCTATTCTTTAACCCCTATTTTTCACTGTTAAAATACGACCCTCGTAAAAACACCCTGCAAATTATTGGTTGGACCAAAACAAAAAAAGAAAAACAAAACGACAAAGACGTTGAATTTGAAGAGCCTCACGCTCTATTCACCATAAAACTCGGCAAAGAGCACCCTAATGCTGATAGCAAAAAATCTACCTGGCGCGACACTTTGTACGGCCTCGGTTGGCTTCCTCTAGGCGGATACTGCTCTATCGCCGGTATGATTGACGAAACTACCGACAAAGACCAACTATCTGCCGAACCCGAACCCTGGGAATTTCGTGCCAAGAAACCCTGGCCTCGCCTGATGGTTATGGTAGCCGGCGTGCTTTTCAACTTCATCCTCGCAATCATCATCTACATCGGCATCGCCATGCACTGGGGCGAGCGCGTTGTGCCTTTCGAATCAGCAACCGAAGGCATGGACTACGCTGAGCAACTCCACAAAATCGGCGTCAAAGACGGTGATATCATGCTCGGCCTTAACGGAAAACCTGCCGACGCCACAAACGATTCCTTCATGTGGGACATGATACAAGACGGCGCAAAACTCACTCTCCTACGCAATCACACCGACACCATAAACGTGACCATCCCCAAAGGTTTCACTCAAAGCATGGTCAACAACGAAACTCCGGTGATGACATATCGCGTGCCGGTTGTCGTATTCAAAGCCGTGACCGGCGAACACGCTGCTGAAGCCGGCATTGAAGCCGGCGACCGCATTGTCAGCGTTGACGGAATCGCAACCCCTTCTCTCACCGAATTCTATCCCGCTCTCGAAAAAAACAAAGGCAAAGAAGTAGCTATGCAGATTGAACGCAACGGCAAAGTTATCACCCTTAACTGCACCGTTAACGACGCCGGCAAAATCGGCATTCAACTCACCTCGCCTACCGACTTGTTTAAGATTGAAGAAGTGCACTACAACTTCTTCACCGCTATACCTAAAGGCATTGAACTCGGCACCGACCGCCTCGTGACTTACGTGTCTTCACTCAAACTCCTCTTCACTAAAGAAGGTGCTCAAAGCATCGGCGGCTTTGGCGCTATCGGCGACATGTATCCCGATCAATGGAATTGGTATTCTTTCTGGAACATCACCGCATTCCTTTCTGTGATCCTCGCGTTCATGAACATTCTCCCAATCCCTGCCCTTGACGGCGGACACGTTGTGTTCACTCTTTGGGAAATTGTTACCCGCAGAAAACCTAGCCTAAAGGTACTTGAATACGCTCAAATGTTTGGAATGGCACTGCTATTCCTCCTCCTTATATACGCAAATGCAAACGATATATACCGTTTTTTCTTTAAATAATATATGACTGATTATCCCGTAATAAAATTGCGTCGCGGCAAGGAAGATTCCCTCGACCGCTTTCACCCATGGGTGTTCTCGGGCGCATTGGTACGTCAGCCCGAAAATATTGAAGAGGGCGACATTGTGAAAGTTGTGGCTGACGATGGCCGCATTATCGGTGTAGGACACTATCAAATTGGCAGCATCGCCGTGCGCATGCTCGCTTTCGACGACCGCACCATTGATGACGAGTTCTTCAGCACACGTTTACAAGAAGCTTATCGTTTGCGCCAAGCTCTCGGCTTGATTCGCGACGACAACGACACTTTCCGTCTCGTGCACGGCGAAGGCGACTTCTTGCCCGGTCTCGTGGTTGACCTTTACGGCGCTACTGCCGTTGTGCAAGCCCACTCTCCCGGCATGCACTTCGCCCGCAACATCATTGCTAACGCTTTGGTTAACATGCCCGATGCCGGCATACGCAACGTGTTCTACAAAAGCGAAACAACACTCCCCTACAAAGCCAACCTCGACCCCGTTGACCAATACATTATAGGCAACTTCGAAACAAATATTGCCACCGAAAACGGTTTAAAATTCAACATCGACTGGCTTCGTGGACAAAAAACCGGATTCTTCGTTGACCAACGCGACAACCGCGCACTCCTCCAACACTTTGCCAAAGGCAGAAAAGTGCTCAACATGTTCTGCTACACCGGCGGTTTTTCTGTCTACGCTCTTCGCGGTGGCGCAACTCTCGTTCACTCTGTCGACTCTTCAGCAAAAGCTATTAAACTCACCGACGACAACGTGGCACTAAACTACGGCCCCGACTGCGACCGTCACAAATCATTTGCTGAAGACGCATTTAAATTCTTAGATGCAATGCAGCCCGACGACTACGACCTCATTGTGCTCGACCCCCCAGCTTTTGCCAAACATCGCAGCGCATTGCGCAATGCCTTGCGCGGATATCAAAAACTCAACGCCAAAGCTATGGAAAAAGCGGCGCCAGGCACCATTATCTTCACTTTCTCTTGCTCTCAAGCTGTGAGCAAAGAGCAATTCCGTCTCGCCGTGTTCTCTGCAGCTGCTCAAACACGCCGTCGCGTACGCATCCTACACCAACTCACTCAACCCGCCGACCATCCAATCAACATTTACCACCCCGAAGGCGAATACCTGAAAGGTTTGGTGCTTTACGTTGAGTAACCACAATTTATCGTGCTAATTCGATAACTTAAACAAAATATTATGAGTTTTTCTCGTTTAATTTGCGCCGGACTTATCGGTGCTCTATCATTACCCGCAATGGCACAATCTGATTTTAAGTATAACGTCGACAATTTTGCCGACATCGAAGTGCTTCGCTACAAGGTTCCCGGCTTTGAAAACCTAAGCCTAAACCAAAAAAAATTAGTCTACTATTTGACTGAAGCTGCCATCTATGGCCGCGACATCCTTTGGGACCAAAACTGCGAGGTTAACCTTGAGCTTCGACAAGTGTTGGAGAAAATATACACAAACTTCTCCGGCGACAAAAACTCTGCCGATTATATCGCTTTCGAAAAATACATGAAGCAAGTGTGGTTCGGTAATGGCATTCACCACCACTACTCTATGGACAAATTCGTCCCCGAATTCTCCAAAGAGTTCTTCGCTAAACAATTCAAAGCAAACAAACTTGGCGACAGCAAAAAACTTGACCGCCTCAGCAATGCTATCTTCAACAAAGACATTTACGCTAAACGCGTAAACCAAGCTGATGGTGAAGACCTCATCAAAACTTCTGCAAACAACCTCTATGACCACAACGTCACCCAAGCCGAGGTTGAAAGCTACTTCAACGCCCTCAAAGACACAACCGACCTCACTCCCATCAGCTACGGCTTGAACACTCGCGTAGCTAAAGTCAACGGTAAAGTCGTTGAGCAACAATACAAAATCGGTGGCCTCTACTCTGCTGCTATCGAGAAAATTGTAGAAAATCTGAAAAAAGCAATGCCTTTTGCCGAAAACAACGAGCAACGAGCATACATCGAAAAACTCATCGAGTTTTACACCACCGGCGACCTCAAAACTTTCGACGAATACTCAATCCTTTGGGCTAAAGAAACTGCTTCTCAAGTCGACTTCATCAACGGATTCATCGAAAGCTACGGCGACCCCCTCGGCATGACCGGTTCTTGGGAATCTATCGTTAACTTCAAAAACATCGAAGCTAGCCACCGCACCGAAGTTATTAGCGGAAACGCTCAATGGTTTGAAGACAACTCCCCGGTTAATAGCGAATTCAAAAAAGACAAAGTGCGCGGCGTTTCTGCTAAGGTTATCACAGCTGCTATTCTCGCCGGCGACTCTTATCCCTCAACACCTATCGGCATCAACTTGCCAAATGCAAACTGGATTCGCGCTGCCCACGGCTCTAAATCTGTGACAATTGAAAATATCACCGAAGCATACGACGAAGCTTCTCACGGCAACGGCTTCAACCAAGAATTTGTCATTGACAAAGAAACATCTGACCTCCTCGATAAATACCTATTTATCACCGACAACCTCCACACCGACCTTCACGAATGCCTCGGACACGCTTCCGGTCAACTACTCCCCGGTGTTGACCCCGATGCTCTCAAAGAACACGGCTCTACTCTCGAAGAAGCTCGCGCTGACCTCTTCGCCCTTTACTACCTCGCTGACCCCAAATTGTTAGAACTCGGCTTGCTCGACAACCCCGAAGCTTACAAAGCCGAATACTACAAATACATGCTCAACGGATTGATGACCCAACTTATGCGCATCGAACCGGGCAAAGACATTGAAGAAGCTCACATGCGCAACCGCAAACTCATTGCCGAATGGGCATTCGAACACGGTCGCGCTAACAACGTTGTCGAAATGATTTCTCGCGATGGCAAAACATACGTCAAAATCAACGACTACGCGGCCCTTCGCAATCTCTTTGGCGAACTTCTCAAAGAAGTGCAACGCATCAAGAGCGAAGGCGACTACGAAGCCGGACGCGAACTCGTTCTTAAATATGCTGTAACCGTCGACCAAAAACTCCATGCCGAAGTGCTCGACCGCTATTCACACCTCTCTATTGCACCATACAAAGGCTTTGTAAACCCGGTTTACACCACGGTTACTGATGCTAACGGCAATATCACCGACGTGAAAATCAGCTACAACGAAGACTATCCCACACAAATGTTGCGATACAGCCGCGATTACTCGCCCCTCACTCGCTAACACTCAGTGACATCCCAAAACAAAACGCATAATGGCAGCAAATACTCCAAGCGAATATTGCTGCCATTATGCGTTTATTTACATCCGATTCATCCACCGAGTATTGCCGACGCTTTTGCCATTTCTTCTATCGGGAGCAACTGAGCCGCATGACTGACACATGTAGGTTAGCATAGCGCTGCTTTGTCTTAGCTGTATAGCGCAGATACAAGACACTAAGGAGACTCCACCGCTCCCATTCATGCGTACTCATTATTTACAGAAACTAAGAAAACAAGTTAAAAATAAAGCAAAAGTCTTGTATTATAAATTAATTTTTTATAAATTTGCAAAATTATCATGCTGATATTTCTATATAAATTAGTATGATGCTTTTAAAATATAGAAAAGCGTTTACTTACCATTTTTTCTAGTCTTATGAAAATTAGCTTCAGTTCATAGATGTAACTCTTGATATATGGAATAGCGATTGTTCATTACCGCAATGATTTACCAAATTAGCATTCAAAATTTAATGCATATATCATAAGCATCTCTTTACCATTTTACAATGAGTGTTGTTAAGTTTCTAAATGCTAGACAGAAAGTTAAGTATATACTCCTACGCTTTAGGTTTTTTGCCGATTTGGGAGTTTGTCGGCCTGTTTAATATATCATGAGATACCTTATCTGTTTATTTACCATTCTGTTCGCTAACGTATTAGCATTTACTAAAAATTCCGCGCCAATAATGAAAAAAACATTTTTCTCATACAATATTGGTGATGTTAATTCTATGCAAAGTCCTAAAGCATTAAGTTCAGGCAATTGGGATGTTACATCCACTATTATGAATTGTTTTAGTGAAGAATATATCGGAGAGGAAGCCTGGATGATGACTGCTGATGGAAGTACGCAACTTAAAGTTACATTAAGTTATGATGGATCAGATTCAAAATATCAGATTTCGGCCCAGACAGTTCAATTCTATTTTTATGATGGTAATGATTTTTTCAATGATGATAATAAGGAGTTGATTACCGATACAGATTCATTTGTAGGTCACTATTCTTCTGATTATTCTGAGAAAGAAGCTTCTGTAATAATAACCGCTCCTGAATTATATCCTTACTCATCGGAAAGCAATTATTCTTATTATGTTGTTATTAAAGTAAAATTTAAAAATGGAGGAACTGCTTCAGTTGCTAAAAACATCGGTGTATGTAGACCTGGTGTTTTGCTCTTACATGGGCTTAATAGTAATTCTTGCTGCTTTAAATCATTGAAAGAATATCTTGTTGATTCTGGAGACTACTTTGATTCTCAAATACATACAGCAGATTACAGATCAACAAGTACAAGCTCTTTTTATTCTAATACACATGAAAATCAAGTTGTAAAAATGGGCCTAAGTATATTGAGTAATAACTTGTTTTATGCAGGTATTGCAAGCACTAAATATGATCTGATTGGTCATAGCATGGGTGGCATTCTTGAACGTTTATATAATCAAGAGGTAGATAACCAACATACAAACAAGCTAATTACGCTAAATACGCCTCATTACGGAGCCCCTCTTGGAAATCTATATAAAGATATTATTCCTATTTTGTCATATATACCTAATAATGGCGTTAAAGCAATTATTTTAACGCTACAAATTGGTCTTGAATTATTTTGCAATGATGATCATAATAAGGTGGCTGTTACTGATCTGGCATATAATAGTTCAGCTATTCAAAATCTAAATTCGTCTTCAATTTTGAAGCTAAATGGTATTCCTGTATATGCAGTTGGAACGTCACTTGAATTTAGTGAATCCACCATGCAAACTATAGCGAAATATAATGCTATTATTGATGAATATGCATACCTATTAGCTCATATTTTCATGATTGAAATTCCTCATAATCGTTATACTTATCTTTTTGATAATTATATTTGGGGGGATGGTATCGTTAGCGTTGATAGTCAAAAAGGGGGTCTGACTGACTTTTCCAGTATTTTTAATGGCGATTATCACTATTCATTTCATACAAAAGCCCCTGATTGGATTGTCATTAAAAACAAGTTAAAGTCTCTTCTCTTATCTGATCCAACTTCCGCTAATTTTTGTATGTCTGGTTTTAAAACTAATTCCAAATCCATTGATGCTAGATGGCGTAACCAAGACAATTCCAGTGTTTATATCACCAACTTTGCAGATCCGCTACCGACATCGTTTATAAAACTTAATATCGAATCTGTCGAAGATGAAGACTTTTCCCATAAAATCTACTTATCACATAGTGATGATATGTCTACGACAATGGCATATTCAATTCTTTCTGATGACGAAATGATTGCTGATTATGACAAGGATATTATGTATTTTGATATGTCGAGATTCAAGGGAGAAGTGACTGTTTATGCTATTGGCCGTACTAATTATAACTCGTTAGTAATGGATTATAAAGTTATTAATTTATCCAATGATAGCGGTGTTATTGGTATTAATAGCGATACTGATGATTTTAGAACTAAAATGGTTGGAGATAACTTAACTATTTTTTCTAGAGAACAATATTCATCTATTGAAATTTATAATGCAACAGGTAAATTACTACGCAGGTATTACAGAAATGATTTGGACACCTATTCTTTATGTTCACTAAGTGGTACTCTTATCATACAAATCATTTCAAATACAAAAACGTACACAACTAAACTTTTTAAATAACTCTTAATTTTACACAAATGAAAAAAATTGTTTTTTTGCTTTCTACTTTGTTTTTTACTGCCTTATTTCAATCATGCAATAGTGATGATGAAATCAATGAAATTGCAGCGTTGGAAAAAAATTTCTTTTCCATTGAAAATGCAATTTACAATGATGGCTCCTTCCCATCTGCAACAATTTCTGAAATGTTGGATGGAATTGATATGAGCGATCAAGTTATGAATGGAGCAATGAATTTCATAACCATAATCACTGAAAAAAAAATACGCAAATTTTTTGTAGGTGTGAAAGGAGTAAATGGATATTTGGAATATGACCCAAATTCAAACTCATCAAGTGCTAGTACACTTAATACATATATTATTCCTGTTATGATGAGCCAAAATTACACGGGAAATTCTACAATAGTATTGAGCGGCCAACTTGATAATGGAGAGGTCACTGCACCAGTCGAAAATCAAGTATATTATATTGAAACTATGCCTGGAGCTATAGAGGTAAAACTTGCTTTTAGTAATAGTAAAGATGTGGACTTGCATGTTATCACGCCAAGTGGTGAACACATATTTTATGATAATAGAGGCGGTGTTTACACAGACGAGTTCGGTGACGAAATTTCATATGGACTTGATGTAGATTCAAATGCTGGATGCCACATCGATAATATCAATAAAGAAAATATATATATTCCTGCAGAACTTGTTGAAAATGGAGTTTACAAGGTTATTGTTGATATGTATAGTAATTGTCAGCCTTCCATACCGACAAGCTGGTCTATTGTGGCACGATATCAAGGAGAGCTTCTTACTCCAACAACTGGAAATAATCCTGCAGCTGGAGTCTACCAAGTAAATGCGGGTGATGGAGACATGACAACTGTTATGACGTTTACCATTTCTGATGGTTTATCTTCAAGGTCTGAAAAGTCTAACGACATACGAAATAATTGGAAATTTACACCTACACAACTAACTAAATCAGATATCGCCAAAATTAATTTCATTTCAGAATAAGATTATATCCTATATTTCTTACTAAAAACAGTCAATACTGCTTAGAATTTTAATCATATAGAGTTGACTGTTTTGTAAGCAGTGACTCAAGTACTGTGGAAGTCCACACTACACGACGTCGACTACAACTTAATGGGTTGTAGTCGACGTATTTATTTTTCGGTTTACGCAGATTTACATAGCAAGATTCCTAACATTTATGAGGCATGTCACAGAATTTTGGTTTCGGCAGTCTGGTTAGGAAAGCGTCTTTATAAATGAGCGCGCCTGTCCCTTGCCTTCCGTTG
>CAZGAN010000014.1:0-21281 GCA_964523655.1 uncultured Bacteroides sp.
TTTTTCGTAATTTTGCACAAAATTAGAAATAAGTGTGCAATCACACAAATTATTTAGGTAAAATTAAATGAATTCGCACCACATTGACAATCCCGCGGCCGTTAACGCTGATAACGCACGCCATTTATTTATAGAAACTTACGGCTGCCAAATGAATGTTGCCGACAGTGAAGTTGTCGCTGCTGTCATGGAGATGGCAGGTTATGATATCACTGAAGACATCGCCGAAGCCGATGCTATCCTCCTCAACACTTGCTCTATCAGAGACAACGCCGAGCAAAAAATTGTGCACCGTCTCGAATATCTCGCTTCTTTGCGCCGCAAAAAAGCCAACAAACTCATTGTTGGTGTGATTGGTTGCATGGCTGAACGCGTGCGCCAAACTCTCATTGACGACCACGGCGTTGACCTCGTGGCCGGCCCCGATAGCTACCTCGACCTCCCAGCCCTTTTCGCCGCTGCTGAAGCCGGCAAAAAAGCTATCAACGTTGAGCTTAGCACTACCGAGACTTATCGCGAAATCATTCCTTCGCGCATCACCGGAAATCGTGTTAGCGGATTCGTTTCAATCATGCGTGGTTGCAACAACTTCTGCTCTTACTGCATTGTGCCTTACACTCGCGGACGCGAGCGCTCTCGTCCTGTCGACAGCATACTCAACGAAGTTGCCGACCTCGCCGCTAAAGGCTTCCGCGAAGTAACTCTACTCGGCCAAAACGTAAACAGTTACCGCTACACCGACGATGCCGGAAACACCGTTGACTTCTCGCAACTCCTCGCCCGCGTAGCAGAGTCTGCCCCAGGCTTGCGCATACGTTTCACAACTTCGCACCCCAAAGACATGACCGATGAAACCATCGCTGTCATGGCCAAATACGACAACATCTGCCGTCACATTCACCTCCCGGTGCAAAGCGGTTGCAACAAAGTGCTCAAAGCCATGAACCGCAAATACACCCGCGAGTGGTACCTCGACCGCATCGCCGCTATACGCAAAGCTATGCCCGACTGCGGCATCTCTACCGACCTCTTCACCGGCTTCCACGACGAAACCGAAGAAGACTTCCAAGAAACACTCAGCCTCATGCGCGAAGTAGGTTTCGACTCTTCTTTCATGTTCAAATACAGCGAGCGCCCAGGCACTCTCGCTTCTAAAACGATGCCCGACAACGTGCCCGAAGACGTAAAAATCGACCGCCTAAACCGCATGATCGCCCTCCAAAACGAACTCTCTGCTGAGTCTAACCGTCGCGACATCGGCAAAACTTTCGAAGCCCTCGTTGAAGGCGTCTCTAAACGCAGCACTCAACAATGGGTCGGCCGTACTCAACAAAACAAAACTTGCGTATTCCCACGCGGAAACTATCGCGTTGGCGACACCGTGAAAGTTCACGTCATCGATGCCTCATCTGCCACTCTCATTTGCGAGCTCGCAGAGTAACTTGTGCATTTTAAACAAGCACAAAACTAAAAAAATATTAAAACTCGTAACACAAGCCTTTGTTTTTGGCTCTAAAACCTTGACAAAGGCTTGTTGATGTTGTAATTTTGCAACTAATTCAGTTTTAAATTAATGGCACAAAAAAAATCCTTCAAAATATCTACATTTGGTTCACAAGCTACCACTGTGGTAAGCGTTGCCTTAACGCTGCTAATACTTGGCCTTCTTGCCTTGACCGTATTGGCTGCTCGCTCGCTAACAGCCTCAGTTTGCGAAAACGTTGCTGCTACCGTGAAAGTCGCCCCCGAAGTGAACGATATTCAGCTCAACAAACTCAAGCAAGAGTTCGCTAAAGCTCCATATCTCAGTTCTTACTCCTTCACTTCTGCCGACCAAGTCCTCGCTCAAGAAGTGCAATACATTGGCGAAGAAGTCACTTCTCTTCTCGACGAAAACCCTTACAGCGCTGAGTTCGAGCTCCACTTTACTCCTAAATACGCTAAAGCCGACTCTATCAACGCCATCACCGCTAAGCTTCTCAAAAACGAAGCTATTGAAACCGTAGTTACCGATACTACCGTTGTTGACAACGTTAACCGTTCGCTCAACAAACTCACCATAATTCTGTTATCAATAGCAGCTGCTCTACTCCTCATCTCATTCGTGTTAATCAACAACACCGTGAGCCTCGCTATTTACTCACGCCGTTTCATCATTCACACTATGAAACTCGTGGGCGCAACACCGGCATTCATTCGCAAACCCTTTGTGCGTGCCGGCATGTTTAACGGATTCATCTCCGGCATCATTGCCTCCGCAATGCTCGCCGGCGTGCAAGCCTACGCTGTAAACATCGACGCCGACGTCGCCGGCACTCTCTCTTGGTTTGACTCCATCTTTGTTTACATCGGCATCACTCTGATTGGTATGGCCGTATGCACTCTCGCATCAATCTGGTCTACCAACCGCTACCTACATCGAAACTACGACAGCTTATACAGAAAATAAAACTCACTCATACATATAAAACAATGAGCACTCTAAACAATTCGAAAAGCAAAGATAATCTCAAAGCACAATCACACGACACACTCCCACTTGTGCGTCGCAACTTCATATACATGGCAATTGCCGGAGCTCTGATTATTATCGGATTCCTCCTCATGCTCGGTGGAGGCTCTCAAACTGCCGACGCTGATTTCAATCCCGACATCTTCAGCACTCGACGCATTGTTATCGGCCCCGCTTTGGCTTTCCTCGGATTCCTAGCTATGGCTATCGCAATCATCATCCGCCCCGAGAAAAAATAAAACTACTCCAATCCTAACATAACAATTAACAACTAACACACCAATATGGATAGTATTGATGCTCTCATACTTGGCTTGGTACAAGGCCTTGCCGAGTTCCTCCCTATCAGTTCTTCTGGTCACTTAGAAATCTGCAATAGCCTTCTCGGCTTAAACATCAACGGCGCTGACAGCTTGCAATTTGACGCTGTGCTTCACGTCGCTACAGTGCTCAGCACCATCGTAGTGCTCTGGCATGAATTCTCAGGCCTTTGCAAATCTTTCTTCACCTGGAAACGCGATGACAACTTCAACACCGTGCTCAAAATTTTGCTCTCATGCGTTCCTGTGGGCATTGTTGGTCTTTGTTTCAAAGACACCGTTGAAAGCTTCTTTGGCGCTAACCTCACCGTTGTTGGCTCTTGCCTTTGTGTCACCGCCGTTCTCCTCGCTTTCGCTTATTTCTTCCGCACCCGCTCGGTTTGGCAACACTCTAGCCACCTCGTTTCGGGCTCTGCCGGACGCGATATAAACTTTTTCGACGCTTTCGTTATCGGATGTGCTCAAGCAATTGCCGTGCTCCCGGGCCTTAGCCGCTCAGGCACAACCATTGCCACAGGCATTCTCCTCGGCAACAAACGCGACCAAGTAGCACAATTCTCGTTCTTGATGGTGATCATCCCAATCCTCGGCAACGCAGCTCTCGACTTGCTCAAAGTTTTCAAAGGCGAAGACCCCATGGGCGCTGTCGGTTTGATGCCTTGCATCGTTGGTTTCATCACCGCATTCATCGTTGGGTGCATCGCCTGCAAATGGATGATAAACATCGTGCGCCGCGGCAAATTAGTTTGGTTTGCTGTTTACTGCGCTATCGTTGGTTTAATTTGTCTATTCGTCGGTTAAACTTTTAGCCTACCTAAAGCGTTGACTTTATAATGAACTTCCTCGACGGAGAAATACTATATCTTGATAAGCCCCTGGGCTGGACCTCATTCGACGCCGTTAAGCGCACTCGTGGGGCCATCTTGCGCCGCCTTGGCCTCAAAAAAATCAAAGTTGGCCATGCCGGCACACTCGACCCTCTCGCTACCGGTGTCATGATTCTCACCACCGGTAAAGCCACTCGTCGCATCGAAGAGCTTCAAGCTGGCGTAAAAGAATACATCGCCACTATCGCCCTCGGAGCCACTACCCCTTCTTTCGACCTCGAGACTGAAATTGATGCCACGTTCCCTACCGAACACATCACTCGAAATCTCGTTATCGATGTCCTCTCACGTTTCACAGGGCGCATCGAGCAGGTGCCCCCTGCATACTCCGCCATTAAAATCGACGGTAAACGTGCTTACCACTTGGCCCGCAAAGGCAAACAGCCCGAGCTTAAAGCCAAAGTGCTGGTTATTGACGAAATTGAGCTCCTTGAGTTTGACCCCACAAAAATCACCATTCGTGTGGTCTGCAGCAAAGGCACTTACATCCGCGCCCTCGCTCGCGACATCGGCCAAGCTCTTAACTCCGGCGGTCATCTCACTGCCCTCCGACGCACCCGCGTTGGTAATATCACGGCTGATATGTGCTTATCGGTCGACGATATGGCTGAATTGATTCGTACCGCTCCAATTGAAATGCCCGATGACTTTCAGGCTCCTCAAAACTAAAATCAAACCGAATTATTCTACGAATTACATAATATAAGATAACTCACACATGAAACTGTCGCAATTTAAATTCCAGCTCCCCGAACAACTGATTGCTCAATATCCCTCTGACGAGCGCGATATGGCCCGAATGATGGTGCTCCACCGTAAATCCGGCGAAATCGAACACCGCGTCTTTAAAGAGATTCTTGAGTACTTCAACGAAGGTGACGTTATGGTCTTTAACGACACTCGTGTTTTCCCTGCTCGTCTCTACGGCAACAAAGAGAAAACCGGTGCCCGAATAGAAGTATTCCTACTCCGTGAACTCAATGCCGAAAACAAACTCTGGGACGTGCTTGTTGAGCCCGCTCGTAAAATTCGTATTGGAAACAAACTTTACTTCGGCGACGACGAATCTATGGTAGCTGAAGTTATTGACAACACTACATCTCGCGGTCGTACTCTCCGCTTCTTATACGACGGCCCTCACGACGAATTCAAAGAAGCTCTCTATAAACTCGGCATGACTCCTCTTCCCGAGTACATACACCGCGATCCAGAGCCCGAAGATGCCGAGCGCTATCAAACCATCTTCGCCGACAAAGAAGGCGCTGTGGTAGCTCCCGCTGCCGGCATGCACTTCTCTCGCGAATTGCTAAAACGTCTCGAAATTAAAGGCATCGAACGCGGTTTCATCACCGTGCATAGCGGCCTTGGTAACTTCCGCGAAATCGACGTCGAAGACCTCACTAAACACCGCATGGACTCCGAGCAAATGAATGCTTCTCAACAGCTCATCGACCTCGTGAACCACGCAAAAGACAACGACCACAAAGTCTGCGCCGTTGGCACCTCTGTGCTTCGTGGCATCGCCAGTGCTGTCAGCATGGGCGGACACATGAAAGTTTATGAAGGCTGGACCAACAAATTCATTTTCCCGCCTTACGAATTCACCGTTAGCAATGCCTTGGTGACAAACTTCCACCTCCCTTACTCTACAATGTTGATGATGGTTACCGCTTTCGGTGACTACGACTTTGTAATGCACGCTTACAACGAAGCTGTCAAAGAAGAATACAAATTTGGCGCTTACGGTGATGCTATGTTAATTGTCGACTAGGAAATCTCATCTTTACAATAATTTTAAATTTTTTCATTTTTAATTTTAAATTTAAGAAAAAGAAAATGGCACGTCGTGATGACGCGCCATTTTCTTTTTCTATATGTTTTTACTTTCTTTACTTCACAACAACCTTTGTTGCTTTATTGCCCTGACGTTTGATATACAAACCGGCTGCTGTGGGCTCTGATATGCGAACTCCATTGATATTATAATACTCAACAGGTGCATTCTCATCTGCTTCTACAGCCACACTTTCAACTCCGGTGGTACTTGTTGTTGCAAACACTGCAAAGCCGTTTGCAGGCAAGCTAACGCTTACTGAGGTTGATGTGCCGGTGAGCGTAGGAGTTGTGCCAATTGAGCTTGTGATAAGCTGACAATTGTTCGCATTAAGTATTGTTGATGTGCCGCTAATATTTACGGGCGATGCTGACGTCACATTGGCATTAAGAAATGCCATCACTTCTTTATCGCCTGCGGTGAGTCGCATTACTCGTGGTGACGACAAACTTGCCACAAATCCCGACACACTGAATGTCGCATCCTCGGCAAACAATTCTGCATTATCCTGACGCAAGTGGCATAGTGCCTTATACACATCATGCAATGCTGCTCGATTTTCATTATCGAGATAGCTCCAATTCACTGTCTTTGCTCCGGTGTCATTACCACTACTATTCTTTGTGGTTTGCTCATTTCCAAGCTCACCAAATTGCCATATCATCTTCGGCCCGGGTGTGAGCAACATCTGCACGGCAACAGCGCCAAGACGATTCATGCGCACTGTCTCATCTGTTTTTGCTGTGCCACTACCATAAGCCACCTGTTTGTAGCCCATGCGTTCTTCATCATGACTCTCAGCATAAGCCACTGTTGAGCCCCATTTACGATTGCTGTCTGAAGTTGATAGGAAACGTGTGAGCGACGAATTATCAGCCCAACCCATTGCATATTGGCATGACTCGGTGTTTATATTTGCCCAGTTGAGTTGTCCGTCGGCGGCCATCTCATTTTCTTCTTGAGCATAAGCCAAGTCTTCATTGATATGTATGCCGTTTGGCTTGATTTCTGTGATTGCTGCATGAAGTTTCTTCATCACTTCAACACGGCTTGCATTGTACGTATTTGTTGCTGCTTCGGTGCTGGCTGTGTACTTTGTGCCCAAACCTTTCACCAAGTCAAAACGGAAACCGTCAACATTGTATGCAGTAAGCCAATATTGCAATGCATCTTTCCATTGTTGTTGTACCAACTCATTTTCTTGCTTCCAGTCATTGAGCACGCTATATGCATGCGGTGCTGTAGCATTATAGAACGGATTGCTCGATGCTGAATACATTTGATACCAAGGGTGCAAACCATCACTTTGGTTAAACACTATATCAAGTATCACAGCAATGCCATTGCGGTGACATAGCTCCACAAACTCTTTGAGATCTTCCGGCGCTCCGTATGCTTTATCGGGAGCCATATAAAAGTTCGTATTATAGCCCCATGAATTATTACCGTTAAATTCCATGATTGGCATCAACTCCACAGCATTAACGCCCAAGCCTTTTATGTAAGGTATCTTTTCTATTGCCTGGCGGAGTGTTCCGTTTGCTTCTGCCTTACCTTCTGTGCCGGTAAAGTCACGCACCAAAAGCTCATAGATAACAAGGTTTGAGTGGTCGGGAATTGTAAAGTCTGAGAACTTATAGTTGCCATCGGCATCGCCACGATACACAGCAAGCATGGTGTCATCAAACTTATCATACGGGTATTTGGGCATTTCCGGCCAAATGCTTTCATCAAGCCATTTATCACTATAACAGTCAAGCACCAAGTGTGCATACGGGTCAGCTACCTTGTAGGTCGCATCAACATAATAGTAATACGGATAATATTCATTGTCTTTGAGACCACTGACTGTGGTGAAGAAATAACGCTGACCATTATAGTCTTGGTAGTTCATCACATTTTTGCTGAGCACCTCATAGTTATCCCACGACGGCACTAACACTACGCTTGTCTTACCGGGGGCAGCAAGGCAAAATGTCACTGTGCCGTCACTGTTTTTCACTGCACCCATCTTAGGCACTCCTCCGGGATATGTTGCAGCCTCTGAAGCCGACACATAAACCACATTCAATGTCTTAGTGAGTGTTTCACTTCCGTTGTTAGCAGTAGCTACAACCTCATAGCTGCCTATTGCCGAGAAGTTATAAGTTGCTGCAAGCTCTTTCTTTGACGATGCACTAGCCACGCTCGTGCCGTTCACTTTAATAGCAATATCAGCATTTTGGGTAGTGGTTGCCGTGAATGTTATAGATGTTGCTTTGTTTATCAACAACGAACTTGCATTCGATGTGAAATTAAGCTCAAATCCATCCTCGGCAACATCAACAAAGATATCTCCGCCCGATGCGGTTTTTCCCTCTTTACTGCCATTCGAATTGCGAAATACTATTGCTATCTGCTTCACTACTTCCGTAGCGTCTGTTATACCAAAATACGTGCGAATATCGCCGATATTCAATGACCACGTATCGGTGCTAACGTATGTCAACTTATACTTCTCCGAGTTATCCAACCACGTCGGAGCATACGCCCACGAGCCATTACTCTTATTAGTTATTACACCAATATGAGCATAAACTGCCGTTGTCGACGATAAGCCCTTCAATCCTCCATTTCCTAATGGCGAATCGGCATGATAAGTTAACACTACATTCTTCGAACTCTGCTGCAATATTGCAGGCGAAGTCGTTACTATTTGCGCCATACTTGAGATTACACAAAAAAGTACAAGCGCAAAGGTTGCGAACAATTTTTTCATGATTGTCTATTAGTGTGGGTTAAAAAGATGGTTTATTATATATCGTTTTTTCTGACAAAAGATTCTTTAATATGAGAGTACATTTTTGCGCCCGGCATCAATGCGCAGCAGTATAAACAGCAACAGCGTGAAGCCCCACAACGACGAGCCTCCGTAGCTGAAAAACGGCAAGGGTATACCTATAACAGGGCACAATCCTATCACCATGCCTATGTTAATGCAGAAGTGAAATATGAAATACGACGCGACACAGTAGGCGTACACCCTGCCAAATATGCCATGTTGCCGCTCCGCTATCGTGATTATTCGCAATATAAAGCTCACATAAAGCACTATCAGCAACATTGTGCCCCAAAAGCCTTCTTCTTCTCCTATGGTGCAGAATATAAAGTCGGTGTGCTGCTCGGGCACATATTTCAATTTCGTTTGCGTGCCATTCAAAAAGCCCTTTCCAAGTAGGCCGCCCGAGCCTATCGCTATCTTCGACTGGTTCACATTGTAGCCGGCTCCTCGTATATCGTCTTCTATACCCAGCACCACCTTGATACGCAATTGCTGGTGCGGCTGCAGATAATCAAACGCCAAGTTCACCGAAAACATAAACGTGATAGCCATCAACGCTGTTGCCACAGGCACAAACAACTTGTTTGCATGATAATTTATCGCCTCAAATGCCAAATATGCAGTGGCAATACCTATTATTGACAGCATGATGGGCATGCCCGGAAGGTCTATATTGCACACTCCTGCCAATAGCCACAAAATCGCTCCCGTGCCGGCATACCAGCACAACACATTGCGCAATATGTGGAATCGCTTATTGAATATAAACAGCATCACAACCATCACTGCCATCAGTATTATCAGCAGCCAAAACTGTCCTGACGCTATGCCCATGATTGTTGTCTCCGTAAACTTAATAGCTACAACAAATATAACCACCGCAAACACTGCCGCAAATAGTATCAAGCCACTCATGCCTTCACGATATAGCACAAAAAACAATGCCATAAACGTAAGCGCCGAGCCGGTCTCCTTCTGCAACAATATCAACAATATAGGTATAAATATTATAGCACACGCTTTGCCATAGTTTGACAACTTCGCATTGAGCACAAAATTGTATGAGCTAAATAGCTTTGCCAATGCCAACGCCGTGGCAAACTTCGCAAATTCCGCCGGCTGTAAACTCATGGGCCCCAGCACAATCCACGATTTTGAACCCTTGATATCCGGCGCTATAAATGGCGTGATAAACAGCACTATAAGCACCAATAGATATATCGGGTAAGCATACGTCTCATACATGCGCGAATCTATCAACAACAGCACAAATCCAAGCACAAACGACAAACATATCCACAATGCTTGCTTGCCTGAAAATTCGCTGAACGACAATATTGACGCATCGTCAAAGTCGTAGCTCGCAGCGTAAATACTTATTACGCCGAAAACCACCATTATCAGATACAATATTACTGTGGGCCAATCTATGCTCCGCAGCAGCCCTGTTGCGTCAATTCTTCGCTGCATAATACAGATGTGATGTTAACATTTGTTCTTCCATGCCCTTTCGTGCCGGCGATATCTGTCCGGTGAGATATTTCTCCATCACCAAACTTCCAATTGGCACACCAAAGGCGGCACCGAATCCCGCATTTTCCACATATACTGCGACTGCGATTTTCGGCTTATTGTATGGGGCAAAACCCATGAAGGCTGAGTGGTCTTTACCATGCGGATTTTGCGCGGTACCGGTCTTACCAGCAACCTCTACATCGCCAAACGCAGCGCGTCGACACGTACCTCCAAGCACTGCCATACGCATACCTTCAGCTATGTCCGAATAGTAACGCGCATTGATTGTTGGCGTTCTACGCTGCAACAATTCGTGCGGCATCACTGTGTCTTGTATTTCTTTAACCACATGCGGTGTGATAAACCAGCCTCTGTTTGCTATTGTTGAACACAAGTTCGCTATCTGCAACGGCGTGGCCAATATCTCACCCTGACCGATTGACACCGAAATAATAGTATTTGCACTCCAGTGTCCCTCGCCATAAAACTTATTGTAAAAACGATCATTGGGTATGAATCCGCGGCCTTCTCCCGGCAAGTCTACTCCCAGTCGATAGCCATATCCCATCGACACCAGGTGCTTCTTCCACACCTCAAAGGCTGCTGCCGGATTTCCATACTTACTGCGTTTATCAATCATATACTTGAAGCCCCAGCAGAAATATGCGTTACACGATGTCTGCAACGCCGGCTTCAATGCCAACGGACTCGCATGGCCGTGGCATCCAACCTTCAATCGTCCGTTGATATATCCGTGATAACACGGGAACGATGTGCCGGGTGTTATTATTCCTTCTTGCAAAAATATCAATCCCTGTGTTGGCTTAAACGTTGAACCCGGAGGATAGGCACCCATCAACGAGCGGTCAAACAACGGCTTCGCCGGGTCATTAACCAACTCTCTATAGTTCTTTCCTCGGTCACGACCAACGAGTCGCGTAGGGTCGTATGTCGGACTCGACACCATGCACAGTATCTCTCCTGTCTCCGGCTCAATGGCAACTATTGCGCCTCGCTTGCCCACCATCAACGACTCGGCATACTCTTGCAATCTGATGTCCAAACTTAATTTCAAATCTCGGCCTGACACCGGGCTAACATCATGAGCTCCATTTTCATATCTGCCTTGTATGCGGCCTCGGGCATCGCGTATCATCACCTCAATACCCTTCACGCCTCGCAAATATTGCTCATAACTGCGTTCCACGCCCAAGTCTCCGGTATAGTCGCCGGCTGCATAATATGGGTCGCGGTCTATATCGTCAGCATTCACCTCGCGTATATTGCCCAGCACATTGGCTGCCGCTATGTGATTATACTGTCTGAGTATTCGTTTCTGTATGAAAAATCCCGGAAATCTATACAACTTTTCCTGCAATCGTCCATAGTCTTGCGCCGACAAGTGGGTCATCAATACCTGAGGCGTATACGATGAGTATCCCGGATTTTTCTTCTTGTCTTTCATGTCGAGAAATCGTTGTTCTAATTGCTCGCGCGTGATATTTAACGTGTTGCAAAAGTCCAACGTGTCAAACTCTACCACATCTCGCGGTATGAGCATAACATCGTAGGCAGGTTGGTTAAATACTACCAACTCACCATTGCGGTCATACATTAGACCGCGCGATGGATATATCGTCTTTTTGAGAAACGCATTGCTATCAGCTGATTGTTTATACTTCGCATCACTAATCTGCAACTCAAACAAGCGCAATGAGTATATTAATGCGATGAGTATGATAAATCCGCCTATCACATATTTTCGCTTCTCTAAATTATAGTTTTTTCTCACGTCGGCTCACTGATAGACTATCTATTGCGTATATTATTACAAATGTGTAAACCGTGCTGGCTACTATGCGTAGCAGCAGTCGCATGGGATTAAAAAAGGTGAAGGCTTCTATCGACAATGCCAATATGCAATATACCAATATCATTGTCAACGAGTACTTCATAAACGCTGCTGAACCCATGGTGCGCATCGCCGGTCGCTGTCCCGCCAAATCTTCATCGCGCGACACATACAAGTGAAACAACGGTCGTCGCATAAATGCCAACACCGTGCACGCCATCGCATTTATGCCATACGTATTTGAAAACACATCAACAGCCAATCCGGTGAAAAATCCTATGGTCACCGCCCAATTAGTTGCCAATGTGACTGGAAACGCTATTATCAAATAGATAAACACAAACGGCATAGCACAGCCAAACAGTGCCAAGTTGTTAAATATCACTGCTTGCGACAAAACCAGCACTATAAATAGAAATATGTAGTTAATCAATGTTTTCGACATTTCTTGCTTCTTTTTCTATGCTTGCTGCACGTTAGTTTTCTGTTTCCGGCGTTTGCTTTCCTTCGGTCACTTGATTCATCTCTTCTAGTCGTCGCAACTCTTCTGACGCATTGTTGAGCACTACCTGCACATTATTCAACGTGCTGAAGTCACTTAACAATCTCACCTTGAGCGCAAAAAAGTTCTCATTGCGGCCCTTATTATTGCTTACTACCACTCCAACAGGTATTCCTTCAGGGAACACTGCCGAGTAACCACTCGTTATCACCGTGTCGCCCTTCTGATACTTCGTGTGACGCGGCAACTCCTCCAGCACCACATAGCGCGGGTCATTTCCATCCCACACCAGCGAGCCAAAGCTTTCATTGCCTTTTATCTTACACGACAACCTGAAGTTCGGATTCAACAACGATATCACACGCGCATGGTGCTCAGTAACTACATTCACAATGCCAACAACACCATTCTGGTCTATTACTCCCATTTCCGGTGTCACTCCATCTAATGAGCCTTTGTTGATTGTGATATAGTTGCGAGCTCGCATCACAGAGTTATTAACCACGTGTGCTACTATAAAGTGATAATGACGCAACGCATCAAACGGTGCCAACGTATCGGCTGCTGTTTCGGCTTGCTTTTCCGCCAACAACTGCACGCGCTCTCGCAACGCCAACACTTCTGACTGTAAATCAGCATTCCGGCGATTCAAATCCTCGTTATTCTCACGCAAGTTAAAATACGAAGTTACATTTCCGGCAATATCGTACACTGACGCCGATACCTCACCGGCCGACGTCAGATATACGTGATGCTGATACGGATTGTACGTGAACAACATCAAGCTTGCCATCACCACAAAAAAGATGAAGACAAACCATTTGCTGTTACGTATAAAAAAGTTTAATAATTCGCGCACTATTTAATGTTAGAGGGGGACTCGTTTCTTTTTCCCCCTATTTTTTATCGAATAAGGAACGAGAATTTATCAATGTTTTTGAGGGCAACGCCTGTACCCTTTGCTACTGCTAGCAACGGGTCTTCAGCAATGTGGAATTGGATACCAATCTTGTTGGTCAAACGTTTGTCCAAACCACGCAAAAGGGCGCCACCACCTGCTAGATAGATACCGTTACGAACTATGTCGGCATACAATTCCGGAGGTGTTTGCTCTAGAGCTCCCAGCACTGCTGCCTCAATCTTTGAAATTGATTTCTCAATGCAGTGACAAATCTCTTGATATGACACGGGCACTTCCATTGGCAATGCTGTCATCTGGTTCGGGCCATGCACTATGTAATCTGCTGGCGGATTCTCCAACTCTGTGAGTGCTGAACCTACATTGAGCTTGATAAGCTCTGCTGTGCGTTCACCTACCTTCACATTGTGTGCTCGTTTCATGTGGTTTTGAATATCGTCGGTGAGGTCATCACCTGCTATTTGGATACTCTTGTTACTTACTATACCACCAAGTGAGATTACAGCAATTTCGGTTGTACCACCACCTATATCAACAATCATGTTGCCTTCCGGTGCTTCTACATCCAAGCCGATACCTAGTGCTGCTGCCATAGGCTCGTATATCATGTATACATCACGTCCTCCGGCATGTTCTGAGCTATCGCGCACTGCACGTATCTCTACTTCTGTTGATCCTGAGGGTATGCCCACCACCATGCGCAATGAGGGTGAGAACCAATTACTCTTTGAGCTGGCCTTTTTAACAAGACCACGAATCATAAGCTCTGCTGCATTAAAGTCGGCAATCACACCTTTTCGCAACGGGCGAACGGTGCGGATACCTTCATGCTCCTTTCCTTGCATTTGTTGGGCTTCTTTACCCACGGCAATGAGCTTGTCGGTTCGTTTGTCGAGAGCAACAATTGATGGCTCGTCGATAACGATTTTGTCGTTATGGATGATAATCGTATTGGCGGTGCCAAGGTCGATTGCAATTTCTTTTGTCAGTGAGAAAAGTCTCATTTGAAACTAAAATTTAAACTGATATAAAATAATGTGTGAAATGTGATTTAGTGTTTGAAGTGACGCACTCCTGTCATTACCATTGCTATGTCATTATTGTTACAGTAATCTACAGACTCGGCATCGCGCACTGATCCTCCGGGTTGTATTACTGCATCTATACCTGCCTTGTGTGCTATTTCTACACAATCGGCAAAGGGGAAGAAGGCGTCTGAAGCCATCACTGCTCCATTCAAATCAAATCCAAATGAATGTGCTTTCTCGATAGCTTGTTTTAGAGCATCTACGCGTGAGGTTTGTCCTACACCGCCTGCACATAGCTGACGGTTTTTTGCTAGAACTATTGCGTTACTCTTAGAGTGCTTAACTATTTTGTTAGCAAAGAGCATGTCGTCAATTTGTGCCTCGGTGGCTGTGCGGTTAGTCACCGGCTTGAGATCGTCAGCAGTCTCGGTCTTCAAATCGCGCTGCTGCACTAATGCACCATTCAATGCTGAGCGTACCGACATCTCTGTGCGGTTTGCTTGCTTTTGCACCAATATGATGCGGTTTTTCTTCTGTTTCAATATTGCCAAAGCATCTTCTTCGTATGCCGGAGCAATTATCACTTCAAAAAATATCTTATTGATTTCTTCTGCGGTTGCTGCATCAACTGTTGCATTAGTAACAAGCACTCCTCCAAATGCTGACACCGGGTCTCCGGCCAAAGCTGCGGTCCATGCATCTAGCAATTTGGGACGTGATGCCAAGCCACATGCATTGTTGTGCTTGAGTATTGCAAAGGTTGTGTCGCCTTCAAACTCTGCTATCAACGCTGTTGCTGCATCTATATCGCCGAGGTTATTGTATGATATTTCTTTTCCATGAAGTTGAGTAAACATATCTTCTAGTTTGCCGAAGAAATATCCCTTCTGGTGGGGATTCTCTCCATATCGCATGGGCTTAACTCCGTCTACTGCGAAACGCAATGCTGAAGGTTGTTCTTGTGCGCCATCAAAATAATTGAAGATTGCGCTGTCATATTCACTTGATACGGCAAACGCCTCTTTTGCGAACCAACGACGTTGGTCTAGAGTAGTTTTTGCACCTTGCTCACTAAGCACATTCGACAACGCTCCATACTGATGCTTTGATGCTACTATCACAACATCGTTGAAGTTTTTCGCTGCTGCACGGATTAGTGAGATGCCGCCTATATCAATCTTCTCGATGATATCCTCTTGTGATGCCCCAGAGCGTACAGTCTCGCTGAAGGGATACAAGTCTACTATCACCAAGTCAATGTCAGTTATCTGAAATTGCTCTTTTTGTGTGCGATCCAACTCATTGTCTCTGCGGTTCAAGATGCCGCCAAACACTTTCGGATGCAATGTCTTTACGCGCCCTCCCAATATCGAGGGATAGCCGGTGAGATCTTCTACTGCCATGCAAGCGTACCCGAGACTTTCTATGAAAGCTCGTGTGCCTCCTGTTGACAAGAATTTTACGCCATCGGCATTCAACTTTTGCAGTATTTCTTCAAGACCATCTTTGTAAAAAACAGAGATTAGAGCAGTTTTGATAGATTTTAATTCTGACATGGACAGTAATTTTGAATTTTGTTAAACAGTGATTTTAGTGTGCAAATTTACAAAAAAATAACATCTTATACACCGTTATACCTATAAAAAAACACCCATGTTCATATTTTTTTTCTTCACACCCTCTCTGAGCGCCCGAAAACACTGCAACACTTTCATTCTTAGGCTTACAGCAAACGCCTATCCTTTGATTAGCTCCAGCAATTGTTCTCCCGCTTTTTTGGTATCAACTTTGGTCACTATATGTGTGATAACATGGTTCGCATCGCTGATAAACGTGGTGCGCGCTGTTCCCATGTATTCTCTTCCCATAAATTTCTTCAATTGCCACACGCCAAATGCTTGATTTACCTCTGTCGTCTCATCACTCAACAACGTGAACGGCAAGTTATATTTCTCAGCAAACTTTGCATGGCTCTTCGACGAGTCTTTGCTAATGCCGATTATCTTATATCCCAGCGCACGCAGCTCTTCATAACTCTCTGATATTGAACATGCCTCGGCTGTGCATCCCGATGTGTTATCTTTCGGATAAAAATATACAATCAATGGCTGTGAAGCAAAATCTGACGTTTTCACTTCACGGCCATTAAAATCTGTGCCCAACACTTCGGGCAATTTGTCTCCTATGTTCATAAAGCTTTCATTATTTGGTAAGTAAAGTGCAAAATTAAACATTTACGCACTTCCATCCAAATAATTTAGTTGCTTTCTATCACTTGTCCTGATGCTCTATACAGACGCACCGGGCCGTCTAATTGAACGGCTATTACTGTGATTTGTGGGTCTAATACCGAATCTGGCACATCTATATACAAGTTTCCGGCCAAGTCGCTCCACGACGGACGGTTATAAACCGTGTGCGTAAGCTCTGTGCCATCACCTACCACCCAAATGCGTTTCACATTGTTGAGCACGCCTTTAACCTCTATCTTGCCTTGCGGACGATATGGCACATAGAGATAGATGATATCTCCGGCTTGATTGTATGTTGAATAGCCCTGGAAATGCTCTGCCGGCATACCTGCACGTGTGTCATATATAGCCTCTGCGTGTTTCTTTGTCCATCGTCCAAACTCTTTAAGTATTGCCACTTGCTCTTCAGGTATAGTGCCATCTGCACGCGGACCGATATCAAGCAGCAAATTACCGCCATTACTCAAACAATCAACAAATGTGCGTAGCAACACATACGGCGACTTATAATCCGTGTCAAGCGGCTGATAGCCCCACGAATCATTCATTGTCATGCACAACTCCCAATACTTATCTTTAGGACGCACCACAGGCACGCCAATTTCCGGTGTGCCATAGTCTCCATAGCCTTGTATACGCGAATTTACTATCACATCTTTATTTGTTGAGTGCAGCAAATTTACTATACCTTCTGAGTCCCAAGCTTCCGCTGTTTGTTCCCAGTCACCGTCAAACCAATATAGGTCCGGTGCCCAAGTGGTATTGAGCTCTGTGAGCTGTGCAAAGTTAAATTTGCGGAATTTCTCCCAGCGCTTCGGGTCGTCTGTATAACGATCTTGTGTGCGGGTAATATGCGGATAGTCTGGATGCGACCAGTCTAACAACGAAAAGTAAAATCCTAAATGCAAGTTATCGCGACTACGCACTTCTTTTGCAAACTCATCAACCAAGTCTCGTTTTGCAGGTGTGCTTTTAACCACATTATGCTTGCTTTGCTTCGTATTCCATAGCGCCATGCCATCGTGGTGCTTTGTTGTCAGAACTGTGTAGCGAGCTCCACTCTCTTGTATCAAGTCCACCCACTCTTTCGGATTAAACTTGTCTGCAGTAAAGCCTTTTTCTTGTGCCATGTAGTCGTCATACGATATATGCCCGTTATAAAACGACCAACTCTCCGATATTCCATTCACAGCATAAATGCCCCAGTGAATGAATATACCTAGTTTTGCGTGCGCAAACCATTGCATACGCACATCTTTTACTGAATCAGGCTCGCCGATTACCGACGTGGTCTGTGCCGTTGCCGCATTTGTTGCAAACATTCCGGCCAACACCAATGCCAAACATTTGTGATAAAAAGTTCTCATATTGTTGATTAGATGATTAATACTGCAATATTACGAAAAATAGTTAACATGTGCAAATATTAAGTATTGCATGTATTGCACTTTTTACGTAATTTTGTGCTCTAACACTTTTTTAACCATGAGCAATAAATTTCTTACTATTATAATTTCTTTGTTGACTGCCGTCTCTTCTAACGCTTCAATCGTCATTAATGAAATCATGCAATCTAACGTCGATTGCCTATTTGTTGAGCACGAATTCCCCGATTCTTGGGTCGAATTATACAACGATGGCTCTTCAACCGTAAACATCAGCGGCTGGCGTATCGGCGACAGCGAAGACAACTCTGCTGCCTGGAAACTCGGCGGATACGTTACTATCCCGGCAAAAGGATACATCCTCATTTACTGCGACAAAAACGCTTCCGGTCTGCACACCGACTTCCGCCTCGACTCCGGCAAATCTTCTCTATACCTCTTTGACAATAGCGGCAACGTCATCGACAATATAAGCTACAAAAAGCAACCCGCGCCTAACGTGGCTTACGGTCGCAAAACCGACGGTAGCAGCAGCTGGGCCTACTTCATAACAGCAACGCCCGGCGCTTCTAACCAAGGAACCACCATCAAAGACAACTCCACCACTCTCCCTGAGCCTATATTCAGCCGCGAAGGTTTTGTCTCTGTACAAGGCAAAGACTCTTTCACCCTGATGGTTCGCATACCCGACGACGCTCCTTCCGATGCCCAACTTTGCATCACCACCGATGGCAGCGAGCCCACAACTGACAATGCCGTTTCCGGCAAAACATGGTCACGCGCAATCAACTCAACAACCGTCGTTCGAGCCAAATTGATATCTGACCAAGCTCTCCCCATTCGCTCCACTACTCAATCATACATCTACCACCCCGAAGCTACCACCCTCCCTGTTTTCTCAATCGTCGGCAACCCCGACTACTTCTACAGCGAAGCCGAAGGCATACTTATGGGCGAATGGGACGACAACGATGCCTCTAAACAAAATCCAAACTGGTACAAAGACTGGCGCCGTCCTATCAACATTGAGTACTTCCAAGGCGAAGAGCACGAGACCCTCTTCAACCAAGTTGGCGAGACTCGCATACAAGGCGGTTATTCTCGCCGTAACGCCCAAAAATCGCTTGCTGTTTATGCCAACAAACGCTTCGGCACAAAACGCTTCTACGGCAATCTCTGGCACGAAAAATCCGAAGTAACTGAAGTGAAATCTTTCATACTTCGCAACGGCGGCAACTGTTTCGATGCCAGCCGCATCAACGACCAAGTCGGCCAATCTATCATCGGCAGATACCGCCCCAACATGGATTGGCAAGCCTACGAACCCGCCATTTACTACATCAACGGAAAATACATGGGTCTTACCGACTTGCGCGAACGTAGCAACGAAGACAACATCGAAGCAAACCGCGGCATCGAAGACATCGACATGATTGAAAACTGGTGGGACCTCAAAGAAGGCTCTTTCGACAATTTCTACTCATTCGTTGACTACTACAACGGCAACAACGTCACTTTCGACGGCCTCTCTGAGCTCATGGATGTTGACAACTTCCTCGACATGTTCATAATCAAATCTTTTGGCATGGACACCGACTTCCCCAACAACAACATCGTGCTATGGCGTCCTCGCGAAGACGGCGGCAAATGGCGTTTCATTCTCAAAGACATTGACCGCATTGGCCTACGTTGGATGGATGGCGAAATAAACAACGACCTCTGCTCTTTCATCGACGACATGATTTCTTCTAACAAATCATCAAATCCGTCCCTCGCACGTCAACTCAAGCTTTTCCAAATGTTCTACTCCGTCCTCCCCGAAGCCAAAGATTTATACATCGACCGCATGGCTATTTACCTCGGCGACTTTCTCCGCACCGCAAACGGTCAAGATCTCATTGACGATTACGTTGCCGACATCGAACCCGAATACCTCCGACACCTCCAAGTCTACTACAACGACGTGCCAAACGTCAACGCCTACCGTTACGCCGGCGACTGGGGCTGGAAGGGCTACCTCAGCTACTTCCGCGACACTTGGTGGAGCAAACGCAAAAGCAACATGTTCTCGCTTCTCCGATCTCGCTTCAACCTTGGCAACATCATTACACTCAATATGGAGCGCAACAACCAACCCGTAAACTTCAACAACATCGACCTCGCGCTCGACAAATACTACGGCAAATGGTTCGTTGGCAGAGAAATGCGTCTAACCACCAACGAAGGTTATGCTTGGCGCGTCACCACCACTTCTTCTAACAACCAAACTTCTGTGAGCGAAGTCTTCAACCGCGAACTCACTCTCACTCCCTCAAGCAACGTCTCTTCGCTCAAAATCGAAGTCATCGAAAACCCCAACGATGCCGTTTCCGACCTCATCTCTGCCAACAACATCTCCGTCTCTCGCTACGGCGACGAAATAACTATTGAAGCTCCCGACGGCTTGCAACGCGTTGTTATCTACGGTACCGACGGCCGCGTTTACTCGCAACACGATAGCCTCAACGGCTCAACTCATGCAACTTTCAATTGCCCGAGTTCTGCTCTGATGCACATCGTATCTATCACTACTTCAACCACAACCACAACTATCAAAGTAAAATAATCTTTCCTTCATTTCGTTTTTTGACCAATTGTTTGGAAAATTATTGCAATAAAGTCTGCATAAATTTTGTACTTTTGCACATTCTTACATAATTAGCAAAACAAAATTTATACATATCTTCTTACAATGAATTTCCAATCACTCTTAGTATCATCAGTGATACTAACATCTGTTTGTTGCAGCTGCTCTAAATCAAACGAGCAGCAACCGGACAGCACCATTCACAGCGTACTCGTGGTGAAACCTTCCATCGCCGGCGCTACCATAACCAAAAACTACTCTGGTGTTGTCACCGAAAGCAAATCTATAAGCCTCGGTTTCAAAATCGCCGGCCAAATCGCTCGCACTTGCGTCAAAGAGGGCGACTTCGTACATCAAGGCCAGCTCCTTGCTACTCTCGACGACGTTGATTATCAACTCGCCGCTAAAGAAGCGCGCATTCAGTACGACCAAATGAACAGCGAAATGAAACGTCTCGAGTACCTCTTTCAAACTAACAACCTTGCCGAAAACGATTACGAAAAAAGTTGCGCCGGTTTCGAACGCCTAAAAGTTAACCTCCAAAACGCTCAAAATCGCCTCAAATATTGTCACCTTTACGCTCCGGTTTCCGGTTACGTGGTTAAACTCAACTTCGAACGCGCCGAAATGGTTAACGCCGGCACTCCGGTTGTCGAAATCATGGACAACTCCTCGCTCGAAATAAACGTTGACCTCCCCGCCGAGGCTTACCTTTGCCGCGACAAATTCACCGCCTTCAAAGCCACAGCTAACAATCAAATCTACAACGTCAAACTTCTCAGCATAACTCCTAAAGCCGACAACAATCAGCTCTACAGCATGCGCCTT
>CAZGAN010000015.1:0-20972 GCA_964523655.1 uncultured Bacteroides sp.
CATTTATCCCCAATAATTCGCTATTTTTGCAGAAAATATTATCCTCATGGCTAACCTCAAAGAAATTGTAGAGCAGTTTAACATCACTGCCAACGTAACAGACATTGCCCCACTTGGCAATGGTCTAATCAATGACACTTATTTGGTAAAAACCGATGGTGACGAAAATTATGTGTTGCAACGCGTAAATGCAGCTGTTTTCCCCGATGTTGAAGGCATGCAGCGCAACATCAAGTACGTAACAGAACACATCTCTGCTAAGCTCAAAGCTAAAGGTGTGACCGACATCAATCGCCGCGTACTTCGATTCTTGCCGCTTAAAAACAGCGAGAAAACTTTCTTCTTCGACGGCAACGATTATTGGCGCATCTCTGTTTTCATCAAAGGAACAAAAACCCTCGAAGCTGTCAACCCCGACACTGCTCGCAGCGCCGGTAAAGCTTTTGGCGAATTCGAAGCTATGCTCGTTGACCTCAAAGCCGAAATTGTTGACATCATACCCGACTTCCACAACATGGAATTCCGTCTCAAGCAACTTCACGACGCCGTAGCTGCCGACCCAAAAGGCCGCGTTGCCGAAGTGCGCGAATTGCTTGACAAATTTGAATCTCGTGCCGAAGAAATGACCCTCGCTGAGCGTCTTGGCCGCGAAGGCAAACTACCCAAACGCATTTGCCACTGCGACACCAAAGTAAACAACATGCTTGTTGATGCCGAAACCAACGAAGTGCTTTGCGTCATCGACCTCGACACAACAATGTATTCATACGTATTCAGCGACTACGGCGACTTCTTGCGCACCGGTGCTTGCACCACTGCCGAAGACGAACCCGACACATCTAAAATCGGCTTCAACGTCGAAAACTACAAAGCATTCACCGAAGGATACCTCTCAACTGCAGGCGAATTCTTGACCGACATAGAGCGCGACAACCTTCCGTACGCAGTTCGCTTGTTCCCCTACATGCAAGGCGTTCGTTTCCTCGCTGACTACATCAACGGCGACACATATTTCAAAATAAAATATGCCGACCACAACCTCGTGCGTGCAAAAGCACAATGGGCTATGCTTATGGCCGTTGATGACTATTTCGCTAAAAACTAATCAAGCCAATTAGGCTATAATAACAGAGGGCTCGACAACATCGAGCCCTCTGTTATTATAATTACATTTATTTGAGAAAAAATATAATATGTAATTTTGTTTTAGTCAAAAAATGTTATAAATTTGCAATATAAAAAGCAAACCCTTAAAAAAGCATGAGCTCTAACATACTGTCAACTCTTTCAGGAAAAACTAACTCACGCCCCGCCATGTGGATAGTACACGTTGCGGCGCTGGTTTGTGTGGCTTTTTGGGGTATGGCTTTTGTCTCAACTAAAATACTTCTCGAAAATCAGCTTGGCACCGTAGAAATCTACATCTACCGCTTTGCCCTGGCATACTTGCTCGTGCTATGCATAAGCCACAAACAATTTAAAGCGCACTCTTGGCGCGATGAAGGTTTGTTTGCCCTGTGTGGCATCACCGCCGGCTCACTATACTTCATTGCCGAAAACACAGCTCTGCAATACACACTCGTTGGCAACGTATCACTACTCACATCGCTATCGCCGCTACTCACCGCAATGCTCGCAGGCTTCATGTATAAAAACGAAAGGCCATCGCGAGGCATGCTCATCGGCTCAGCCGTAGCTTTTATTGGTGTGGGCTGTGTGATTTTCAACTCATCAGCAAACGTTGAGGTGCACCCTATTGGTGACATACTGTCACTAGCTGCCGCCTTTAGCTGGGCAGTATACAGCTTGATTTTGCGACGCCTAAATGCAAACTACGACGTGTGGTTTGTTACGCGCAAAACTTTCTTCTACGGTGTCATCACCGCAATACCATTCTTACTATTCGCTCCGTCGCTACAAAATCCCATCGACGTATTCACCAACGGCGAAGTATTGTTCAACCTCTTATTCCTTGCTTGTGGAGCCTCACTCATGGGCTTCTCTCTGTGGTCTATATCCGTGCGATGGCTTGGCGCCGTGATGGCAAACAACTACATGTACGTGCAACCTATTGTCACAATGGTGGGTTCATTCATCATCATTGGCGAAGGCATATCAGCCATGGGCGCATTTGGCTGCGCTCTCATACTCGGTGGCCTATGGCTAGGCGATTGGCTCGACCGCCGCAACCACCGCTAAACAATCACCAATTATTCTACGATAAGAAAAACGATGCCTCGTCAGCAAGCGAGACTGCAACACTGTGCGTGAGATGGCAATTGCGTTTAGCCTCAGCATCTGCCACTTCACCGGCACGACTCGGATTCTTTGCCACAAGATTAAACATCAATCGCAAAGCAACATAACGTTGCATATCAGCAACACCATCGCCACTATACTTATCTACAATTTGCATAGCAAAATCGGTGTGACGCAACAATCTGTGACACAACAAATCAGCCTCCTCAACACACTGCACCTGCTCAACCCAATCACAAGCCTCAGCAAAAGAAAACTCAGCTACCGGCATCAGCATCGGCGCAATAAGACGACTCTCGCGAGTGGTACTATTAGCCCAAAGCATCTCAGCTAACTCCTTATTTTGTCCCGTAGCCTGAGCCACCTCAACCAGCTGAGGCAAAGTCAAGCCAAAAATAACATGATGTGGGGCACCGGCCTTGCGCAGAGTATCAGCGATAATGCCATTGCGCAACGCAAAAAAGCGACGCTTCACATTTTGCATCGCGTTAAATTGAGGATTTGTTTCATCGAGTTTCATACCACAAAGTTACACAATTTCCCCCAAAAACCATCATCCCCACCCAACTTTACCAATCAAGGGAATTATCATTGAGGAGGAAATCGTAGATTCCGATGGTGGTAATACCGGCTTCATTGCGCAGCACCGGTATATCCTCACCAACTATTATTATCTTCTTGAAAGAATCATCGATATTAAGTAACGATGCTTCCTCTTGCTTTTGTTTTTCTTCATCAAGCATTCGATATGCCGACTGTATATAGTAGCGTTTACTGCCTAGATTACACACAAAATCGACCTCCAATTGCGACCGTTTCAATGCACCGTCTTCATTTCTCTTGCGTATAGGCACAACACCAACATCCACATTGAAGCCTCTCACACGCAATTCGTTATATATCACATTTTCCAATAAATGTGAAGGCTCGGTTTGCCGAAAGTTCAACCGTGCATTTCTAAGCCCGCAATCAACGAAGTAGTACTTGTAAGGAGTGTCAATATATCGCTTGCCTTTTACGTCATAACGAGTAGCCTTCTCTACCAAAAACGAATCGCATATATATTCGAGATACGAAGTTAGTGATATTCTATTCACCTTCATCCGCTTTACACTTTCAAAAGCGTTAGCAAGCTTTGTAGGATTTGTCAGAGCGCCAATTCCTGAAGCCAATATATCTAATAGCTCATCCAGTAATTCCGTATCTTGAATTTTGTAGCGTTCAACAATATCTCTAAGATACGTATTTGCAAACAAAGTTTTCAAATACTCATTCTTTTCCTCATCAGATGATTTCAATATCACCTGCGGCAGTCCACCATAAAGCATATACTCTGTGAGTGCACGATCTTTGAGCATATCTACATGTGGATATACTTCGCTAAAACGCAACGGATACAATTTTACTTCATCGCCACGTCCGCGAAACGTTGTAATAACGTCTTTTGACAAAAATCGCGCATTACTTCCTGTTACATAGACATCAGCATTCGGCATTTTAAGATAGCTATTCAACACATCTTCAAATTCATTAACATGTTGAATTTCATCTATCATTATATAGTGCACAGATCTATCCTTAATTTTCGAGTCAATATACTCTAACAAGGCATCAGGGTCACGCAATGATCTATGGCGTCGATCCTCCAAATCAATAGTGATAATGTGTTCATCATCTACTCCTTGACTTCTGAGCCAATCGGCGTAAATAGTTGATAGCAAGAACGATTTACCACAGCGTCTCACACCGGTAACAATCTTTATCATTCCATTATGTCTGCGCGCTATCAATTTGCGAAGATATAGATCTCTTTTTATGATCATAACTGTATTTTTCTATTTGTGGCACTTGTACCACTAATTGACAACGCAAATATAATCACATTATTTTTATTTACCAAATAATTTTCCCATTGTTTTACAGCAACTTACAGCTCAACAAATCGTAGAAGCAAAATCCACAATATAAATCTCGTTGTCAATTTGTGGCACATGTACCACAAATTGACAACGAGATTTATACAATTGGGGTGTATAATGTTATTTTTGCAATAGCCACTCTATAGCAGAAACCACATGTATTGTCTTTTCCTCAAAAGCTATCTCCCTTGATTTAGAAAATGCTATTAACGTGAGATTATCGCATCTCAACTCATCTGAAGCTTGCAGAAGGGCTGAAGTCTCGCGTTTGAAAGTTTTATCAGTATCTATGTCATAAGCAACTTGTACGAGCTCAATGACTTTATCTTGATTACATACCACAAAATCCACTTCCTTCTGCCTTGAAGATGGGCGATAGAAGTATATATCAAAAAAATCATTTGCGCAACGTCGCAATAGCTCAATATACACAACATTTTCCAATCGCCATCCCAGATTTTCCGGAGCCAACGCATTTTCGCGGTAATTCTGTAGTCCTGGATCCACAATGTATCCCTTCATATTGCGTATTCGCTCCTGGCTTTTATATGAGTATTTAGGCAACAACTGTATCAAGAAAGCTTGCTTCAGATAATCCACATATCCTTTTACTGTTTTATCGGCAATATTCAGTATTTCCGAAAGCTTTCCATAATTAACTTCTTGACATACATTATTGATAAGATGATTAGCTATTTTTTGCAAAGCCTCAACATGACGGATATGATAGCGTTGTTGTATATCCTTTTTGAGGATCGCTTCCATCAAACTTTGCACATACCCTCTTTTGTTTAGCACATGCTGCATCTCCGGAAATCCGCCAAGATGAATATAGTCCATAAACGCGCGTTTTCTATTTGCATCAGCCTTTGTTGTCACCCCATGCTTATCGACATGATAATAATCACAATACTCTGAGTATGAAAACGGATATAGACGAATTTCGTTATATCGGCCTGTCAAATGAGTAGCTAATTCACTGCTCAACAGTTTGGCATTACTCCCTGTTACAAACACATGCATGCCACTGCGAAGTAAGCGATTGACAAATAAATGCCAACCGTCAACATTTTGAATTTCATCAAGAAACAGATATGACAACTCAGTGCCGTAAATCTGGTACACACACGAAAGCAATGTATTCAGATCTTCAACTTGCAATTTTGCCAATCGATCGTCATCCAAATTAACATAACCATAAGATATATTATGTTCAAGTAGCACCTTATGACAAAGCGTTGACTTTCCACTTCGACGCACGCCAATCACAATCTGTGCCAACGTGCTATCGAATTCAAAAAGAGATTCTTCCCTGCGCGTCACCCATTTGCTTGGGCTATAGCTCATCTTTTCCTCTTTTTGCTCTTGCAATACCTGCAAAATTATTTTTTCGTCAAACATAGCTACGATTTATTTGGATTAATCTTCTGATTACAAAGGTATATAGAATCTATTTAATCACAAATTTTTTGGCAACAAAAAAGCTCCTATTACGCTAAAATGCAATTTTTAAGGCTCTGAATTACGCTAAAATGCAATTTTTGGCATGCCGAATTACGCTAAAATGCAATTTTTGTGGCTTGAAACGGGACATTATCGCGTAAGAATTAGTGCAGATGTCGCTGCCACAGTGAGTTTACCGCCGCGCGTACTATCCAAACCATCGGCACAGATACTACCATCGCGAGCAACAACTGTCCAGTCGCCTTTGGGCACGGAAACAATCACATCGTGGTCATTTCCGTTAAACACCACTTTTATCTCCTTACAGCTATCGCCATTCGCATGATTTTTCAGCGAATACGATATCACATTCTGCTCTTTCACTTTGTCAAACACAAGATTACGCGCCACCTCTTCAGCTGTTGTCATACGAAAAGCCGGATGTGCCTTACGTAGTTTTATGAGTTCTGCGTAATACTTAAATTGCTCCTCGTTTTTATCTAACAACGACCAATCAATCGCATTGATTGAATCAGGCGATTTATATGAATTGTGCACTCCTTTTTTGTCGCGGAACACTTCCTCACCGGCAAACATAAACGGTGTGCCCTGTGAAGTGAAAACTATTGTTTGCGCCAATCTTGCAGCACGCTGACGCTCAGCCTCGGTTGAGCCCGGCATTGACTTAGCCAGTTTATCTGTCAACGTCAAATCGTCGTGGCACGACACATAATTTATTATCTGTGTGGGGGCTGAAGCATACGCGAACTTTGAATTATTACCCTTACTGTAATCAACTTGTGGATGCACCGTTGAAGCAACAATACCAATTTTCACCGTCTCCTCATTGCCCGGCTTTCCAGTGGCAAATCCACGGTCTTCAGCATTTGAATAATGGCCTTTCACGGCATCACGCAAATCATCGCTAAACACTGCTATGCCTTGCATCTTTGCCACATTTTCTTTGAGCGCACGTTGCTCGGCAGGCAGCGGTGAATCTCCGGCTGTCCATCCCTCGCCATACACAAAAATACTTGGATTAACCGCTTTGAGTGTCGCAGCAACCTCATTCATCGTTTCTATGTCGTGTATAGCCATAAGATCAAAACGGAACCCATCAATATGATACTCGCTTGCCCAATATTTCACCGAATTAACTATGAAATTGCGCATTTGTTGTCGGTCTGAAGCTGTCTCATTTCCGCATCCCGAGGCATCACTATACGAACCGTCATCGCGATGGCGATAGAAATATCCCGGTGCCGTGAGCGAAAAATTAGATTTATCGTTGTCGGCTGTATGATTGTAAACCACATCCATCACCACGCCAATGCCGGCATCGTGCAAAGCTTTTATCATTTGCTTCATCTCTAGCACACGTGTCACCGGATTTGCCGGATCGGTTGAATACGACCCCTCAGGCACATTATAATTATACGGATCATAACCCCAATTATATTGGTTAGCCGGAGCATTTGCCTCATCAACAGAATTATAATCGTAGCTCGGCAATATATGCACATGCGTCACTCCAAGTTCTTTCAAATGGTCTATGCCCGTAGCTTTGCCATTTTCATTGGTGGTACCTTCTTCTGTGAGCGCAAGAAATTTACCTTTGTGCACAATGCCACTTGTGGGATGCACCGAAAAATCACGATGATGCATCTCATAAATCACTGCATCAGTGATTGAGTTCACCACCGGACCTTTATCATTCGCCCACCCTTCAGGATTTGTTTTTCCAAAGTCAATGATTGCTGCGCGCTCTCCGTTTGTGCCAACTGCTTTAGCCCAAATGCCCGGTGTTTGTGCCAACCAGGCACCGTCAACTTTCACGCGAAAAGTATAGTATTTGCCATACAATTTTTCACTCTTCATAGCGCGCCATACACCGCCCTTATCAGCCGACATATTCAGCGTGTCAAACGGTGCAGAATTGCGATCAGTGTTAAACAACAACACTTGCACAGCTTCCGCCTTCGGGCTCCACAACGTGAAGTGTGTGCCACGCGCGTCTACCGTCAATTCAAGGTCGGTGCCGGCATACGATGGATATGTTGCATATATGTCGTCAATAGGCATAAGTTGATGTGTTGTAGCCATAGACATAGTTCCATTGACCACGCCGAGACCTGCAATCACAGCGCAGCATATATTTAGTTTGTGCATATTTATTTTTTATATCTGATATTGATTGGTTAAAAAGACTCATTTTGATGCCTCGATGCTTTTCACTATCCAAGCTTCTTTATTTCTCACAAAAATACAAAACATTAATTTTATTTGCAAGCCGACTCTATATTTTTCGCAGCTCTAATTCTTAATTTTTAGCCAATTTTATTAACACTTAATCATCTAAAAACGCATCAAAGTTAATTAGTGTTAACTCTATACATTTTTATGGTCTATAATTATGTTGTTTAGCATAAAAATTATACCTTTGTATCAGTTTTTCATGGTATTAGATTTAAGGTAAGAAGATTATTCGTCGTGATGACGAGTAATTTTTTTTTGCACCTACCCGAAAATGCACTATCTTTGTCAAAAAACATACTCTCATGAAGAAATTTTCACTCATCATACTAGCTCTATTTTTTATAGTCCCGGCTTTCGCTTGCACTTCCATGATTATCGGTGCAAAAGCCTCGGCAAACGGCCACCCATTGCTTTGGAAACATCGCGATACCGGCGCTGAAGACAACTTTGTGGAACGCGTGCAAGCTCGTCACCCGGGCGAATTTTCATACGTTGCCCTCTTTAACGGCGGCGACTCTCTACTTGCCGAAGCATGGATGGGCGTCAACGAAGCAGGATTCGCAATTATGAACACAGCATCATATAATCTTGCCCCCGACACTGCAAAAATCAAAGACCGCGAAGGCATCGTTATGTCAAAAGCGCTCAAAGTGTGCCACACCGTTGACGATTTCAAAAACCTGCTCGACACTCTTCCAAAACCTCTCGGCGTACAAGCTAACTTCGGCGTCATCGATGCACAAGGAAATGGCGCTTACTTCGAAACAAACGACTATTGCTACACTCCATACTATCTTTGCGACACTGACAACGATGTGCTCATTCGCACAAACTTTTCGGTCAGCGGCAACGACAGCACCGGCATGGGATACATTCGCTACGACAACGCCTGCCACATCCTCGCAAACGAGATTGAAAATGGCGGCTTCACCCCGGAAATATTCACCGAACGAGTCTCTCGTTCATTCTATCACTCTCTACTTAAGCGCGACGTGCTCGCCGATACCACTCAGCACTGGGTTGTCGACCAAGACTTCATTCCGCGTCGCATTTCTTCCGCATCAATCGTTATTGAAGGTGTTAAACCCACCGAGAGTCCTAACGGCGCAACAATGTGGACGGTCATCGGCTACCCCCCACTCTCACACGTGCAAGCCGTGACAGTTAATCACGTGCCCGACGGCCTCCGTCCGCTACAGCCGGGCTTCCGGTCTGCCGACTGCAACGAAGTGATTAAGCGCAAGCGCAAAGCATTCAGCATAAAACGCGGCAACGGTCAACACTACGTAAACCTCGACTACATTCGCAGCATCGCCCCTGAGCAAAAAACTCTAAGCCAAAAAGCTTACCATTCAATCAACAAATAAACAAAAAACTACCGGAATTGCATTCTCGCAACTCCGGTAGTTTTTTTGTGCAGTTATCGTTACTATTTTCTACTCACTGAAAATATGTTTCAGTTTTGAGAAAATGCGATGCTTGTCTGATTCATTAGGTTTCACACGCTCCGACTCTTTGAGCGATTCGAAAATTTCTTTTTCTTTATCTGTGAGATTTTCGGGTATGTAAACCATCACATTAATAAGTTCATCACCTGTGCCATAACCATCAGTAGAAGGCAAACCTTTACCGCGAAGGCGAAGCACCTTGCCCGGTTGTGTGCCCGGAGTGATTTTCACACGTGCACGCCCTGATATTGTGGGAACTTCAACAGAGCCGCCAAGCACAGCTGTGGGTATATCAACCATGAGGTTATAGATAAGATCGTTTCCATCGCGTATAAGATCGGGATGTTTAACCTCTTCAATAACCACGAGCAAGTCACCGTTAACGCCTCCATGAGCAGGAGCATTACCTTTGCCGCGAAGCGTGAGCACCATATCATTTGCCACACCGGCAGGTATGTTAAATGTGACTTGTTGCTCTTTGCGCTCAACACCTTGACCATTGCAATGCGGACATTTTTCAGTGATAACCTTACCTTGTCCTTCGCAAGTGGGACAAACCGATGTTGATTGCATAGCGCCAAACGGTGTGTTTTGCACACGTGTCACATGGCCACTGCCGTGACAGGTGGTACATGTGGTGTATGCTGTGCCATTTTTAGCGCCTGTGCCGTTACACTCATCACACTTCACGTATGTGGGTATTTTGAGCGTTTTTGTTGCTCCGTTAGCTATTTCTTCAAGCGTGAGCTTTACACGTATGCGCAAGTCACTGCCGCGACGTTGACGCGGGCCGCGTGATGCTGCTCCGCCAAAGCCACCAAAGCCACCAAAACCGTGACCTCCGAATATATCGCCAAACTGAGCGAAAATATCTTCCATAGAGAAGCCACCGGCACCGCCGCCAAAACCTTGCTGACTGCCCATGCTGTGGCCAAACTGGTCATAGCGCTGACGCTTCTCAGCATTTGAAAGCACATCGTATGCCTCAGCTGCTTCTTTAAACTTTTCTTCTGCTTCTTTATCACCTTGGTTTCGGTCAGGGTGATATTTTAGTGCTATTTTACGATATGCTTTTTTTATCTCGTCGGCAGATGCAGATTTGTCAACGCCAAGCACCTCGTAGTAATCTCTCTTTTCAGCCATGGGTATATAACTTTAAAAGATTTATTATTGACCTACAACCACTTTAGCGTGGCGCAAAACTTTTTCATTAATAGTGTAACCTTTTTGTGTGGTGTCAATGATTTTGCCCTTGAGCTCTTCGCTCGGTGCCGGAACTATTGCTATAGCTTCGTGCAAATCGGCATCAAAATCTGACGCAACTTCTGTGACCATAGCCTTCACTCCGTTATCTGCCAAATATTTCACCATTTTTTGATAGATAAGCTCCATGCCTTGGCGCACTGCATCGTCGGCTGCCACATCTTTTGTTGCATCAAGTCCACGCTCAAAATCATCAACTATAGCGAGAATACCCGACAAGGTTTTCTCACCGGCATTTTTGATGAGTTCAGCTTTTTCCTTGAGCACACGTTTGCGGAAGTTATCAAAATCAGCCATCAAAAAGAGATATTCTTTTTTCTCTTTTTCGAGGGCGGCACGAGTTTCATCGAGTTCTTTTTGCAACTTTTCAGTCTCGCTCAATTCAACTTCCGGCTCTGTTTGGCTATTATCTTGAGCAGTCTCATTTACCTCTGCATTTTGAGGTTGTTCTTGCTCGCAATTAGTATTTTGTTCTTTATCCATATTCTTTTGCTTTATTCTTTTACACAATAATTTCCTCTGCAAAAACATTGCCAATTATCGCATTTTTGCCTTCGCAGAGCTCCTATGATAACAAAATTTAAACGTATCGGTTCATCGCTTTATAGCGTAGCCACAAATGTGTCGCAATCTGCAAATTCTTCTTGCACCGTAGCATCACTGATTGGCGCATCAAATATGCCAAACACACACGCTCCCGAACCGGACATCGCCGTGTAAATAGCACCAAGTTGCATGATTTTTGCCTTTGTCTCCGCTATAGCCGGTGCTTTTGCAAACACACTAATCTCAAAATCATTTTTCACCTTACCTTGCCACTGTGAAATTGGCAACTTTAATAGCTCGGCGAGGTCTGTTTCCGGTTGCTGCGGAGTTACTCCGGCATAAGCTTGAGCTGTTGACACTGCGCTATTTGCCGGTTTCACAAGCAATATATATTTTCCTTTAAGATCCACATCAACGTCAGTCATTATTGTGCCCGTACCTGTTGCCAACATAGGTCTGTTGTACACAAAAAACGGACAATCACTACCAACTACTGACAGCACTTCTGCCATCGCCTCAACGCTGAGATTCAAGTCAAACAATTTGTTGATAGCTGTCACCGTGAATGCTGCATCTGCTGAGCCTCCGCCAAGTCCGGCTCCATCAGGTATTATCTTATTAAGATATATATCTACTGCCGGAAAGACAACACGTTCGCGTAACGCTCTACAGGCTTTCATCACTAAGTTTTTCTCCGGCGGACAGTCAACTCCTCTACCACTAACAGTGAGCGTATCGTTCTCGCCTTTACCGGGCACTATTTCAAGCACATCACACCATGGCACCGGTATAAAAGCAGTCACGATATTGTGATAACCGTCTGAGCGACGGCTCACAATATCGAGACCTATGTTTATTTTTGCATTTGGAAATACAACCATACTGCAATCTATTTAGTCTAATTTCAGCACAGCGAGGAAGGCTTTTTGCGGCACCTCTACCGAGCCGATTTGTTTCATACGTTTTTTACCTTTCTTCTGTTTTTCAAGCAACTTACGCTTACGCGATATATCACCGCCATAACATTTTGCTGTCACATCTTTGCGCACAGCCTTAATAGTTTCACGAGCAATAATTTTTGCTCCTATAGCTGCTTGTATTGCTATATCAAACTGTTGACGCGGTATCAATTCTTTCAGTTTCTCGCACATGCGACGTCCGAATGACACTGCATTGTCAGCATGAGTTAGCGTTGACAGAGCATCAACACTTTCGCCATTAAGCAATATATCCAACTTCACCAACTTTGACTCACGGAAGTCATGCAAATGATAGTCAAATGATGCATAACCTTTTGATATACTTTTCAGTTTATCGTAGAAGTCTATCACAATTTCACCAAGCGGCATATCATAAGTCAACTCCATGCGATTTCCTGATATATATTCTTGTTTCACAAGTTCACCACGTTTGCCGAGGCAAAGTGTCATTATCGGCCCGATAAACTCTGACGTTGTGATTACTGTTGCTCTGATATACGGCTCTTCAATATGGTCAATAAGCGTCAAATCAGGCAAGCCCGACGGATTATGCACCTCTGTCATTGCGCCTTTCTTATCATATACGCGATATGACACGTTGGGCACAGTGGTGATCACATCCATATCAAACTCGCGGCCCAAACGCTCTTGCACAATCTCCATGTGCAACAAACCCAAGAATCCACAACGGAAACCAAAGCCAAGCGCTGCCGACGACTCAGGTGTGAACGTCAACGATGCATCATTGAGCTGAAGTTTCTCAAGTGAAGCACGGAGATTTTCAAAATCCTCAGTTTCTATCGGATATACACCGGCAAACACCATCGGTTTAACTTCTTCAAAGCCGTCAATTGCCTTTTCACACGGATTTTGCACATGTGTGATTGTGTCGCCAACTCGCACCTCTTTCGATGTCTTGATACCCGAAATGATATATCCCACATTTCCGGCTGACAACACATCTCGCGGTGAAAGATCCAATTTCAACACGCCAATTTCATCGGCGTCATACTCTTTTCCGGTTGACACAAATTTCACAAAATCGCTCTTTCTGATTGTACCGTTCTCAATCTTGAAATACGCAATAATACCGCGGAACGGGTTGAATACAGAGTCAAAAATCAGAGCTTGTAGCGGCGCATCAGGGTCTCCTTCCGGAGCTGGAACTCGCTCTACAATTGCACGCAAAATCTCAGGTATACCTTGTCCGGTTTTTCCTGATGCACGAATAATGTCCTCATGATCACATCCAAGCAGCTCAACAATCTGATCTTCAACCTCTTCAGGATTTGCCGAATCAAGATCGCATTTATTAACCACCGGAATTATCTCAAGGTCATTATCAATTGCCATATACAGATTTGAAATTGTCTGTGCCTGAATACCTTGCGATGCATCAACAATCAGCAATGCGCCTTCACATGCAGCTATCGAACGCGACACCTCGTATGAAAAGTCAACGTGTCCCGGAGTGTCAATAAGGTTGAGTGTGTAATTCACACCATCAACTTCATGCTCCATCTGTATGGCATGGCTCTTAATTGTTATGCCTCGCTCACGCTCAAGATCCATATCATCAAGCACTTGCGCCTCCATATCTTTGGCAGCTACAGTGTGTGTATACTCAAGCAGACGGTCGGCAAGCGTTGACTTGCCGTGGTCTATATGGGCGATTATGCAGAAATTGCGTATATGTTTCATTCTTTAATATTCTATTATTATGCAAAGTTAGCCATTTTTACCTACTTTTGCAAACCGCCCACTCAAAAGCAGCCTCTCACTTCTCGCTTTTTGCCCTTTTAGACATATTTTATAGCATTTTGCCCGCTTTTTGTTGTGCAACATAAAAAATTTCTTTACCTTTGGCTAAACTTTAGCCTCTTAACTGAGTCTTAATTATAAAATTTAAAAACTAATTCTCTAACTCTTTTTTAAATTCGACAAAACATGAAAGCAAAATACCTCTTCAAAAGCCTAGCTACTATTGCGCTACTTGGTTTGCCGATTTTAGCATCGGCTCAAGATTTCGATGACGATATCTATTACAATCCCTCGAAATCTAAAAAATCAACCAAAACGACAACAACTACACAGACCACTACGCAACGAACATACGTTAGCCAACCTGATTATGCAGCTGCTGGTTCTTACTCTTTCAACAGCGGCTCTACTCGCGACGTTGACGAATACAACCGTCGCGGCGCTTACGCTGTCGACACCACTGCCGTTAGCAACGACTCTACTGCTATCAGCGATTTCGGTTACACTCGTCGCATCGAGCGTTTCCACAACCCCGACGTGGTGGTTAACAGTGGTGACCAAGATTTAATTGACTACTATTACTCTACCGACGCCTCTGACGACAATAGCGGCACAATCATCAACATCAACGTTGTTGACCCATACTACTATAGCGCTTGGCGCTACCCCTACTACCGTCTCTCTCGCTGGGGATTCTACGACCCCTGGTATTGGGATGTTTGGAGCCCTTGGAGCTTCGGCTGGGGTTGGGGCGTCTATGACCCCTGGTACTCTTGGTCTTGGGGCTGGGGCCCATCATTTGGCTTCGGTTGGGGCTGGGGTGGCCTCGCTTGGGGCGGCTGCTGGGGCGGTCCCGGTTGGGGCGGTCACCATGGCGGCTGGGGCGGCGGTTTCCGTCCTGTTACCCCCGGTGCCGGCTTGGCTCACGCTACTAGCGTAGGTAACTCTATGGGCAACATTCGCCGTGCAAGCGCAGGCGCTAGCCTCTCTAACGGCGCAAGCCGTCCGGGCAATATGGGTCTCGGTCGCTCTCGCTATTCAGGCTCTTCTCTTGCTTCTCCCTCTCGCAACGGTAGCCCATCATCTGGCGTAACCGGCACTACTACCGGTCGCGGTCGCTACGGCAGCGGTATCAGCAATTCTAACTCTACATCTTCGCAACGCCGCAGCAATAGCAACTCATCTTCATCATACAACAATAGCAACAGCTCATCTAGCCGTGGTAGCGGTAGCAGCTGGAGCGGTAGTCGCGGTGGCGGTAGCAGCTACGGCGGTGGCGGTTTCGGCGGCGGTAGCCACAGCGGTGGTGGTGGCGGCGGTCGTGGTCGTCGTTAAGACTCGCTCAAAAACCGTTAATACGCTCTCTCCTCATTAATCCCTCAGAAAAAACAACAATATTACATAAATGAAAAAAATCATTATTTCGGCTCTTGTAGCTGCTGCTACTGCGCCGGCTATGATCGCTCAAAGCTCTATTGATGCTCTGCAACTAACACAGCCCAGCTTCCGTGGCACTGCTCGCTACATGAGCATGGGTGGCGCTTTCACCGCTCTTGGCGGTGACCTCTCCGCCGTCATTCAAAACCCTGCCGGCATCGGCGTATATCGTCGCAGCGAAATCGGTGCTACTGTTGACCTCAACATGGCCAGCAGCAAAGCTAACTACGGCGACGGAAACAAAACCAATTTCTCTTGCAACAACTTCGGATACATTGGCACCGTAAACCTCAGTGGCGCTATGGAAACTTTCTCTTTCGGCGCTTCTTACAACCGTCTAGGCCAATTCAACCGTCGCACAAAAGCATACGCTGGCTCAACTTCTACATCGCTCACAAACTACATTGCTAGCTTCATGAACGGTGTTTCTGAAAGTGAGCTCGGATTCGGCACCAACTACAACCCATACGAAGGCAGCGTTGACTGGCTCGGCGCCCTCGCCTACAACTCATACCTCATCAACCCGGTTTCCGGATACACCGACCAATACGATGGCCTATTCGGCAGCAAAACCAACGCCGACGCTCTCATTGACGTCTACGAGACAGGTTATGTTGACGAATACAACCTCACTTTCGGTGGCAACTTCTCTAACACCGTCTACTGGGGTATTGGCGTGGGCATCGAAGACATCGAATACAAACGCTACGTTGACTACAGCGAAAGCATGGAAAACGCTGACGCTTACAACGCTTACCGTGGCGGCATTATCACCAACAGCGACGCCGGTTATTACCTCTCTAACGACAAACGCATCACCGGTACCGGTTGGAAACTCGACTTCGGTTTGATTGTTAAACCGGTCAACGAATTCCGCATCGGTGCTGCTATTCACACTCCAACTTACTACGACTTAAAGACAGAATATCAAGGTGCCGTTGACTACAGTTTCTACGACCCAACTGCCGACAAAGTCACAGATATGAACCCCACTCAAGGAAACGAATACACAGACTATGCCCTCTTCGACTGGCGTCTGAAATCGCCTTGGCGTTTCAACATCGGTGTTGCCGGTGTTATCGGTAGCCAAGCTATCATCAGTCTCGACTACGAACGCCTCGCTTACAACGACATGAAAATTCAAAATGCCATCTACGACAGCTGGGGCGGCTCTACTCGATATGAAGACAACGACCCAATGAACGAAGACATACGCAACTACACTCGCGGTGGCAACATCGTTCGCCTCGGTCTCGAATATCGCGTTACCCCTCAATTCAGCGTTCGCGCCGGTTACAACGTGCAAGCTTCTAACATTAAAAGCGAAGCTGCCGACAGCGAAATCGAAGTTGTAACTTCAGGCACTGACCCATCTTACTCTTTCGACAAAACCGTGCAAAACGTATCTGCCGGTTTAGGCTACCGATTCAGCAATGGTTGGTACATCGACGGCGCTTACGTCTACAACAACCGCAAATCAACATTGCACCCCTACACCAGCTTCAACGGTGGCACAGCTCCCTCTTTCGCTGTCACTGACAACAACCACTCTGTTGTTGTTTCTCTCGGTTACCGTTTCTAAAACTCACATTTTTCTTTATACAAATTTCCCCGGATAGGCTTTATCGCTTATTCGGGGTTTCCATAACAAGACTTTTGTAAGCTAATGGCTAATCAAATCGACCTCGACAACAACGAATTTCAAAACGCGCTAAAGCTCCTGACTTACACCAATCACTCGGTATTCCTCACAGGTAAAGCCGGAACCGGTAAGTCAACTTTCTTGCGCTACATCACTGCCAACACCAAAAAGAAATACGTTGTGCTCGCGCCTACAGGCATCGCTGCCGTAAACGTGGGCGGGCAAACAATCCACTCTTTCTTTAAGCTCCCGCTTAAGCCTCTCTTGCCCGACGACCCCGATTTTGCCATCACTGTGCTGCGCAAACGCATGAAATACTCTTCATCTCATGCCAAACTCATACAAAAGCTTGAACTCGTCATCATCGACGAAATATCTATGGTGCGCGCCGACATCATCGACTTCATTGACAAACTATTGCGCGTATATTCAGGTAATATGCGCCAACCTTTCGGCGGCAAACAAATGCTTTTTGTTGGCGACGTGTTTCAACTCGAACCGGTTGTCACCGGCGACACTCGCGACATCTTAGGCAGATACTACAACGCTCCTTACTTCTTCAACGCTCACGTTTTCAACGAATTTTCACTCGTACCTATCGAGCTGCAAAAAGTCTACCGCCAAAACGAAGAAGAGCTCATCAGCATGCTCGACCGCATACGCACCGGCAACCCGCTGCCCGAAGACATCAACACCCTCAACTCTCGCGTTGTGCTCGACAACAGCCAAGCTACAAACACAAAAGAAATGACCATGGTAATCGCCACTCGTCGCGACATGGTCGACAACATAAACGAAACTCACCTCAACCAACTAAAAACAAAACCTTTCACCTACAAAGGCAAAATTGAAGGCGATTTCCCCCTATCATCACTCCCCACCGACATGGAGCTCACACTCAAAGACGGCGCGCAAGTTGTATTCATAAAAAACGACATCGACAAGCGCTGGGTCAACGGCACTATCGGCGTTGTCGAACACTGCAACCGCGAAAAAGTGATGGTTAAAACCGAAGACGGTGAAATTCACACCGTGCTACCCGAAAAATGGGGTAACGTGAAATACGTCTACAACGAAAAGAAAAAAACTATCGACGAAATTGAGCTCGGCAGCTTCACTCAATATCCACTGAAGCTCGCCTGGGCCCTAACCATACACAAAAGCCAAGGCCTCACCTTCAACAGCGTTGTCATCGACATTGGCAGAGGCGCTTTCGCCGGCGGACAAACATACGTTGCACTCAGCCGTTGCCGCTCTCTCGAAGGCATCACCATGCGCTCAACGGTAAACCCACGCGACATCTACGTAAACCCCGCCATCGTGCGATTCAGCCACACATTCAACAACGAAAAGCTTATCAACGATGCCGTTAACGCCACTCGCGCCGACGAGCTTTATCACTCTGCCGCTCAAAACTTCGACAAAGGCGACATGCACCTTGCCGTAGCTAACTATTTCGAAGCCACATCGCTCCGCAGTGAACTAAACAACAAAGTTGCCCAACGATACATACAACAAAAACTCAGCATCATTCCAAAGCTTCAAAAACAAATAGCACAACTCGAAGCTAAAGCAGCAGAAACTGCTGTTAAACTCGAAAAAATTGCCAACGACTTCGTCGCTATGGGCCACGATTTTGGCGCCGAAAGCTGGGAAGCTGACGCCGCCATTGCAAACTACGACAAAGCTATCGACCTCGTCCCCGAACACTTCTTCGCTTGGCTCGGCAAAGGAAAACTTCTTGCCGAATGTGGACGCGCCGATGATGCTCTCGATGCACTACTTCATGCCGCAAAAATCCGCCCCAACGACGTTGAAGCTCTCACTGCCATTGGCGACGTTGCTCACTCAACAGGCGACGCATACATGGCTCTCGACCACTACCTCCGCGCCGTTCATGTCAACGACAAAAGCATCAAACTTCTCGAACGTCTCAGAGACCTATACATCGAAATCGGCGACGAAGACAATGCCGAGGCATACCAAGCAAAAATCGCACGCCTCCGTCGCAAAAAAGGCAAATAAAACATCACTTCCCCGCATTATTGTGATGCCTATGCAGCGATATCCTCTCTTTCACAGCTTCGCGCACCTTTCTATTAAACCGTCGATTGCTATGTATAAGCGCCGCTATTGCGCCCACAGCCATCGCTATAATCACCACGGCACCACCAACATACATCAGTAACGCCACCAACCCGGCTCCAATAAATGCCGCACCGGCAGTGACAAACCATCCGCCAATCACCGAAATAACACCGGTGATGCGATACACCGCGCTCTCTCGGCTCCATGCCCTATCGGCCAACGACGTGCCCATCGCAACCATAAACGTCACAAACGTTGTTGACAACGGCAATTTCATCGACGTTCCAACAGCTATAAGCATCCCTGCCAACATCAAATTAACCGATGCCCGCACAAGGTCAAAAGCCGCGCCATCCGCAACAACCATATTCTCAACGTCAAACCGTCCGCTCACCCACCACCGCACTCGATACGGCACATAGCGCCTCACCACCGACGATGCCAACATTGTGATGCGCACCAACCTCCGTGCTATCCGCGACGAGCCAAACATCTCATCTCCCTCCAACTGACTACCCAACCCTATCTCCGTTTTCGACACATTTTGCGCCTTCTTCGACGTTGCCAACGACACAACCATTATCACCCCCGCACACAGCAAATACACAAACGGCGTATTTGCCGACTCCTGCAACGAATACATCATAAACGCATCAGCATCTCCATGTCCTTGCGACGCATAATCTTGCCACGATGACAATCCCGACAACGGCACCCCGATAAAATTCACCAAATCATTCCCGGCAAACGCCATCGCCAGCGAAAACGTACCAGCCATAACTATCACCTTAAAAACATTAACCCCACAAAAATGCAACAACTGCATCAACACAGTCAACGTCACAAAACACACACCAACAATCAATGCCACATTATCTGAAATACTTGCCTTCAAATCAACGGTCATAAACGACATATCCTTAATACCCTTCAACAACAAGAAATAAACTATCGACGTCAACGCCAAGCCTCCAAAAATTCCTATTTTCCAGCGCATTGTGCGCCGATAATCAAACGTGAAATACAACCGCGTGAGAAATTGCACCACCGTACCAAAAACAAACGCTATTGCAACCGACAAAAATATACCCAAAATCATCGACAACGCCTTCTCCGTATTAATCAAATCTTTCAGACTCAACAAATTCCCTTCACCACTCATTTTCAGTAGCGACACCGCAAACGATGCTCCCAACAAAGCAAAAACCATCGACACCGTTGTCGACGTTGGCATGCCCAACGTGTTAAACACATCAAGCAACACTATATCGGCAACCATCACAGCCATAAATATACACATCACCTCATAAAACGAAAAATACTCCGGATGAAACACCCCATGACGCGCTATATCCATCATCCCATTACTCATCACTGCGCCTATAAACACACCAATAGCCGCAACCACAAGTATCACCCTAAACGATGCCGCCTTCGACCCCAATGCCGAATTCAAAAAATTCACCGCATCATTACTCACACCAACACTCAAGTCAAACACCGCCAACACGAGCAAACACACAACTATAACAATAAATAATAAGTCCATCACGATATTTTTTGGTAAAACTAATGCTACAACACATCTTTAGCCGAAAAAGATTAACATCGCGCACAATTTAATACCAACATTTGCCATTCAAACAAAAATTCGTAACTTTGTACCCAAACATTCCAAATTAAAACTGCCATGGCAAGACCCATCAAAGAAACACCTATCGTCAAAGGTAAAGACGCCAAAAAATTCGCAAAACGGATGGCGAACGTAGGACGCGCTTCTAAAGAAGAAATTCAAGAAGCACAAGCTGCTTACGATGCTTTCAAAGCCATAAGCACATTCCCAATGTAAAATCACATGAAATTTGAAAACTTATTATTCAAACAAATTGATTCTCAAACAGAAATAAAGTCATTCGATTGCGGTGATGCC
>CAZGAN010000016.1:0-20665 GCA_964523655.1 uncultured Bacteroides sp.
GTTAGCACCGCCTTTTCTTCTAATTCTCTTTTTCGTTGTTTAACATCATTAGTGTGGCAGATGTGCACTTTTTTTTGTAACTTTGCGCCGCTCAACTATATAACAGCATAAAAATTAGAATGAACGTACTGAAATTTGGAGGCACTTCGGTTGGCTCGGCTGAGCGTATTAAAAAAGTTGCCTCATTGGTATCTTCGCGCGGTAAAAACGTTATCGTTTTGTCCGCTATGTCTGGCACAACTAACACCTTGGTTGAAATTTGTGACTATCTCTACAAAAAAAATCAAGCCGGTGCCCGCGATACTATCAACGCCCTCGAAACAAAATACAAGGGCGTGATTGCTGAACTTTTTTCTACTTCGGGTAAAAGCGGCGGCTCTCGACGTGCCGCCATGGATAGCGCCGCTCTCAACGACGCTCGTTGCGATGCTGCCGAGAAAGTGTCGCGATGCTTCGCCTACATCCGCTCGCTTGTGGGCGTCGACTTCACCGACGTTGACGAGAAAGAAATACTCGCTCAAGGTGAATTGATGTCTACAGCCCTCATGAACTCATATCTCCATTCAACCGGCGTGCGCTCGGTGATGCTCCCGGCGCTAAAGTTCATGCGTACCGATGACAATGGCGAGCCCGACATGAAATACATATCAGTGCGTTTGAAACGTCTTGTCAACATGAGCCCCGATGCTGACCTATACATCACTCAAGGTTTCATTTGCCGCAATGAATACGGTGAAGTTGACAACTTGCAACGTGGCGGCAGTGACTACACCGCCTCAATTATTGGCGCTGCTCTCGAACTCAATGAAATTGAGATTTGGACCGACATCGACGGCATGCACAACAATGACCCTCGATACGTAGACAACACCAGTCCGGTTAGCGAGCTTCATTTCGAAGAAGCTGCCGAACTCGCTTATTTCGGCGCAAAAATTTTGCATCCCGCATGCGTTCTACCGGCTCGACTACACAATATTCCGGTGCGACTGCTCAACACCATGGAGCCCGACAAACCCGGCACGGTCATCTACAACACTCCGCAAACAAAAACCATCAAGGCCGTAGCTGCAAAAGACAACATCACCACAATTAACATTAAGTCGGGACGCATGTTTCTTGCTTACAGCTTCTTGCACAAGGTCTTTGAAACTTTTGAAAACCATCGCATTGCCATTGATATGATTGCAACAAGCGAGGTGGGTGTAACTGTAAGTATATCAAGCGAACATCGCATTGATGCACTGGTCGACGACCTCAAAAAATTTGGCACTGTGACCGTTGATAACGACATGGTTATTATCTGTGTGGTTGGCGACCTCGAGTGGCACAACGGCGGATTCGAAGCTAAAGCCATCGAAGCTCTTGGCGACATCCCTTTGCGCATGATTTCTTATGGCGGTTCTAACTATAATATTGCTGTTGTTGTTCGCAAAGATGATAAAATTACCGCGCTCAATAGACTGAGCGACAAACTATTTAATAACGACTCTAAATGATTCAAAATTTGACGCCCGGCATGTTTGCTGATATTGAGACGCCGGTATATTACTATGATTTAAATTTGTTGCGCAAAACTCTCAACGCTGTGAAAGCCGCATCGGCTCACCGCTCTGATTTCAATGTGCACTATGCCGTAAAAGCAAATACGTGCCTTGAAATATTGCGTGAAGTTGCTGCTGCCGGATTTGGCGCTGACACCGTGAGCGGTGGCGAAATTAAGGCTGCTATCAATGGCGGCTTCGCTCCCGAAAAAATAGTGTATGCCGGAGTGGGTAAAACCGATAAAGAAATTGAATACGCGCTCACTGTGGGCATTGGCTGTTTCAATGTTGAGTCGCTTCCCGAGTTGGAGGTGATTTCTGAAATTGCTGCACGACTCGGCAAAGTAGCTAATATTGCTTTGCGTGTAAACCCAAACATTGACGCCCACACTCATCACTACATCACCACCGGCCTCGCTGAAAATAAATTTGGCATTAGCTTGGAAATGCTCGACAATGTGATTGAACGTGCCTATGCTCTTCCTGCAGTGCGTTTAGTCGGTTTGCATTTCCATATCGGTTCACAAGTCACCATCACTCAGCCGTTTGAAGTGCTTTGCAGTCGCATAAACTTCATGCTTGCCAAATTCTCTGCTCGTGGCATACATTTCAAATCAATTAACGTTGGTGGAGGCCTTGGCATTGATTACGATAATCCTACAGCCAACCCAATCCCCGATTTCCAATCATACTTCGGCGTATTTGAGCGTATGCTTCCGCAGCGTGAAGGTCGTGAGATTCACTTCGAACTTGGCCGTTCTATTGTTGCACAATGTGGCACTCTTATCACTCGTGCTTTGTATGTGAAAAATGGTCTTAAAAAGGACTTTGCTATTATTGATGCCGGTATGACTGACCTTATTCGTCCTGCTCTTTATCAAGCTCATCACGTCATAAGCAACCTTAGCGGTGATGCTGAAAATCGTGCTGCTCACACATACGATGTCGTTGGCCCTATCTGCGAAAGTTCTGACGTGTTTGCTGAAGACTTGTCTCTCCCTGAAGTGAAACGCGGCGATATCCTTGCCATTCGTTCTGCCGGCGCTTACGGCGAAATAATGTCATCGCACTACAATTGCCGCACTCTCAACCCATCAATTTTCGCTGAATAACACTAAAAACCCGGAGTGAAAAAATCTTTCTCTCCGGGATGAAACACTAAAAATAACCTTATTGCATGAAGTAATCTTTAAACAGATATCCTCTAACCAATAATATGTTACTGAGCCCCGCAGGGGCGGACACACGTCACGTGTGTTTTTTTGTTGGCGTAACTTGTTGCGCCTTTTTTCGTGTGTCCGCGGTGCAAACCTGCAGTAACGCTATCAAAAAATGAAAAATATATAATAGTCGATAAAAAGCTATTCAAAAATATTTGAAATAGGTATAGGGAATGTCACCACCCCCTATTACCGAAATCAAACATAGGAATGCATTTAATAATGCTTTTTGTGATTGATAGATGAGACGTAAAAATCTCTAATACTTACAAAATACTAATATAAACATTATTTTATGTCAGTCCTTTCTAATGGGTTGTACTTTTACATACCCATCGCTGCTATCGGTATTGTCTAAATGTCGGTATAGCAGTATATCTTGCATTGTTCCGGTCGCTCTTGATCGGACAGGTCTGAAATAGGCTATTGCGTTTTTACGCCGGATTTTCGGATGTCTTTGTTTTACGTATTTGACCGGGTGACATATCTGAGAGCTGTGCGTGTTGTGGTGACTCATCTATGTGAGCCGGGGTAGAGAAAATAGGCAAGCGCCAATATACTTACGCTCTTGGCGCTTGTACCTACTGGAAGTGTATAATATTTGAAGACAAAGGTTGCTTTGTTGTGTTACTCGCAGTCTTTGTAACTTTTTTGTAACGCAAAATTACTACCTTTTTTTACCTCATTATAGACCAAAACGTCCAAAAAACAGATTAAAACGTCCACGTTTTAGTTAAATAAGTACCAAAACGTCCGATTCTGTTAATTTCTCCCGTTTTTGTTGCGGCTTTTTCACTAAATTTTTGATTTATACGGATTTAACTTAACCAAATTATTTAGCCGCTTTTCAAACGAAATGGGGCGCGGTCTCAACGACTTGCCCCATCTGCTAATTCACGATGAATTTATTTTGACCTTCAATCGGTTCAAACACAAATCTAATCACAGGTCATCTGTATGTTTTCTGCGTTTCTTTATCAGTTCCGATGCAGTGACTCCGAAATGTCGGTGGCAATATTGACTGAATGACGATTCGGCATCAAAGCCAAATGTATATGCCAACTCTTTGACTGTCGCTCCGGGTTTTGCTGCCTCTCGGAGCACCCTATATTCTAGGTATGCGTCAAACCATTTTTTCGGATTTATATCGCCAAATTCCTTGCGAAATTCTTCGTAAAATTTGCTTTTGCTCATCCCTGATCCGCTAACAAGCTCGCTTATATTGTGCGACTTCTCACGCATGCGCAGACACATCATTCTGAATTCTTGTGAGCCGCCAAGTAATGGACCCAAGAATCCTGCCACTTGTTCCTTGCTGTAGAAGTGGCGTATCAGCATGAAAAATTCATTTACTTTGAGCTTATGCATCGCCCCACAGCTCACTCCACTGCGCAGATATATCTTCAATAAATCAAGGTAGCTCTGCAGCGGTGCTGTGATTGGCAACACATGCGTCGGGTTCTCTATATAATTGCACATTGTGCGCAATTTCTCAAATGGTGTCACATTGCACTTGAAATCCCAGTGCTCAAATGATAGCTCTATTATCACTGAGTCTTCCACAAATTTCAAGTCACATAGCATCTTATACGGCACAAACATCATGTATCCCGCGCCAATCGTGTCATCAAGTTTGGTGCTGCAGTCATACATTATCGACCCCTTCAATACGAATATTATCAAATTCGCATCAATTGAGTCTCCGGTTACTATTGAGCCTTGTTTGTACTCTTTATACCGGAGGCCATACTTCACATCCTTGATGTAGCGACTGCATTTAAAGTGCTCATCTGTGTAAAGCATGCTATAGTCGTAAATCGTGCGCATGTATTTGTGTTTTGTTCGCCGTATGGCAATGTTATATATCGATCAAGCCTTTACAGCTATGTTTCCTATCTTTAAAGAAGTTTTCCCGTTTCTCTATTGTGAATGACTGTGTTGGTAGTTTATTTCATCACGATAGGTGTATGGTAATAACTGATTTTACTTCCTGCAAATTTAAGCATAATAAATTTACTTACAAGTTTTTTACCCAACAAAATAAAGTGTTTTTACTCATTTTTATGTTAAATATTACAATTTTATTGCAAATATTGTTTCCGTATCTTAAAATGAGGGCTTAATTTATTACTAATCATTGCTTTGACTGGTTTTCTGCTCTTTTCCTGCCGTTAACTAATTCACTTAAAAAACAATCTATTTTTAAAGATTTAATTGTAACTTTGTAGCTCAAATTATGTATATATTATGACCAAGATAATTGCACTTCTTAACCATAAAGGCGGTGTGGGTAAATCTACTACTGCCAACAACCTCGCTGCAGCTCTGCAACAACACAAGAAAAAAGTAATGGTTATTGACTTTGACGGTCAAGCCAACCTCACTGAGTCAATGGGCGTTTCTATCGAAGAGCCGCAAACAATCTACGGTGCCATGAAAGGTGAATACCCTATGCCTCTGGTTAAAACAAACAGTGGCATTACTTTGGTGCCTTCGTGCCTCGACCTCTCAGCTGCTGAGTCTGAGCTTATCAACGAGCCCGGTCGTGAAATGATTCTAAAAGGCCTTATTGCAAAAGCAACAGTCGACCACAAATTCGACTATATCCTCATTGACTGTCCTCCTTCGTTGGGCCTTTTAACTCTCAATGCTCTCACCGCGGCTGACTTCTTGATTATTCCTGTTCAAGCTCAATTCCTTGCTATGCGAGGCATGGCTAAGCTCATGAACGTGATTCAAATAGTGCAAGAACGTTTGAACCCCGGCCTTAAAATGGGTGGCATTGTTATTACTCAATATGACAAACGCAAAACTCTCAATAAGAGTGTTTCTGAATTGATAAAGGAATCATTCTGCGACAAAGTGTTCAAAACCATGATTCGCGACAATGTGGCTCTCGCTGAAGCTCCAATTCATGGTCAAAACATATTTGAATACAGCCCTCGCTCGTATGGCGCCCAAGATTATTCTGAGTTGGCGAAAGAAGTAATGAAACTTAAATAATATCTAGATATGGCTAAAGCTAATTCTCTAAAAGACAGCATGAAAGGCGGACTCAATGCACTCCTAACTTCAACTACCCCGAAGGAGGCTCCCGCCACAACTCAATCTACTGCCCCGAAAAAAGAAACCGCTGTGCATTGCAATTTTGTTATAAACAAAAGCATTCACACTCGCATGAAATATCTTGCGCTTGAAAAAAATATGTCCCTTCGCGACATTGTTAATCAAGCTATGACTGAATATCTCGAGCGTAACGAAAAATAATTAATGCTTCGCACTATGAAATTGAGATTAGCATCATTGATACTTGTGTGTTTGGCTGCGTGCAATATCGCCGTCGCTAAGGTGGTGCGCAATCCTCAATCGGTGTGCGATTTGCTTGACCGTATTGGCGGTTCCGGCGCATCGTCGCTGATTGTAACCAAACTCGATACCGGTCTTGACAACGAGTGTTTCGTTATTTGCTCCGAAAAAAACAAACCTTGTGTCAAAGCCTCAACTCTCAGCGCTTTGACATGTGGCATCGGTTGGTATCTTAATCATTATGCCAACATTAATTTGACATGGAATAATCCAACTGTGTCTCTTGCTAACTCCTCGTTGCCTATCCCTATGGCTGATGAGGTGCATTCGTGTAGCGTTGACTATCGCTACTACTTGAACTATTGCACGTTTTCTTACTCAATGAGCACTTGGACTTGGCTCCGATGGCAGCAAGAAATCGATTGGATGGCTCTGCATGGTGTGAACATGCCGCTACAAATTGTTGGTCTCGAAACTGTGTGGCACGACATGCTCAAAGAGGAATACGGTTACTCTACTTCTGAAATTAACGATTTTGTTGCCGGGCCGTGTTTCATGGCTTGGTTTGGCATGAATAATCTCGAAGGGTGGGGCGGCCCTAACCCGGAGTGGTGGTATCAGCGTCAAGCTCAACTATGCAAAAAAATTGTAGCTCGCATGCGCTCACTCGGCATCGAACCGGTGTTGCCGGGCTATTCAGGCTCGGTGCCTAGTAGCTTCACCGACAAAACCGGTATTAAAACTTTAAATCAAGGTGGATGGTGTGGCTTCAGTCGCCCGTTCCTTCTCGACCCAAATGCAAATGAATTTGGCGATGTGGCAAAGAAATATTACAAGCATCTACATCGCATCATGGGCAAAAGTAAGTACTATTCAATGGATCCATTTCATGAGGGGGCTAACACTTCCGGCATTGATGTCGCTGCTGCCTATGCTCGCATATATGAGCAAATGAACAACGCTAATCCCGACTCAAAATGGGTGATTCAGCAATGGCAGTGGAGTAGCGATCAATATAGTGTGCTCGATAATGTGCCGACCGGTCGGTTAATCGTTCTCGACTTGTATAGTGATGGACGTCCTAATTTGTCTGCCTATAAAAATCACGATGTGGTCTATTGCATCATCCCTAATTTTGGCGGTAGAACCGGATTTATGGGCCGCTTCGACAAGGTTATTAATGAGTTCTTCCAGGCAAAACACAACATAAAAACAATTCGTGGCATAGGGGCGGCTCCTGAATCAATTGAGCAGACTCCGGTGCTTTATGATGCTCTGTTTGAACTTCCGTGGCTTTCTTCAAAACCAGATGGAGCTGCGTGGATTGCTCAATATGCCGACCGACGCTATGGCAAACATGATGATAATGCAGCCGACGCTTGGCAAATTTTAAGAAAGTCTGCGCTTAACTGCCCGAATTCGCTTCAAGGCCCTCATGAGGCAGTGACTTGCGCTCGCCCGTCTTGGTCTGTTGACCGTGTTTCAACCTGGGGTGGTACTGCCATGTTTTATGATGCATCTGAAACCGCAAAAGCTGCCTATAAACTGCTTAGTGCTGACCTTAGTGGAACTAATTATACCTACGATTTAGTCGATATAACTCGTCAGGCATTGACAGACTATGCAAATACCCTGCTCACTCAAATTTATTCTGCACATGAAAACGGTGACAAAAACTTGCAAGCGCTGGAGCATGAGTTTGTAAATCTGATATATGATATCGACACTTTGTTGTCTACTGATAGTAATTTCATGCTTGGCAAGTGGACCACCATGGCTAGAAATATCGCTGATGAAATGCCGGGTACTACCGCTGCTGACAAAGATTGGCTTGAACTTAATAATGCTCGCACTCTAATTACCACCTGGGGTGAGCGCAAAAGCTCTGAAGTAGCCGGTCTCCGCGACTACTCCTATCGTCAGTGGGCTGGTATGCTTAGTGATTTCTATGCCTCTCGTTGGCAGCTATTCTTCTCTGATGATCCTAATGTTGACTGGTTTAATCACGACCGTGCTTGGGCCCTCAATGCTAATAAAAAATATGACAACACCCCTTGCGGCAACGCTAAAGACATCGCTTCTGCGCTACTGCATCGGTATATTAAACTCAATTAGCCTTGTCTACCTTAGTCCCATTCTTCGTCTACCACATCTTCGATTTCTTCGTCGTAGATGTCTTCTACATCAAAACTCGTGTAAACGTCTGAATCGATATATTTATCAGCATAGTGAGACGATTGGTCATCGGATTTGTCCACAGTGGCTTCTAGCGTGTTATCCCCGCTAAATCTTGCCAAAAAATCAGTAATGAGTGACATAATAGAAAGAGAGGTTAGATTTAGATTTGAAGTTCTATATATTTTATAACTTATTTTATTGTATTTTATTGTGTAAAAAGGTGCTTTTTTGCGTAATTTTGTGAAAATTACTTTTTCCATGAAGCATATTAACCATTTAATAACTGCATTAACCTCATTTGTAATAACTTCTTCTGCAGCCGCATCTAACTTCGAAGGTGCTTTTTATGGTACGAACTATACTGCTCCTTTTGCTCATTCGTTTCGTGCCCTGAAATCTCAAGGCGTAGACCCTAAATCTGCTATTGACCGCGATGTGTATCACATGTCGCGCCTTGGCCTTAATGCTTTTCGTCTGCATCTTTGGGATGTTGAACTAAGTGATAGCATCGGAAATTTGTTAGATAATGAGCATCTTGATTGTTTAGATTACCTCATTAGTAAACTCGAAGAGCGTAATATCGCTATAGTGCTAACGGCTCAAACTAATTTCGGAAATGGTTACCCCGAACGCAACACCAATCCCAATAATGCATATTCATATTTGTACGACAAATGTGACGTGCATGACAACCCGGCCGCCATTAAAGCACAAGAACGCTACATATCTCTCCTTGTTAAGCACGTAAATCGCTATACCGGTAAGAGTTTTTGCGCTGATAAAAATATACTTGGCATAGAGATTAACAATGAGCCTTGTCATTCAGGTGATAAAAAAGCAATCACTTCCTATGTAAATAAAATGATCAAGGCGCTCAAAAAATCCGGTTGGCATAAAGATATCTTCTACAATGTTAGCCACAATCTCGATCGTACTTCTGCTTTCTTTGATGCTCCTATTGATGGCGCAACTTTTCAATGGTATCCTACCGGATTAGTTTCCGGCCATCAACTCAAAGGCAATTTCTTGCCCTTTGTCGATGATTATAACATTCCGTTTGATTCACTTATTGAAAAGAATCATGTAGCTCGAATCGTTTATGAATTTGACCCTGCCGACAATCTCTATTCGTACCTGTATCCGGCTGCGGCGCGAACTTTCCGCGCTGCCGGTTTTCAGTGGATTACTCAATTTGCCTATGACCCAATTGATATTGCATGGGCAAATACTGAATATCAAACGCATTACCTCAATCTTGCCTATACTCCGGCTAAAGCTCTGGGCATGATGATTGCTGCTGAAATAGTGCGTCAAACTCCGGCAGGTACAAATTTGGGTAAGTACCCTAAAAACACCAAATTTGGCAACTTTTCTATTGATGCTCGCAACGATTTGGCTATGCTCAATAGTGATACAACTTATTTTTATACAAATACCACAACCGTCAATCCCCTGAATAATGCAGCACTGAAGCATGTCGCCGGACACGGTTCATCGCCGATTATCAACTATGATGGTAGCGGCGCATATTTCCTTGATAAACTTGACGCTGACACTTGGCGCTTGGAAATTATGCCTGACGTGGTGCTGACTAAAGATCCATTCGAGAAGCCATCGCTAAAACGCAAGGTTGCTGAGATTATTTACAATTCTCGCAACATGAAGATCGATTTAGCTTCTCTCGGCTCTCAGTATTTTTATAAACAATTGAAGAATACGGCCATTGAAACGGCTTCAAACGGCAATATAACTGTCTCTCCGGGAGTATATTTGCTTTCTGAAAAAGCAGATGCTCTCAATCAGTATTCCGGTCAAGAAACGTATGCCGATGGCACTAAAAGAGTGGGTGAGTATGTCGCTCCGGCGCCAAGTGTGCAAGAGTCGGTAATTGTTCATACTCCTGTTAAATATGCTAAAGCCGGGAGCCTGCTTTCAATAAATGCAACCGTACTTGGCAATAATGTGGACTCTGTTGTCGTATATCCTTCGCATGTATCTTTTTGGCGAAATGATAATCACCTGATTAGGATGAATAGCTGCGGATATCAGCAGTATGAAGCAACAGTGCAACTAGGTGATATGCCGATGCCATACAGCTATAATATAGTGGTTTATCGCAACGGCGAAGCTACGACTTACCCGTCGCAAGCCACCGGCACTCCTCTTGATTGGGATTTCGCTGACGGAGCAATCTCTTATACAACAAATGTGTATCGCGATGGCGATCCTCTTAATCTCCTTGTTGCAAAAAGCGATTTAGATAATGCTTCATTCGCTGCGGTAGCTGATAGTTGGCACGGCACTCGTTTCAGCTTTGAGCAACACGCACCGTTGAACCAAGATTTCTATAAAATGAGCGTTAATCGTGACGCAGATGCTGATATTGTTCTTTTAAGTAAGGATATCTCTGAGATAATTGCGTCTCGTAAACCCGGAGATGATCTATCATCAGTCAAAGTGAAACTTGGCAATGTGCACGGATTTAAAACACTATACGTTGGTTTTGTTACCAAAGATGGATTTACTTTTAAAGCTGATTTGAACGATGTTGCTGGTGTGCAAACATTTAACTTTGATAGTCTAATTCTCACAAGTACTATTAATCCGCGCAATGTTTATCCTATATTCATCAATAGAATATACACCCCGCAATCATCTGTTAACGCAAAATTTGATATCAACGATGTTGACCGACTTGTAATTGTTGGTGAACGCGAAAACTCTCACTCTGATGCTTCTGCCGAAATCTTCGGTGTAACCATTGATAAATAAATATATCACACAATATGAATTACCATTCAACTAAACCATTGGCTATCGCCGTGCTATCTAGTGCGTTAGCTATGAACGTGTTTGCGCAACGCACGCAAACAACCATCAAAGACAATTGGCAATTCGCTCGTGGCGAATCTACCCAATGGCAAAACGTTCGTGTCCCTCATGATTGGGCTATTTATGGCCCGTTTGACCGTTCAAATGATCTTCAAAAAGTTGCCGTTGAGCAAAATGGCGAAAAGGAGGAAACATGGAAAACCGGCCGCACCGGTGGCCTCCCGCTTGTAGGCAAAGGAACTTATCGCACTTCTTTTGAAGTTACCGATACTATTGGCCGCAATCACACTTTGGTCTTTGACGGCGCAATGAGCAATGCACACGTGAAAGTAAATGGGAAAGAAGTGATCTTCTGGCCGTACGGATACAATACTTTCTATGTCGATGTAACCGATGTTGTCAAACCCGGTACTAATGATTTGGTTGTCGAGCTTGAAAACAAAGAGCGCGCATCGCGTTGGTATTCCGGCGCCGGTCTTTACCGAAATGTGCACCTCATATCATCTAATAGGGTGCATATCCCGGTGTGGGGCACATGTGTCACAACTCCTATTGTAAACAACGATTATGCAACCGTGCGCTTGGCTATCGACATTGATGGCGCCAGCAAAGGTCAGTGGGTTGACGTGAAAACAGTTATTACTGATAAAAACGGCAATGAAGTAGCATCAACTCAATCTCGTTATGTGGCTCATGGTCAAGGCTTGGTGCAGAACATCACAATAAACAACCCGTCTTTATGGTCTCCGCAAACTCCTAGCCTATACACTGCAACAACAACGCTATCTGTTGAAGGCAAAGAAGTTGATTCATATAACACACGTTTTGGCGTGCGTAAACTTGAGTATATTCCCGAAAAAGGCTTCTTCCTCAATGGCGTGAAAACCAAATTTAAAGGCGTCTGCAATCATCATGATCTAGGCCCGCTTGGCGCTGCAGTAAATCGCTCGGCCCTTAAACATCAAATTGAAATGCTCAAAGATATGGGCGTTAATGCTATTCGCACTTCCCACAACATGCCGGCTCCGGAGTTAGTCGAATTGTGTGATGAAATGGGCATAATGCTCATGCTCGAGCCTTTTGATGATTGGGGCTTCCGCCCAAAATCGCCAAACGGATACGGCTCATATTTCAACGAGTGGGCTGAAAAAGATGTTACCAACATGGTCAAACACTACCGTAACTCTCCATCCGTGATGATGTGGTCAATAGGCAACGAAGTGCCTAGTCAATGGGGCCCTGATGGCGTGAGTGAATTAACCATGTTGCAAGATATTGTGCATAGTCTTGATGCAACTCGTCCTGTGACTTCCGGCATGGACCAAATTGGAGCTGTGCTCGATAATGGCTTCGCTGCGACTCTTGACCTACCCGGCTTCAACTACAAACCCCAGCACTACGATAACGCTTATGAAAAACTTCCGCAAAAGCTAATCTTAGGCTCTGAAACAGCATCAACTGTTTCTTCTCGCGGAGTTTATCACTTCCCCGTCATTTTCCGCGGTCAAGAACAAGTTGAGCATCCCGACCATCAAAGCAATAGCTACGACAATGAAGCATGCTATTGGTCAAATACTCCCGATATTGACTTCGCGATGGACGATGACAAAGATTGGGTAATCGGTCAATTTGTGTGGACCGGATTTGATTACCTTGGTGAGCCAACTCCTTACGACACTGATGCTTGGCCAAATCACAGCTCAGTATTTGGTATTATTGACCTCGCATCTCTCCCAAAAGATCGATACTATCTCTATCGCTCAAAATGGAACGAATCATCGCCCACATTGCACGTGCTTCCGCATTGGAATTGGGCGGGACGTGAAGGCGAAGTAACACCGATTTTTGTGTACACGTCTTACCCCAAAGCTGAACTGTTTATTAACGGCGAAAGTCAAGGCATACGCGAAAAAAATGATTCGACATACACAAACCGTTACCGCCTTATGTGGAACGAAACACGCTACACCCCCGGTGAAGTAAAAGTTGTAGCTTACGACAATAATGGCAATGTTGCCGACACAAAAATTGTTCGCACTGCCGGAAAAGCACATCATCTCGTCGTGACAGCCAATCACACAACAGCTGCGGCTAGTGATGAAGAGTTGATATATTTCACCGTGCAAGTAGCCGATAAAGACGGAAATATTGTGCCAACCGACAACCGAATCGTTAACTTCAAAGTTGACGGCGTTGGCTCGTTTGAAGCTACAGCTAATGGCGACCCAACTTGCATCATGCCTTTCCAAAACCCGCAAATGGCATTGTTTAGCGGTGCTGCAACCGCTATTGTCCGCGCTTCAAACACCCCGGGCAATATCACTCTCAAAGTCTCAGCAAAAGGCGTTCGCTCGGCCTCATGCTCTGTAACCACAAAATAATCGAATGTTAAATTTTTAAGAACGATGCAAACAAATTTAACTCTTCATTTGTTGAAAAGTTAGATAGTATGGAATTCTGCCACTTCTTTTAGTGGTACAATTATTACTTGATTGTATGTTTTTTTAGATTTAATGGTAAGTATACAAATCCGGTCTTAGCGTGATGTTAAGACCGGATTGTTTTCTTAACTATTTTTTTATTGCTAAATAGGCTTTTTTTGAGTAAATTTGCAACTTATTAAAAATGAAAATCTTAAAAACTATAACATAAATTGGAAAAATCAACAAAAGCCATAAACACTGCTTTCCCGCGCAAAGATCCGTATGGCGCTCTGAGCATGCCTGTCTATAATGCTTTAGCTTATGAATTTGACGATGCTAAAGTTATGGCCGACGCTTTCTGTGGTCGTATCGACCTTCCTGATTATTCTCGCGTCACTAATCCAACGGTTATTTATTACGAGAACAAGGTGAAAGCCCTTACCGGAGCTCGCGATGTCATCGCTGTCAATTCAGGCATGGCTGCCATCAGCAATGCTTTGTTTGGCATCGCTTCTGCCGGCAAAAACATTGTGTCATCTCGCCACATGTTTGGCAACACTTTCTTGTTCCTCGACAAAACTATGAAACGTTTTGACGTGGAAACTCGTTTCTGCGACCTCACAAACCTCGACGAAGTGAAAAGCCGCATTGATGAAAATACGTGCTGCCTTTACCTCGAAATTGTGACAAATCCACAAATGGAAGTCGCTGATTTGCGTGCACTCGCTGAAATAGCTCATGCGGCCGGAGCTTTGCTCGTCGCTGACACAACTATGTTGCCGTTCACCGAATTTAGCGCTGCCGATTTAGGCGTAGATGTTGAAATCGTTTCCAGCACAAAATATCTCTCAGGCGGTGCTACATCGCTTGGCGGCCTCGTTATCGACTACACCGATAATGACCAATTCAGCAAAACCATGCGTGGCGAAATGCTCCTCAATCTTGGCGCATACATGACCCCGCATGCTGCTTACATGCAAACCCTCGGCCTTGAAACTCTGCAAGTGCGTTACCAACGCCAAGCCGACTCTGCTCTTAAGTTAGCAAAACTCCTTCGCACAATCCCCGAAATTGTTTCTGTTAACTACACCGGCCTCGAAGATAATCCATTCCACGAACTTTCTGTGAAACAATTCGGCCCCACTGCCGGAGCTATGATTACCTTCGACTTGCAGTCAACCGAAGCTTGCTTCAAATTCATAAACAACCTCAAACTTGTGCGTCGCGCAACAAACCTCTTCGACAACAAAACTCTTGCCATACATCCGGCAAGCACCATCTACGGCATCTTCACTCTCGAAGAGCGTCAGAAAATGGATATCTCTGAAACACTCATCCGCCTTTCTGTTGGTCTTGAAGATGTTAACGATTTGTTTGAAGATATTCGTCAAGCCGTACAAGCAAAATAATTGTTCACAACCGATATGGCAACTTACAATTTCGATACTGTTATTGACCGTCGCAACAGCGATGCTCTGAAATATAACGTGTTGGCTGAACGTTATGGCGATGCCAACCTCCTGCCTCTGTGGGTGGCAGACATGGATTTCGCTACCCCCGACTTTATACTCGATGCATTGAAACAACGTCTTGAGCATCCCATTCTAGGCTATGCCACAACCCCGGCTGACTACTTCCCATGCATCATCGACTGGATTAAGTCGCACCACAATTGGAGCGTGAAACAAGAGTGGTTAAGCTTCATCCCAGGCATTGTGAAAGGCATTGGATTTGCCATCAACGTGTTCGTTAAAGAAGACGAGAAAGTGATTATTCAGCCTCCGGTTTATCATCCGTTCCGCATCGTGCCCGAATCGCTCAACCGCGAAGTCGTTTACAATCCGCTCATTGAAAACGCTGACGGAACATACTCAATGGATTTTGACAACCTTGCTCAAGTTGCCGACTCAAAATGCCGATTGTTGATTCTGAGCAACCCTCACAATCCTGCCGGCATCACTTGGTCTGCTGATACACTCAAACGTTTGGCAGATTTCTGCAGCGAGCGAAATATCATAGTCATCTCCGACGAAATACACTGCGACATGGTGCTTTGGGGCAAGAAACACATTCCGTTTGCCACAGTGAGCGATGCAGCAGCAAATTGCAGCATCACATTTGGCGCGCCATCAAAAACTTTCAATATTGCCGGAGTTGTTAGCTCATACTCTATCATCCCCAACGACGTTATTCGCACAAAATACTACAACTGGCTTGTTGCTAACGAACTCAACGAACCAACCATTTTCTCTCCCATAGCAACAATTGCGGCATTCCGCAAAGGCGAAGAGTGGCGCAAACAAATGCTCGCTTATGTTGAAGACAACATCAACTACGTAATCGACTATTGTAAGCAAAATATCCCCGCCGTTAAGCCTCTAAAACCCGATGCCTCATTCTTGGTATGGCTCGACTGTCGCGGCTTGAACCTCAGCCACGACGAGTTAGTTGACCTCTTCGTGAAGAAAGCAAAACTTGCTCTCAACGACGGCGCTATGTTTGGTGAAAAAGGCAATGGATTTATGCGACTAAATGTTGCCACACCCCGCTCAGTGTTAACCACTGCTCTAAATCAGTTATCGTCAGTTATCAAATAGATTCTTAATATCATGTCAGTCAAAGAAATTTACGAAAACAACAATAAAACATGCTTTTCAATCGAGTTATTACCTCCATTGAAAGGTAACAGCATAGCAAAAGTTTTCAACGTGGTTGAAAGGCTTAAAGAGTTTGACCCCAAATTCATTAACATCACTTCTCACCACAGCGAAAGCATTTTCGTTGAGCAACCCGATGGCTCACACCGCAAAGTCACCGTGCGCAAACGCCCGGGCACTGTTGCCATCGCTGCTGCCATACAAAACAAATTTGGCATCCCCGCTGTGCCTCACGTCATCTGCAAAGGCTTCACAAAAGAAGAAACCGAGTATGCTTTGCTCGACCTCAACTTCCTTGGCGTATTCAACCTTTTCCTTTTGCGCGGTGACTCAAAATCAGTTGATACACGCAATCAAGATCCCAGCCTTTACAACGAGCACGCCACCGACTTGCAAGAACAAGTTAACAACTTCAACAAAGGCATAGCTCTTGATGGCTCTCGCATTGAAGGCATCGACACGCCTTTCAGCTACGGCATGGCTTGCTATCCCGAAAAACATGAAGAAGCTCCCAACATGGAGTCCGACATCTATTATCTCAAAAAGAAAGTGGAAAACGGTGCACAATATGTGGTGACTCAAATGTTTTTCGACAACCAAAAATACTTCGACTTTGTTGACCGCTGCCGCGCTGAAGGCATCACCGTGCCCATCATCCCGGGCATCAAGCCAATCGTGCTTAAAAGCCAGTTAACTGTGCTTCCAAAAGTGTTCCGCACCGATTTGCCCGAGCCTTTGGCTGCCGAGTTACGCAAATGCAAAGACGATGCTGAGGTGCGCGAAGTTGGCGTAGAGTGGTCAATTGCACAAAGTCGTGAACTCATGCAACACGGCGTTCCCGGATTGCATTTCTACACTCTCATGGCTTCTGACAGCGTTTATCGCGTAGCTAAAGAAATTTTCTAACAATTAATATAAACCTTAGTTTTTTGCAATGAACTCACAAAAGAAAAACCTTCTTGAAGTTTGCGCCGGCGATATTGATAGTGTTATCGCCGCTGCCAATGGTGGAGCTCATCGTGTTGAGTTGTGCTCAGCTCTCGTTGAGGGTGGTGTCACTCCCTCAATTGGCTTCATCAAGCAAGCTCTCAAAGTGAATGGCATCAAAGTGCATGTGTTGATTCGTCCGCGTGGCGGCGATTTCCTCTACACTAAAGAGGAAGTTGACATCATGGTTGACGATGTGATTGCGTGCCGAGAAGCCGGAGTGCATGGTGTGGTTATTGGCGCTTTAACTGCCGATGGTCACATTGACGTTGACGTGTGCCGTCGTCTGGTTGAAGCCGCCGGTCACGACATCAACATCACCTTCCACCGCGCATTCGACTTGTGCGCTGACCCCATTGAGGCGTTAGACCAAATCATAGCCCTCGGTTGCAATCGCTTGCTCACAAGTGGTCAAGCTGCTTCTGCTATCGAAGGCGTTGACATGCTTGCCAAACTTGTGCAACACGCTAACGGCCGCCTAACCATACTTGCAGGTGGTGGCGTGTCAGCAAGCAATGCTGCTCAAATCATTGCACAGTCAGGTACCAACGAGGTGCATGCCTCAGCGCGCTCTACCGTAGGCAGCAAGATGACTTATCGCAAAGACGGCGTCTCTATGGGCGCTCCCGATAGCGACGAATACGCTCGCAAAGTCACCGATGTTGAGATTGTGAAAAACATTCTCGCTGCCATAAACTAAGTAAAACCAATATATCTAAATAATAAACCACTTAAAAAATGGACACTAAAAAGTTTGCGACAATTCTGCTCTCAGGCGTTATGGCTTTGGGTGCAGCGGCTCAAGTTGCCACGCCAACTGTTAATGCCGATTTCGAAAAAAGAGTGAAGCAAGTTAACAACGCTGACTACTTCAGCGTGTTCAACCGCCAACTCTCTGATCAGCAAAAAGATGCTCTCAAGGTATTGTATGCTTACATGCCTCTCTGCGACTTGGCTGACTATTCAGCTGATTACTATCTCGAAAACGTTGACTACGCTCTAAAAGCTCGCGAAGAAATGCCTTGGGGCAAATCGGTGTCTGACCAAGACTTCCGCTACTTCGTTTTGCCCGTACGTGTCAACAACGAAAGCCTCGATGGTCACCGCAAAGTTTTCTACGAAGAACTTAAAGACCGTGTGAAGAACTTGCCGATGAAACTCGCTATTCTCGAAATCAACCACTGGTGTCACGAGAAAGCAACCTATCAGCCTTCCGACAGCCGCACTCACTCACCCTTGGCTACATGCTACACTGCCATTGGCCGTTGCGGTGAAGAGTCAACATTCACAGTTGCCGCTCTTCGTGCCATGGGCATCCCCGCTCGTCAAATCTACACCCCGCGTTGGGCGCACACCGATGATAACCACGCTTGGGTTGAAGCTTGGGCTGATGGCAAGTGGTACTTCCTCGGCGCTTGCGAACCCGAACCTGTGCTCAACCTTGGTTGGTTTAACGCTCCGGCTTCACGCGGCATGTTGATGACTACTCGTGTGTTTGGTAACTACGAAGGCGTTGAAGAAGTGCTTGGTCGTGTTGACGGCTACACAAGCATCAACGTAACATCTAACTACGCTCCGGTTGACACAATCACCGTCACTGTGGTTGGCAAAGATGGCAAAGTTGTTAAAGATGCCGACGTCACATTCCGTGTGTACAACTACGCTGAGTTTTACGCTCTCGCCACAAAGAAAACCGACAACAAAGGCACTGCGTCACTTAGCACCGGCTTGGGCGACCTTCTCATCTGGGCTACTGATGGCACCGACTTCGGTTTCGCTAAAGCTTCTGTTGGTAAAGACCGCAACATCATTCTCAACATAAACAAAACTCCCGACGGCACTTACTCTGACAACATGGACATCATTCCGCCCGTGCAGTCTAACGAGCTTGTGCAAGTCACCGATGAGCAAAATGCAAAAAACAACGAGCTCAAAGCCAAAGAAGACGCTATTCGCAACGTCTACACTTCAACATTCATCACCTACGAGAAAGCTATCGAACAAGCTAAGTCTCTCGGTGTTGATGGCGAACGTTTAGCATCTGTGCTCAATGATGCTCGCGGCAACTATCAAGTGTTGCTCGACTTCCTTTCTTCAGTGAAAGCTACCGACCGCAACCGCGCTCTCTGCATGCTTGAAGCAATATCAACAAAAGACCGCAGCGATGTGCCTCTCAATGTGCTCAAAGACCACATCAAAGCTCCCATCGTCAAAACAGACCTCTACAACGACTACGTGCTTTCTCCGCGCGTTGATGTTGAATTCTTGTCAGAGTATCGCGCTTACTTCATGGATAAATACAAAAAGCAAGCCGATAAGTTCCGCAAAAATCCGGCACTCTTGGTTAATGAAGTTGCTAAAAACATCACAATCGTGCCCGATTGGTATCCCCCAACAGTGCGCATGAGCCCCGTGAACGTTGACAAATCAAAAGTAACAAACGCTTCATCGCGCAACGTCTACTTCGTTGCCATCGCTCGCAGCTTGGGCATCCCCTCACGCGTTGATCCCGTGACTGCAAAAACTCAATATGCCGATGCTAACGGCAAGTGGGTAGATGCTAAATTTGAAGCTCAAGAAACCACTACTGCTACTGCTGCTCAAGGCAACCTCGTGCTCAACTTCGAAAAAACAGGCCGCATTGACGACCCGAAATACTACTCACATTTCACTCTCTCTAAAATTGTGAATGGTGAGCCGCAACTCTATGAGTACCCCGAAGACGGCACTTGGAGTGGTATCTTCAAAAACGGTACAACTCTCGACGAAGGTCAATACATCCTCGTAACCGGTCAACGCATGGCTAACGGTGGTGTACTCGCTCACACTGAAATTTTCCAAGTGAAAAACGGTGAGACTGTGACAAAAGACCTCGTGCTCCGTCAAGATGATAAAGCAATCCAAGTTATTGGTAACTTCAACGCTGAAGACATCTACCACGATGCTGCCACTAACACCGACAAATCTATCATCTCAACCACCGGTCGCGGTTACTACATACTCGGTTTGTTGACTCCAAACCAAGAGCCCACAAACCACGCCCTTCGCGACATCGCAACATTTAATGCTGACTTCGAAAAGTGGGGTCAATCTATTGTGCTCCTTTTCAAAAACGCTGAAGAAGCATCTCGTTTCGATGCGTCTCAACTCCCCGCTTTGCCCTCAACCGTGACATACGGCACCGATGTTGATGGCAAAATCGCTGCTGAACTCACCGAAGCACTTCACCTCACTTCTCCGGAGCGCCCCTTGTTTGTTATCGCCGACACTTTCAACCGCATTGTCTTTGTTTCGCAAGGATACACAATCGGTCTCGGTGAACAAATGATCGACGTGATACATCGACTCTCTGAATAGTCATACATCTCTGATATATCCAAAAATGGCGGGCCTTCATCGGCTCGCCATTTTTATTAACATCAACAGAAGATACTCTTTTTCATTAGCAAGCGGGAGTCAGAAGTTTTTTGCTCCCTCTCCCGCCTCTGAGATATGTCGATGTTTTAAAGCTTGTTCTAATT
>CAZGAN010000017.1:0-19866 GCA_964523655.1 uncultured Bacteroides sp.
TATGGTGGGACTGAGTTAATTTCGGTGTTTTTGTGAGGGGATTTGTTTTGTTGATTGGGGCAAATTGTTTATATTTGCTGCCAGTAAGTAAATCTCGACCTCATGAAAATCATTCTACCTCCGAAGTCAACAGGCGAAATCGAATCAATTGATACGCGCGCCAATCACACTGTAGTTATTGTCGGTGCTAACGGTGCCGGCAAAACCCGTTTCACGAATCGTTTATGCGCTGACCTCGGCGACAAGGCTTATCGCTTGTCGGTTATTGATGCGTTATACAAGTCGGGGGCTCCCGACCCGGAACATTCAACTATTGACCGATTGCATGCTGAAGCGGCATTGAGTGCGTCAGAGAAAGCGCGTCCTCAAACGCGACTTGAGCGCTTGTTGGCAATGATGATGAGCGACGAGCTTGTGAATTTGCTATCATATAAGGTGTCGGTTAGCCGCGGTGAGAAAACCGATATGCAGCCCACCCGACTTGATAAGCTCATACAAATGTGGAGCGAAATCATACCCGACAACAAGGTGATGGTCAATAGTGGCAAGATACTTTTCTCGCGTACTGATTCTGACGATACATATAATGTGGTGCGACTCAGTGATGGTGAGAAAGCCGTATTATATTATGGTGCAGCTATGCTCTATGCGCCGAAGGGGTCGGTTGTGGTTGTTGACAGCCCGGAGATGTTTCTACACCCCACCACGTTGCAAGCTATCTGGAACAGAATAGAGTTGATGCGCCCCGACTGCACTATGGTCTACGCGACACACGATCTTGATTTTGCCGGGTCACGACACAATGCGGCATTGGTATGGGTGCAAAGCTGCGACACTGCAGCCGGTACATGGGAATATCGCATCATGCCCGACCGCGAAGATGCGCTCACCGGCGAGGTTTACATGGCTATTATCGGTGCACGCAAACCGATATTATTTATAGAAGGTGATGAGCGTTCTATTGATGCGCGTTTATATCCGCTGATTTTTCCGGATTACAGTGTGAAATCGCTTGGCAGTTGCAACAAAGTTATCGAGGCAACACGCACATTTAACGACCTTAACGGATTTCATCATCTTTCAGCGAAAGGTATTGTTGACCGTGACCGCCGCGATGAGGGCGAAGTGTCGTATCTGCGTCGCAAAAATATCATGGTGCCCGAAGTTGCCGAGATTGAAAATATGCTCATGCTCGAAGAAGTGGTGCGCGCTGTGGCATCATACAAGCAACAAAACCCGGATAGAGTTGCAGCATCGGTGAAAAAATCGGTTATTAACCAATTTAAGAGCGACCTTCGCAGCCAGGCACTGCAACACACACGCCATCGCGTGAAACGCACTGTTGAATATCGTATTGATGGCAGATTTGCCGACATAAGTGCTCTTGAAGAACACATAAACAACCTTGTTGCAGAGATAAATCCGCGCAAACTGTATGAGAAATTCTGCCGCGATTTCCATAGCTATCTAGCTAAGAATGACTATAATAGCGTGTTGCGCGTGTATAATCAGAAATCTATGCTCAGCGCCAGCAACGTGGCTTCACTCTGCGGTTTGCACGACAAAGATCATTACATTAACACCGTGATGTCGATACTTCGCGGTGAAACGCCTCAATCACAAGAAATTAGAGCAGCCGTGCGCAAATACCTACTAGCCGACGAGTGTTAAAGATTTGTTAAATACATAGATTGGTATTGACACAAGTATAAAATTGCATTAACTTTGCAATCACAAAACCAAAACAAACATTTAAATTTATTTTTTACCAATCTATGACAGAAACAGACAACACACAACAACCTAGCGATTCGCAAGACGAACCCAGCTCATCAGCAACTCCGGTCGAGACTACCGACATAGAGGAGACAACCGACGCTGAAGAAACAGCTAATGCTGAAGAGACAACCAAAGCAGAGCACCCTGCGCAAGAAGCACCCGATCTCGCTGCCTTTGCCGCGGCCATTGCTGAGGCAGAAGAACGCGGATTCAAACGCGGTCAAGAACAAGCGCTGCAACATCAACAATTTAAGATTCCCACCGGTGACAACAATCCAACGAATTCAACACCAACCTTCCTCGCACACATACGCACCGGATTTTGGGATTAATAGCAACATTATCAATTTTTCAACCGAGGGCAATGACCCTTTTTCTTTTAAACCTTTGCAATTAACCAATCTTTTTATTTTAATTAACCAATTATGAACGTAACCACAACAGACCAAGGCGTGCATATCAACGAAGCACCGCTTACCACAAAAATCACACGTGAAAATGCCCCCGGGCTTTTGCGTAACGCCATTGACGAACGAATAGTGAAAATTCGCCCCATGGCAACCCCTATCGACCAATTATCGCGCTGCGCCGGAGCGCGCTCATGCAACGCAATGAAAGTTGATTATTATGCAGTAGACGTGAAGCCCACCAGCGCCACATTGACGAAATCAGTGAGACAAAGCGATGAGAAATTTGATAGCGATGGCGCTGCATATTTTTCACTAGTCACAAACCAAAACACAATATTTTCTCCGTCTGAAACACTTTTAATACCCACATATACAGTCAACGGGCTTAGCGAACCGATGGTGCTGTACGTGACTAAAGTGACAAGCGAGAAAGTTGACGTAATATGGGTGAATGCTCCGGCTAACGAGCAGGCAAATCCTACGTTCGACTCAATTCCAACGGGTGCAGAAATTGTGCGTATGGGTCGTGCAGCCACCGAACTCGATGTGCAAACCGCACAGTTTGAAGCTCTGCCGAAGAAGAAAACGAACAATTGCCAAATCTTCAAGATGCAAGTGGAGCAATCAACATTTCAAAAACTTGCGGCAAAAGAAGTTGGCTGGAATTTCAGTGACCAAGAAGAAGTAGCAATCATAGACATGCGACAAGGCATGGAAAAGAACTTTCTCTTTGGCAGCAAAGCGGTAATCAACGACCCCGACAAGAAAGAAGACGTGTATCTCACCGGTGGCATCTGGAATCAAACCACCAAGACTTTCAACTACAAAAAAGACACACTTGAAGCCAACGATTTGATTAATCTATGTCGCCAAGCATTCACCGGCACCGGTGGAGGTAATCGCAAAATACTCATTGGCGGTAGCGGTTTAATTGAAGCATTGTCAAAAATTAAATATGACAAGACCCTCGATGCCGGCACAACATTCACCAAATGGGGCATCGAATTTAAAGAAATCCGTTCAAACTTCGGTTCTTTATATGTGTTGCATAGTGAGATATTTGACCAATGCGGACATGCCGACGATGGTTTTGTGCTCGACCCCGACTACATGACAAAGTATTGCCACGTGCCGTTCCACACCGAGACACTCAATCTTCGCTCATCAGGTCAGCGCAACACTGATGCCATTGTAATCACCGAAGCATCGTGCCTTGTGTTGCGTCATCCCGACTCACACATGCGCATCATAGAAAACAGCGACACAGACACCACTGACAACGAAGAATGAAACTAACAGACCAACAAATGTTGGCAATGTGGCGTGAAGCAAAAGGGCTGGAGCCTATGCGTAGCGACTGTTCAATCGAAACATTTGACGGCTACGACATAACCTCAGCGATGATGGTTGAAATGCGTCAATGGTATTTGCAGTTACTCGACACTGCCGAGCTGCGATACCTTGAGCTTACAGACATCACTGACAGCCTGAAGCTCAAGCCCGTTGCCAACGGGGTCTGGCAGTTCAGCATACCAACCGACACTCGCCGCATAATTACCTTGCAGATAAACGGGTGTAAGCATCTCACGCCGGTGCAAAGCAGAGCCGAATCGCTCCGCGAAATTGAGCTAAATCGCAACAGATATAGCCGAAGCACTGCAGAGAATCCGCTTGCCGTAATTACAGGGCGAATAGTCACACTCTACTGTGCCACCGACGACGGTCAGGCTCCCGAGATAATCGGGAGTCAAGCCGTAGTCGACCCCGGCGACGAATGGTATGTGATGAACGAGTCAGCCCTCTCCCTACTACCAACATCAGCCTATGGAAATGACTAAACAATTGCTAGCTGCCGCCCACGACGAATGGGAGCGAATAGCGCCATTTCGCGCCAAGCGGTTGCGCTGCAAACGATTCACTTACGGCGATCAATGGGGCGACATAGTGACCGACCGCAACGGCCAGTCCATGCGCGAAGGCGATCTCATTGCCATATCAGGCAAGAAACCGCTGACAAACAACCTCATACGCCGGCTCATCAAAACAATTGTGGGCAGATATCGCAGCCTCACTTCCGACAGCCGTCGCTACAACAACTCAGCCGGTTCTATCGACACGCTCAATGCTCTATCAGAGCTTGACAGCCGTGCTATCGAGGAATTCCTCATATCGGGATGCGCGGTGCAACGCGTTGTATATGAAAACCGTCCGGTGCATGGAGAAGGAGTATGGATTGATAACGTGAATCCTGCCAACTTTTTCACAAACGATTTTCGCGATCCTCGCGGCATGGACATTGAAATGGCAGGTATGTTGCACGACATGAGCTTGCCAGAGGTGCTCGCACGTTTTGGCAATAATGATCGCAAGCGCATGGAGTGGCTGCGCGGCATCTATGGCACTGTTGACCCGATGATGACAGCCATAACCGGCGATGAAATAGAGTTTTTCTCAGCCCGCAACGGGCGATGTCGCGTCATAGAGCTTTGGACACTTGAAGCGATAGAAAACAATACTCGCCGCCACACATCCATCGAATTTAAATGGCGCTGTCGCTGGCTATCACCGTCGGGCGATTTGCTGACAACTTATTTGGCGCCAAACGGCACACATCCGTTTGTCATAAAATATTATCCGCTCACCGATGGCGAAGTGCATCCGTTTGTTGAAGACGTGATTGACCAACAGCGATACATAAATCGTCTCATTGTGCTTATTGATCGCATGATGAGTGCCTCGGCAAAAGGAGTGCTACTATTTCCTATCGACCAGAAATGCAATGGTTTTTCATGGGACGATATTTGTCAACGGTGGAGCGCTGCCGACGGTGTAATACCAATCAGCGGACGCTCGGCAACACTTCCGCAACAAGTGACCGGCTCGGGTGCCGATGCCGGCGCACACAAACTGCTCGAACTAGAGCTGAAACTATTTGAAGACGTGTCGGGTGTGAGCGATGCACTTTTGGGTAAGACTACCTCAGGCAACGTGGGCAGCGCCATGTATGAAAGCCAGATTGCCAACTCAACAATCGCCCTCGCCGACATTTTTGAAACCTTTAACTCATTCACGGCTCAACGCGATGCCCTCGCCAAGAGCTTGCTAAACTAACAAAACACACATTTAATGTCAGTACAAACCACCCTTCGCAACAGCGATTTCTTGCGCCGTTGCCTCATAACTATTGAGCGCGAACATGCTCGCGGCATAACACCATCGGTGCGCCGCATCGTGGCACTCACCATCTTTGGCGGTGCCAGTAGCTACTACCTAGACTATTATTATGCATACGGGCTTGTATCGAAGCTCATTCGCATACCTCGCGAAAAGCGCAATAAGGAAATACGTAACACACCGGCACAACAACGAGCTCGCATGCTCACCAACGCCGTAGAAAAAGTGATGAACGAGCAAAAAACAACACTTTCAAATGCGTTGTCATACGTGCTCATCAATCAAAGTGCGCCACGCTTCTTTATGACCATAAAATATGGCATGCGTCTATTCAACGAACACACAAAGAAATATGTATCATACAAACCACTCAAAACAGCCGTATGACTTATGAAATATCAATTGACAAAATTATTGACACTATCATGGCTGCCGATGGCATTTCGGCAACGCTTGACCGCAATACTGAAGGTCTTAGAGTTATTAACGAAGCACATATACCCGCACTAAAGCTGCTCATACAGCAAGCTATTGCTTTCATTGCCGCACAACATGCCGACATCATAACCGGCTACACAATCAGCGACACCGACATCGCCGTAGAGATTAATGACAATGCCGTTGGTGCGGAGCAACTTCAAGCAGCGATAACGTGGCTAACGCTTCAATTTAGCTATGCAGGCATTGACGACACACGAGCCAAAGCCTTTGCCACATTAGCAACGAACACGCTCTCCGCGCTATCGCTCAGCACATCATTTTGTCCGCCACATCGGCCACTCTCCTATTAACACAGCAGAGGCAACTACACCACTTGTAGCTGCCTCTGCCTCCATTCTCTGTATTCCCAAAAAATATGGGACTTTATTTTTATTTAACAACTAGTTTTTCATACTTTCCGTTTGTGTAGCGCACAATGTAAACGCCGGCATTTTCGGGTTTGTTAGCACCAAGGCGAGCGCCTGTCAATGAAATGTATTCTTTCACTTGTGCACCATTGTTATTAACAATGCTAGCGACACCGGCTATATTTTCCAACTTAACGGTTTTCTTAAATCCGGGTACTTCAAGCACCACCTCAGCGTTTTCGCTTTCAGTTTCACCGGTTACGGCGAAATTTGCAACACATTCATCGTATTGACCGGTAACCGAAACGTTTAGCCAATCAGGAGCGGTAACATTAAATTCGCTACCATCATAATAGCTATCAAGTTTGAGCTCAGCGCTGCCGTGACTCATGTCAACAACATCATCACCTTGCAACCAAGGATAAGTGCCGTCGAGCATAATTGCGAATGACTGTGCAGTGCCGGTGTATTTCACAACAGCTGAGAGGCCTTGACGCTCAACACCGTCCCATGACACAACTTTTTGAATCCAGCCGATGTACATGCCATCGCTATTTCCGGCAGCCGACTGTATCGGAGCAATCAAATCGGCGCTATTGTGGAAACCGGTCACACGTACGGCATATTGTGCGCAAATATCGCTGCTCACAACCACCGGCTCATCAAATTTGAAATTGAGCACACCATAATAGCTGTACACATTTTTATAATCGCTGCCCTTAACTACGGCTGTGCCAATCGGGTCGCCAAGTGCGCCTTCTTCAGTTAAAGGAATGATTTCGAGTTTAAACTCGGCATTGCTCTTCACGTTTGAAGCAAACACGAACATCCAAGCGCCATCAATCACTAACGGAGCTTTTGTTGGAGCGAACACGTTAATCACTCCGTCGAGATAAGCGTAGTTACCGTCAGTTCTGTCTTCCTCATCAGGGAATGAATACGCAGTCCAGTATTCATCAGTAGCCTCACTGTAGCCAAAAGGCACCACTCCTGATGATTGGTCAATAGTGAGAGTGATGTTCTCTGTCAAGTAATTGAACGGAGCCATACCATATTGAGTTACGCCATCAGAGCCTTCATCAACTTGAGCTTTACCGCCATATTGGAAATAGTCAAGTTTAGAGAACTTACCGTCACTTGTTCCGGCTGCACGTCCGGTGAGCACCGGAGCATCATACCAGTTATTCATTTTTGTTTGCTCATCAGCATAATTGGGATGATAGGTAACGGTTAAGTCTTTTGTATTTGTTGTTACGATTTGGCCATCAGGGTTAGCATAGTACCATGTGAACTCAGCGCCGTCAACTTCGTCGCTGGTATTTGTCCAAGTTAACGGTTCGTACACGGGGCAAATACCAATTGAATGCTCAAAGTATGACAAATCAGCTGACAAGCCCATATATTGCACAGAAGTTGGGTTGATATAGCTAACATCGTAGGCAGGTATGCCAACATTTACGTTATCGAGCATCAATGAGCTACCGTCGCCGCTGCAAATATCTTCAAATGCAAATTGCACGGTTTTGCCGGCATATTCATCAAGGGGAATGATTATTTTATGATACTCACCGGTGTATGATGATGACTCGTACAGCAAATCCATAAAGTCATAGTCGGCATATAGGCTAGCAAAATCATAAATTTCTTTCCAATTAGCGCCGTTGTCTTCACTAATCAACACCTTGAAAGTTTGTGCCAATTGTTTGTCGCCTTCATATTCATACGAATCATTTAGATTCTCCATGCTGAACAGATAGATAAGGTCAGAATACAAGTAGAATGTCAATGCATTGGCTTCACCGACAGTTACTTGCGGAGTATAGAGGAACTCATCAATTGTGTTTTCAACATCATAAGGGTATTGCACATATTCAATAACGTCGCCATCGCAAGACGGGGTGAAATATCCATCGGCAAAGGTGACAGTCCACGGTAATTGTTCTACCTCACCTTTCGACAAGGTTGACCAACCTTCAGGTTGCCAACTTGAATCTTCTAAGTCCCAACCTTCGAAACTTTCAGACAAGCCTGAAGTTGCTGCATGACGGACTTTAGCCGGTTGCTTAATTTTGGAATTTTCAAACCGCGGGCTCACAAGTTTCTTAAACCTACGGCCATAAGCATCGACCACCACATCAAGACGCAAGTCGGGCTTGATGAGCTTTGAGCTAATCACAGTTTCATTCACAGCAGCCGTCTTTTTAATCGGCTGATTTAAAACACTTTGATGCGCACCAATAGCAGCATCAGCGCACAGAGCACTCGCTCCAATTAACGTAAGAAGTAGAAGTTTTTTCATTCGTACAATAGTTTTTTATATTGCTAGAGATATTATATCGTTCATGGTGCAGCCGCGTTTGGTTGCATTTTTGGCAAATTTACGTTAATTATTGCGAAATAACAAATTTTAGTCACAAATTTGCAGATTATTTTCAAAATGCGTAATTTTGCTTACATAACGTGAAGAACATCAATATGCGCAAATTAATATTACCAATTATTACCGTTATAGCACTGTCAGCCTCGGCAGCAGCCCCAAATAATCCTCTAATAAAAACTGTTGACATCCCAGCCGGCACATTCAGCATGGGTAGCAATTCGGACATCCGCGAAGATCGCGATGAGATGCCCGTTCACACTGTGTCAATCTCAAAATTTAAGATGGGTGTCACTGAAGTCACCAACGCTCAATACGAGCAATTTTGCCCGGAGCATCGCTCATTGCGCGGCAAAAACAACGTGTCGACAGCCGACGATGATGCCGTGGTTAACGTGTCGTGGCACGATGCCAAGGCTTTTTGCCGTTGGCTGAGCGAGCGCGAGGGTGTGACATATCGTTTGCCCACCGAGGCTGAGTGGGAATACGCTTGCCGCGCCGGCACGAACACCGCTTATTTCACCGGCGACACACTTCCCGCCGAGATGTGTCGCAACCAAGTTGTGGCCCGCGACTATCAAGCCGTGTCGCTGCGCGTGGGTCAAACCACGCCCAATGCTTTCGGGCTCTACGACATGCACGGTAACGTGGAGGAGTGGTGCGAGGACTGGTATGGAGCCTACTCAAGCGATGCTCAAACCAACCCCGTAGGCGCTACGAACGGCACATACCGCGTGACTCGCGGAGGCAGTCACCACACTCCGGTGAAATATCTGCGTAGCGCTAACCGCATGGCTATGCTCCCCGACGACCGCCACTCTCTCACCGGTTTTCGTGTTGTGCAAGCCGAATATCCTGTCAAAGAAATTTCTAAAGCCGAGCCAATGTTTAAGGCTCCGTTGGTTTATGTCAAGGAACCGACAAACGATAGCATACCCTTCTATAAACACAATCATCAGCCCGCCATCACCGTATGCGATAACGGCGACCTACTTGCCGTGTGGTTTAGCGCCAACGAGGAAAACGGACGTGGCATGGCTGTGCTATCATCACGTTTGCCCAAAGGCGCTGAAGAGTGGCAACCGGCACAACTATTTTTCCAAGTGCCGGATAGAAATCTCACCGGCACATCCATTCGCAACGATGGTCACGGCATGCTCATTCACATCAACGGTGTTGAAGCCGCCGGCGACTGGCAAAACCTCATGATGGTGCAACGCGTGAGCACCGATAACGGTTATCATTGGAGCGCACCACGCATAATTGCGCCCGAGCACTCTAAACGTCACCAAGTAATCTCAGGCTGCGCCACGACTTCGCGCGGCTGGATGCTGCAAACTTGCGATGCCGGGCCCGGTAGCCACGACGGCGCAGCTGTGCACGTGAGCCGCGATGGTGGTCTCACATGGCAAGATCCCTGGGACGGCGCTCCTCTGCCTGATTTCACTGAAGGTGGCACCGGAACAACCATTGCCGGTATACATGCCGGTATAGTGGAACTTAAAGATGGCTCGTGGATGGCTCTAGGCAGGGGCAACAGCATTGTCAACGAACAAGGCAAAAAGCGCATGCCCATGAGCATTTCTACCGATGAAGGCAAAACATGGACATACCACGCATCGCAACTGCCGCCCATCGACGGTGGCCAGCGCTTGGTGCTACTTCGACTCAGCGAAGGGCCGCTTTTGTTGGTATCGTTCACCGATCACCCCGAGCGCACTGCAGTTGAAGACCGCGGCATGGACTTCAATGGTGTGAAAGGATACGGCATGTATGCTGCCGTTTCATACGACGAAGGAAAAACTTGGCCGGTGCGCCGTCTGCTCACCGACGGTGTGACTCGCCAACTCAACGGTGGAGCTTGGACCGGCGACTTCACAATGGATGAAACTCACGCTGAGCCTAAAGGCTATCTCGCAGGCATTCAAGCGCCCGACGGCACTATTCACATTGTGAGCAGTCGTCTTCACTACCAATTCAATCTCAGCTGGATAGAACAAAACAAATCAAAATAATATACACAAATCACATCATGTCACACAACCAATATCTAAACGACGACAGAATTGTCGTAACTCTTGATGCCGGCGGCACCAACTTCGTTTTCGGTGCAATGCAAGGCTGCAAATACATTGTTGACCCAATCACAATGCCATCTAACGCACAAAATCTTGACCTTTGTCTCGCTACAATGGTTGACGGATTCAAACAAATCATGGCTAAATTGGAGAGTAAGCCCGTAGCAATCAGCTTTGCCTTCCCCGGCCCGGCAGACTATCCAAACGGCATTATTGGCGGTTTCTTGCCCAACTTCCCCTCATTCCGCGATGGTGTTGCCCTTGGCCCGTTTCTAGAGGCTACTTTCGGCATTCCAACATACATCAATAATGACGGTGACCTCTACGCTTTTGGTGAAGCTCTTTGCGGTGCGCTCCCCGAAATCAACGCTCGCCTCGCTGCTGCCGGCTCTCACAAACAATACAAGAACATGCTCGGCTACACCTTCGGCACCGGTTTCGGTATTGGTATGGTAGTTGACGGCCGACTCAATCGCGGTGACAACTCATGCGTAGAAACATACTGTTTGCCCAACCCCACTATCGAAGGCACATACGTTGAAGAAAGCATCTCGGTTCGCGCAATCAAACGTGTGTACGGTGAAAAATCAGGCAATAAAGACCACAAATTCGAGCCTAAAGACATCTGCGCAATCGCTGACGGCAAACTCGAAGGTGACCAAGAGGCAGCACGCGAGGCTTTTGCCACATTCGGTCGCACAGCAGGATTGGCAATGGCTACAGCTGCATCGCTTGTTGACGGTCTGATTGTTATAGGCGGAGGCATCACAGCTGCACGCAAATACATCATGCCTTCATTGCTCGAAGCTCTTCGCAGCAACCTCAAAGGCCTTGACGGCTCAACTGTTGCACGCGTACAGCCCACCATTTTCGACCTCGATGACCCCGAGCAATTCGCTCAATTTGCAAAAGGCGACTCTCGCAAACTTCGCGTCTATGGCACAGACAAAGAAGTGATTTACGACCCGATGAAACGTCTTGGCGTTGCCATCACCAAAATCGGGGCTTCACAAGCTATTTCGGCAGGTGCCTATGCATTCGCTCTGAGCCAACTCGACGCTTAAAAAAAGTATATAGTACTAAGTTTGAGGGCAAATCTCTTTTGAGGTAGCCCTCAAACTTTAACCATTAAAAAAAATACCTATGAATGATTTCGACGAAAACGATGAAGCAGTGCGTAGCATGAACATGAAATACTGGGTTGAATACCGCAACGCTGCGTCGATTGACTATACAAATAAAATACACACCATACGCTCTTATACAGGCAATCTTGGTGCCTTTCATCACGACAACACTTTTCATGGCCACCTATCCACAAACCACGTAATCTACAAGCTTGGCGATCCGCTAATGAGCGCCGACGGCAAACACGGATACGAATTTCTTGTGGAGTATGACCAATATCAACCCACAGTTGGCATATACTACGGGGTCAAAGGGCTTATCTTTGACCACGATAACCCCTCAGTTCAAATCGAAATCATAAACCAAGAGTGGCAAACGCTCATGCCTATTGTCACTCAAATGCTCAACAACATTTTCCCCGGGAACGACTTTGCCCACCGTTTCAAAAAGACCGACAACGCCAACAACTTCACTTATTGGCCTTTCTGGATTACTGTCTATGAAAATGAGCCCATAGAAATGGCCGCATACGCCGTCACAACAATAAAAAACATCTACACGAAGTTTCTCAACAACACTCTCGGAGACATGGTAGATTTGGTAAAAGCGCCACAACAACAAGCCGTACAAATGCCCATAATGAGCTTCACAAACGAGGCTTTCGACGCTCTAATATCATATTTCACAGAACAAACCGGGCACGATGAGAAATACATACGCTCTACGTTTAACCGGTTCATTGACATACTCATGGGCGAAAAGCTATTAAAGCGAGTTGACATATATGAGTGCGCATACGCTTGGATTGGAAAAGACATGACTGACTTTGCTTTCGTTGTTGTTGAGTTTATTCACAAAATAGCCAACGGCAAAAACGTGCACACGCCATGGGATGCGCTAAACAAGACTTTTCTCAGTAGCGATTATCGTCGCATGGACAATCTCAGCCGTCTCTATGGCAACAAAAAAGATAAAAAAGGCAAGGCATCAAAAGCCTCACGCGATACCGCAGCCGCACTCCTTGCCTCAATCTCCTAAAAAAATTGTGAAATTGTTTCATTCAATGGAAACAAATTTATATCTTTGCCGTTGAAAACAAATTGAATAAATGAATAGACACCATATAAAAGTGGTAATGATGAATGAAGCTCTAAATTTCATTCAATCTCTACCTCTAAAAGTTAGAGAAAAGATAACTTATAACTACCTTAAAATAGAACAAGGGATTATTGATCAGAATCTTTTCAAAAAACTTGAAAATAGCAACATTTGGGAGTTCCGTACCCTTTTCAATGGAAATTGTTACCGACTATTTTCTTTCTGGGATACAGAAGCTGATACACTGATTATTGCTACTCATGGCATAATCAAAAAATCACAAAAAACTCCTTCTAAAGAGATTAACAAAGCCGAAGAAATCAGACGGCTCTATTTTGAACTTAAAAACAAATAAGATGGCACAAATAGAATTGACTCCACTATCGGAAGTAGTAGATGATGTTTGGGGTAAAAAAGGCACTCCAAAACGTGATGCTATGGAGCAACAACTTAAAGATGAAGTTAACTCCTTTTACTTGGGTGAAGCTATTCGCAGAGCTCGACAAGCTCAAAATCTCACACAAGAAGAACTCGGTTCTCGTGTTGGTGTTCAAAGAGCTCAAATATCACGATTGGAGAGTGGCAAAAGTGTAATCACTCTTTCAACAATGAGCCGCGTATTTAAAGCGCTTGGCATATCCTCAGCAACGCTCGACCTTGGCATGGCTGGGAAAGTTGCCTTGTGGTGAAATTTTTGTATCTTTGCAGCATGAAACGATTTGGCGGATTTCTAGCAGTTATCACCCTGTCTGTAATGATTTTATGGGCAGGAATTGGTGTGGCTTTTGTGCGCTGCAACCATAGCAACGCACAACGTCTTGGCTACATTGCCGAATCACATTGCTGCTGCGAGTCGCACAACAATACAGTTGGGGACTGTCAAATTGACTCCAACTGCATGACGCAACTTTTTGCAAAAATCACAGACTTTTCTGTTGATAACTCGCAAATGCCATGCTTTGAGGCTGTGCAACACGTAAGCATCAGCGACTTGTGGGTGCGCTTTAATGCAACACAAAATACAACGACACATAGCCCGACTCAAAAATTTTATCCACCGCCACGGCTTTATTTGACGCTGATTAACATATTGATTATTTGATTATTTCACAACTACTTTGGTGAATTTATAACTCTAGAATAATCAATATGAACAAAAAATATATATCAATATCACTTTTACTTGCGGCAATGCCGGCTATGGCTGAAAACATTGCCGATAGCGACACAACTACCAATCTAAAGGAAGTTGTGGTAACTCACAAACAAGACAATACACGCAAACTGCGCTCTGTGGCAACAAACACCGAATGTTTATTTTCGGGAGAGTTGAAACGCGCTGCATGCTGCAATTTGGGTGAGAGTTTCACTACAAACCCATCAGTCGATGTTAACTACAACGACGCTGCCACCGGTGCCAAACAAATCAAGCTACTTGGTTTGTCGGGGTCATACGTGCAAATGCTCACTGAAAACATTCCCAATTTTCGCGGTGCTGCAGCCCCATACGGGCTTGGCTACATTGCCGGGCCATGGATGAGTTCTATACAAGTATCGAAAGGAGCCAGCTCGGTGAAAAACGGCTACGAATCGCTCACCGGACAAATCAACATTGAGATGCTTAAGCCACAGTCTGACCAATATTTCATTGGCAACGCATACGCCAATCACCAAGGACGTGCCGAGCTCAATGCTGCCGGGAACGTGCATATCAGCGACCAAACATCAACGGCTTTACTCATTCACGGCGAAAACGATTTTTCAGGTCATGACGAAAACCACGACGGTTTTATCGACATGCCCAAAGTTCGCCAAGTTACAGCTATGAACCGTTGGGCATACAAGAGTTCCAACTACATACTTCAAGCCGGGTTGAGATATCTAAACGAAAAGCGTCACAGTGGTCAAGACGTGAACCACAGCAACATGCTCTACGGCTCAGCGCAGCACAGCGAGCTAACGAAATACTACAACATCGACATACACACAAACCGATGGGAGGCATTTGCAAAAAATGCATTCATTCTTGACAAAGAAAGCGGCGCCAACATTGCCCTGATGTTGTCAGGTTCTCTACACAACCAAGATTCAAACTACGGATACAAGCTATACGATGTTGACCAATCAAACGTTTACGCATCACTGATGTTTGAACGCGATTGGGATGACGTGCACTCTTTATCAACCGGATTAAGTTTTAATCACGACCGATTCAACCAAGCATATCGGTTTGAGCAGTCGCCACTGGCCAACACCAATCACAACAAAGAAATTGAAAACGTGAGCGGTGCTTATGCTCAATACACGCTCAATGTTGACAACTCTCGCTTTGTGTTGATGACCGGCATGCGATACGACTACAGCTCAGTGTACGGCTCAATGTTCACTCCACGCATGCACATGCGCTTCAACCCAAGCGAAGCAATCTCGGCACATGCATCAATAGGTCGCGGTTTCCGTACGCCCCACCCCATTGCCGAATATAGCTATCTGTTAGCCTCGTCGCGCAGCGTGATTATTGACAGTGACATCAAACAAGAGTCGGGATGGAACATGGGCGGTGGCCTCAGCACAAACTTCAAGCTCGGCGGCAAGAAAATGACACTCAGCGCCGAATACTACTACACTCGGTTTAACAATCAAACTGTTGCCGACCTATACACCGACGCACACAAAGCATACATTCGCTCAGTTGACGGCAAATCATACTCACACGCTGCTCAATTTGAAGTGAACTACAACATTTTGAGCGACCTCAGCGTTATGGCTGCATATCGCTACACCGACGTGCGCGAAGATTACGGCTACGGTGCAATGCGCAAGCCGCTCACTTCTCGTTCAAAAGGCCTGTTCTCAGTGAATTACACTCCGTTCATGGGGCTATGGGCTTTTGATGCGACTCTATCCGTAAACGGCTCGGGAGTGATGCCCACAGCCGATGCAGTCAAGCCACTTTGGAGCAGTAAATATCCAACATATCTACAGCTCAGCGCCCAGATAACACGCTCATTTCGACACTGGGATGTGTATGTTGGCGGTGAAAACTTGACCGGATACAAACAAAACACGCCCATCATCGACGCAGCCGACCCATGGGGGTCAAATTTTGACGCTACAATGGTCTGGGGCCCGCTTCACGGTGCTATTATTTACGCAGGCTTTCGTGTGAAATACTAAACAAGGCATAAACTTACAGTTTATCTTCGCTGTTTCACATTTTTATCGTAACTTTGCACTGCAATAAAAAAAGATAAAAATATATTTTTAACTACAATAATCATGGCAAAAAAAGCATTATTGATGATTCTCGATGGTTGGGGCATAGGCAACCAATCAAAGAGCGACGTTATTTTCAACACTCCCACACCTTACTGGGACAGCCTCCTTGCAAACTATCCACACTCACAGCTCCAAGCTTCAGGTGAAAACGTTGGTTTGCCCGACGGCCAAATGGGTAACAGCGAAGTTGGTCACCTCAACATCGGTGCCGGCCGCGTGCTCTATCAAGATTTGGTAAAAATCAACAAAGCCATCAAAGAAGGCACAATCAAAGATAACGCAGAAATCAAAAGCGCTTTCGAATACGCAAAAAGCACAGGCAAAAGCATGCACTTCATGGGCTTGACATCAAACGGTGGTGTTCACTCAAGCCTTGAGCACGTATTTGCTCTTTGCTCTATTGCTAAAGACTACGATCTCAAAAACGTATTCTTGCACTGCTTCATGGATGGCCGCGACACTGACCCCCGCTCAGGTAAAGGCTTCATCGAAGAATTGCAAGCTCAATGCCAAAAGACAACCGGCACTATCGCTTCTATCGTTGGTCGCTTCTACGCTATGGACCGCGACAAACGTTGGGAACGCGTGAAAGAAGCTTATGACTTGCTCGTTAACGGCAAAGGCACTAAAGCTACCGACATGGTTGCTGCTATGCAAGCCAGCTACGATGCTGATGTTACCGACGAATTCATCAAACCGATTGTTAACGCTAACGTTGACGGCACTATCAAAGAAGGCGACGTTGTTATCTTCTTCAACTACCGTAACGACCGCGCTAAAGAGCTCACAGTTGTGCTCACACAACAAGACATGCCCGAAGCAGACATGCACACCATTGCAGGCTTGCAATACTACTGCATGACTCCGTATGATTCTTCATTCAAAGGCGTGCACATTCTCTTCAACAAAGAAAACGTTGAAAACACTCTTGGCGAGTACCTCTCAAAACAAGGCAAAAAACAACTTCACATCGCTGAAACAGAAAAATACGCACACGTAACTTTCTTCTTCAACGGTGGCCGCGAAACTCCGTATGAAGGTGAAGAACGCATCCTCGTTCCTTCTCCCAAAGTTGCTACTTACGACCTTAAGCCCGAAATGAGCGCATACGAGGTTAAAGACAAATTGGTAGAAGCTATCGGCACTGAAAAATACGAATTTGTTGTTGTTAACTTCGCTAACGGTGACATGGTTGGCCACACCGGCATCTATCCCGCTATCGAAAAAGCTGTTGAAACCATCGACAACTGCGTGCGCGACGTTGTTGAAGCAGCTAAAGCTCACGACTACGAGGTTATCATCATCGCTGACCACGGTAACGCTGACAACGCTCTCAATGCTGACGGCAGCGTGAACACCGCTCACTCACTTAACCCCGTGCCTTTCGTATATGTGACTGCAAACAAAAATGCTACTGTTAAAAACGGTATTCTTGCCGATGTAGCTCCCAGCTTGCTCCACATCATGGGTCTCGCTCAACCCGCTGAAATGACCGGTGCTGACCTCATTGCTGACTAATTGACATGGCGAAAAGCCTGTTAAATACACTATTTGCGATAATGCTCACAGCCTTGTTTTGGGGCTGTGGGCGTTCATCGTCTAATGACCGACCTTCGGGCGGAGAGCAAATGTCAGACAGTGAAGCCATCGAATCTATTGAGGCTAACGAAGTTGAATTTGACGAATGTACTCTCGATGAATACGCTCACAGCATAAGCCGCGGCGAGGATTTCGATGATGTGCAACTTGCCTACATGGTGATGCACTGCAAAGCCACAGCAAAGCATCTCGAAGATATCGTGTTGTCGCTACAACACAACGATGATGCCGCCGACTCATACAACGTGCTTCTCGAGCTTGAGCAATCGCGCTGGCTCGATGGCTACAGATACATACTCAAATATCTGAAAACAGTGTCGCTGCCTTCCGATTTAGACGATATACTCAACAACGTGTTTCTCACCAACGAGAAAATCGTTAAGCAAGTGAAAGCTATTGAGCAGCAACAACACTTAGACAACTTCAACCTTAACCTATAAGACAGCGTAAACTGACCCATTATCACCCACACATTATGCTTTAAGCTATGCAATCGAAATTTATTTGCCGCAATCATAACAATCGCTTGATACTCATATTTGCCGGATGGGGCATGGACTGGCGTCCGTTTAAAGACCTCTCACATCCGGGATATGACATTTTGGTGGTATGGGATTATCGCGACCTCACTTTTAACTGGCAACCGCTATTGGCTTATCATGAAATATGCCTGATAGCTTGGTCGATGGGCGTATTTGCAGCCTCATTGACTGTGCATGAAATTTTGCCACGCATCACAAAACGCATTGCCATAAATGGCACCCTTGAGCCCATCAGCTCTAAATACGGCATACCTGAAGCCATTTACCACGGCACCATTAATGCTCTCTCTCCAACCACTCTTCGTAAATTTTACAGGCGCATGTGCACGTCTGCCGAGCAATTTGCCGAATTTGAGGCAAATCGCCCTAAACGCACAATCAACGAGCTATCAGAAGAGCTCCAAGCTATTGAAACGCACACATTCTTCCACGTGCCGCAAATTGATAGCTGGGATCTCGCTATTATCAGCCGAAATGACGGCATCTTCCCCGCGCAAAACCAAGTGAACGCATGGCGCCAATCAACGCCCATTCAGTTTATGGATGCCGGACACCTGCCCGATTTCCAAATGCTCATCTCACGTCTGATTATCGACAAAAATTTGGTGAGCAATCGCTTTGGCGAAAGCCAAGATTCATACTCTGAAAATGCCGTAGCACAACACCACATAGCCGAAGAGCTCTACAAGCGATTTGCACGCGTCACAAGCAATGCTCCAATACGCGGCAATGTGATTGAAGCCGGTGTTGGCAACGGTGCCCTCACGCAGCTCTATGCCCCCACACAGAGCGACGGTGTGCTCCGATTGTGGGATATTGCCGACATTGACACTTCTCACACTCCAAAAGGCCGATACGAAAAATGCGATGCCGAAGTCAGCATACGCCGCATACCATCAGCCAGCATCAACTACATTTTCTCAGCATCAACAGTGCAATGGTTTAACTCGCCGGCGGCTTTTTTACGCGAATGTGAGCGCGTACTCGTGCCCGGTGGATACTTGGTGCTCTCAACATTTGTGCGCGGCAATCTCAAAGAGCTTACCGACCTTGTTGGCAACGGACTACCACTGCTCACTGCCGATGGTTGGCTGCGCCTATTGCCACAAAATCTGTTTGTGCAGGTTTGCGAACAAAGCTATGAGACTCTGACTTTCGACTCTCCGCGATTAGTGCTTGAACACCTGCGTAAAACCGGAGTTAACGCTGTTGGTTACGGACGTAATCGCACTGTCTTAGCTCGACACATACTCGAAAATTTCCCCAAAAACGACAAAGGCGAATATGCCTTAACTTATCGCCCGCTATACCTCATAGCCCGCAAAATTGACGAATAAACTTACCTTGACATGCAAATATTCATTAGTGGCATCGACACTGATGCCGGCAAAACATACGCAACGGCTTGGTTGCAACGCCATCTCATCAACGAAGGCAAATCTGTTATCACCCAAAAATTCATACAAACCGGAAACGTGGGCTACTCTGAAGACATTGACGCTCACCGCCGTCTCAGCGGCACAGGCCCTATGCCCGAAGACGCTGAAGGCCTCA
>CAZGAN010000018.1:0-19438 GCA_964523655.1 uncultured Bacteroides sp.
TAACTTTGCAGTCGCTTTTTATAGCATCGCCTCGTGTGATGGGAAATTAAGGAGCAACAAAACACAACTTAATTTTTAGTAACACAAAAACAAACAAACGAAAAATGAAAACATTCCAACTTTCAGCTCAACCCCGCGTTGACCTCGGCAAAAAAGCAACAAAAGCTCTCCGTGCAGCAGGTAACATCCCCGTAGTGCTTAACGGTGGCGAAGTTGTAGAACTTCCCTTCAACGGTACACTCAAAGAAGGACAAAAAGTTGTAGAGATTGGCAACGGTAAAGGTCTTATCACAACAGATCTCACAGTGAGCAACGATGCAGTACGCAAACTCATCTACACTCCCGAAATTTTCGCTATCGAACTCGACATCAACGGCGAAAAGAAAATGGCAGTGCTCAAAGATATCCAATTCCACCCCGTAAAAGACAGCATCCTTCACCTCGATCTTCTCGAAGTAAACGACAAAAAACCTGTTGTTATCGAAGTTCCTGTTAAATTGGCTGGTCACGCAGAAGGTGTTAAAGCCGGTGGTAAACTCAGCTTGTCAATGAAGAAACTTAAAGTTAAAGCTATCTACACACAAGTACCCGAAAGCTTGGTTATCAACGTTGACAACCTTGGCCTTGGTAAAACAATGCAAGTTGGTGAACTTCACTTCGAAGGTCTCGAACTCGTTAACGCTAAGAACGCAGTTGTATGCGCAGTTCAACTCACTCGTGCTGCTCGTGGTGCTGCTCAAGCTGCTGCAGCTGCAAAATAATTCGATAAAAGATAACGAATGAAATATCTTATTGTTGGGCTGGGCAATATCGGCGACGAATATCGCAATACACGCCACAACATAGGTTTTAAAATATTGGATGCCTTAGCTGAGGCATCCAATATTTGTTTTGAAACCGAACGTTATGGTGATGTGGCACGTATGCGGTTAAAGAACAAGCAATTAGTGCTGCTCAAGCCTTCGACTTACATGAACCTAAGCGGCAATGCCGTGCGCTATTGGAAAGACAAAGAGAATATTGAGCTCGAGAATATACTTGTGCTCGTTGATGACCTCGCCTTGCCTTTTGGCGCAATACGCATAAAGCCGTCGGGGAGCGATGCCGGGCACAACGGGCTCAAAAACATTGCTCAAATGCTTGGCACTCAAAGTTATGCTCGTCTACGTTTTGGCATAGGCAATGATTTTCCTCGCGGCACACAAATTGATTATGTGCTAGGCAATTTCACGTTAGATCAGCGTCAAATGTTGCCCACACGCATCAACGTTGCCATTGACGCGATGAAAGAATTTGTGCTTGCCGGCATACAAACGGCTATGTGCAATTATAATAACAAATAAAGAGCTATGGCAAACGACCAACGAATAGACAAGTGGTTATGGGCTATGCGCATATATAAAACTCGCACTATCGCGACTGAAGAGTGCAAAAAAGGGCGAGTTAGTGTTGGTCAAGGTGATGGAGTGATAGTAAAGCCATCGCGCACCATAAAAGTTGGCGACATAATAAATGTGCGCAAGCCACCGATACAATATACTTTTCGCGTGCTGCAACTTGCGGCAAATCGACTTGGAGCGAAACTGGTGCCTGAGTATCTTGAGAATCTCACGCCACAAGCTCAATATGATTTGCTCGACGTTGTGCGTATCTCAGGATTTGTTGATCGTCGTAAGGGCCTAGGACGTCCCACAAAGCGTGAGGGCCGAGAGCTAAATAAATTCACAGAAGAAGCATTTGAAAATGATTGGTTTCTTGACTGGGATGACGACGATGACGATTTAGATTAGTCAAAACTTATAGACACAAAAAAAATGCTACACTCAATGAGTATAGCATTTTTTTGTATCTATAAGTTTGTTACTTATTTAGCTTCTTCGATTGTGCAGATGCTTACACGGTTCCAAGATTCTTCGCTGAACATGTTGCCAACGCCTTGGCCTTCAGCAGAGATGCGGCTAGATGAGATTTTGTATTTGTTAACGAGAGCTGTTTTAACTGCTTCAGCACGAGCAGCAGCGAGTTTTTCGTTAATGTCAGCAGGACCGTCGGGAGAAGCGTAACCTTTGATAACCACTTTAGCGTCTTTGTGGTTTTTGAGGTAGTTAGCAATCATTTCAACATTGGGTTGTTGGTCAGCAGTGATAGCTGAAGAACCAATGCGGAAGAATACGTAGCGAACAGAGTTGAGGTTGTTGTTTACTTCTTTAACAACTTCTTTTTGAGCGGGACGGTTGAGGCAAGCAGCGAGTTCGTTAGCGAGACCGTTAGCTTTAGACTCAGCAGCGTTAGCGCGAGAAGAAGCAGCATCGAGAGCAGCGCGGAGGTCGTTGATTTGACCGTTCAAAGCGTCGATTTCAGCTTGGTTGTAGGGTTGAACGCATTCGAATTTAGAACCGCCGAAGTGGTAAGTAAGACCAGCTTGGAAGTTGAAAGCAGCGCCGTTAGCGTTGTATGCAACAGCTGTTTGGCTAGCACCGGGGTGATTCATGTTCCAAACTACAGAAGGTTTGAGAGCGATAGTAACTTTGTCGCTAACGTTGAAGTTGAAGTTAAGACCAGCTTTAGTAGCGAAGTAGTTGTAGTCTGAACCGTTTTCAGAGTTGAGGAAAGTGTGGCCCCAGCCAGCACCGGCGAGAGCTTCGATAGTGAAAGCACGTTTGCCGCAGTTGTAACCACCAAAGAAATTGAAGAGGTCAACAGTGCCATAAGTGCCAACGTATGAATTGTCAAAAGCAGTAGAGCTGTGAGTGTAACCTTTCCAGCTAGAAGTGTTCACGCCAAATTGACCTTCAACGCCGAGAGCGAAAGCAGGAGTGATTTGTTTGTCAACGTGAAGACCTACGAGGCCACGCATTGAGCCAAAGAAAGCGTGATGAGTGATGGGAGTTGTAACACCACCATCGAGACCGATAGACCAGTTGTCTGAAAATTTGGGCTGCTCAATAGCTTGTTGAGCAGAAGCAGAGATAGCACCTAGTGCAACAACTGCGAATGCAATAGATTTTTTCATTTCGTTTGATAACGTTTTTTGAATTTCGCGGCAAAATTAAAGCGTTTAACGTAAAACGCAAAGTTTATTAACATAATTTACATAGCAGAAATTCACATATTTTGGCGACACATCTGCAAAATTTGCCGCATAGCACAACAGTTTTCACTAAATAAAGTCATTAAAAACCAATATCTCTACATTCACTTATTTTAACACAATTCAAAGCTAAATACTCTAAAATCAGCAAGAAAAGCATGATTCTAGGGAACAACAGGATAACTTTGATCGGCAAAAGTGACAAAAATAGTGTAAATTTGCTATGAAAATTTTGAAAAATAATAGTTTTTAAACTTTGAAATGTTAATGATAGATATTATCTTTGCAAACAGATATTATACCATATAAAAGGCGACTTTTACCAACAAACTAAAAATATCGTAAATCAATCCACATAATTTTTTTTATTATGAATCAAAAAGTTTGTTTGACTATCGCTGTCAGCTCAGCTCTAATGCTCAGCTCATGCGGCAAAAAGCTTGGTCAGTTTAGTTCTGACTATTTTAGTGTCAACCCCAACCCACTGGAGGTTGTAGGCGAAAAAGTACCCGGCACTGTTACCGGAAAAATTCCTGCAAACTTCTTTGTAAAAGATGCCCAAGTGACCGTTACTCCTTACCTTGTATTTAACGGCACAGAGGTAGCATCACAATCGTACTCATTCCAAGGCGAAAAAGTACGTGGCAATGCACCGGTAGTTAGCTATGACTACGGTGGCACAGTAACCATTCCCGTTTCTTACCTCTACCAAACAGACATGGCTAAGAGCGAGCTCGAGCTTGCATTTAATGTAACTCAAGGCTCAAAGCAATACACATTGCCTCGCATCAAGGTGGCAGATGGTGTGATTGCTACAGCAGCACTTGCTAATGCAGCAACAGTAACTCCCGCAGTTGCTCCCGATGCATTCCAACGTGTAATCAACGAAAAATATGCAGCCGACATCATGTTCCTAATCAACATGGCAAATGTTCGTGCTAATCAGTTGAACACAGATGCAATGACCGAATTGCAAAAAGAACTTGTTGCAGCAAACGGTGACACAGCACGTGTTATTCAAGAAATCAACATCAAGTCATACGCTTCTCCTGATGGTAGCTATGATTTCAACAATAAACTTGCCGGCGACCGTGAAGCAAATACAAAAACTTATCTTCAGGGTCAACTCAAGAAAGACAAGATTACAGAATTTGGCGAACTCACCGCACAATTCACTGCTGAAGACTGGGAAGGCTTGCAACAACTCGTAAGCCAAAGCAACATACAAGACAAAGAACTTATCTTGAGTGTGCTTTCAATGTATCAAGACCCCGAACAACGCGAACAAGAATTGCGTAATCTCTCAAACGTATTTGAAAGCCTTGCTGACGAAATCCTTCCGAAACTCCGTTATTCACGCATCACAGCATCAATCGATGTTATCGGTAAAAGCGACAGCGAAATCAATAGCTTGTTTGATACAAACCCCTCTGCATTGTCAGTTGAAGAAATTCTTTACGCTGCAACACTCACTGACGACAACAGCCGTCGTTTGAAAATCTACGAAACAGCAGCTAGCCTCTACCCCAATGACTATCGCACATGGAATGACCTTGGCATGGCTCAATATGTAGCTAAAGATTATAGCGCAGCTAAATCGTCATTCACAAAAGCAGCAAGTCTTGCACCTACAAGTTCAGAAGCACAAATGAACCTTGGCCTTATGGAATTGCTCAATGGCAACTATACAAATGCTAACAAATACTTTGGCTCAGCAGCCGGTCAAGAAGGTCTTGGCGATGCACTCGGTGTTTACTACTTGAAACTTGGTGATAACGCAGCTGCAGCTCGCGCATTTGGCGACAGCAAGAGCAATAACGCAGCTTTGGCTCAAATTCTCACAAAAGACTATACTAAAGCAAAATCAACTCTTGCAGGCATCACCAGCCCGGATGCAACAACATACTACTTGACTGCAATCCTTGGCGCTCGCACAAACAACGAATCAATGATCACATCAAATCTTCGTCAAGCAATCAAACTTGACAGTTCATTGGCAAGCAAAGCAGCAAGCGACCTTGAATTTGCAAACTTCAATCTTTCTAGCGTAGTTCGTTAATCAACAATCATACGTTAACCAGAAATCCCGGTGGAAGAAAAACTTCTATCGGGATTTTTGCGTTTATAGGGTAAAAACGAGGGTTTATATGCTACAATTAGCTGTTTGTCTATTTTTTTTGCATCGACAAAAATATGATATTAATTTTGTAGCGTAAATAATAGTGTAAAATAACAAAACACCCGATTTATGAAACGTAAAACGATGCTAGCGGCACTGGCTGTATTTGTAATGACTACAGCACAAGCAGAAACTTGGTCGTACCAAGATTGCTTGAACTATGCACGACAGCACAACATCTCGCTGCAAAAGTCGAAACTAAACGAGCAATCGTCAGACTACGATTTGGAAGCAGCACAAGCGCAATGGCAACCGACTCTTGATTTTGCCACTTCGCAAAACTACACTAACACGCCATGGGCAAATGGCAGCAATAAAAACGTGTATGCAAGTTCTTACGGCCTTAATGCCGGATGGACAGTTTGGGATGGAGGTGTGCGCCAGAATGATATCAAGTCGGCCAAGTTGAAACAATCAATAGATGCTTTGGCTACTGAAGATATCTCTCGCACACTTGAGACAGACCTACTTCAAGTGTATATCAATATACTCTATGCAAAAGAGAATATCGAAATATACAAGGAAGCAGTTGCTCTCAGCGAAAAGCAAACTGAACGCGCAAAAGCTTTAATGGAAAGCGGTCGTCTTTCGAAAGTTGACTACGCTCAACTCAAAGCCCAGTTAGAGCAAGACAATTATGCTCTCGTGAACGCGCAAGGCACTTATGACAGCCGCCGCATGGAGTTGAAAAAACTTCTTGAGCTTGGCATCAGTGATGACATCACACTTGAAGATGTGAACTGGACAGCTGATGAAGTTTTGGCTCTTTTGCCAACAATGGAATCTACCTACGAGCTTGCCGTTGGAAACGATGTGCAACTTCAGAGTTTGGATTTAGAAAAAGAAGATGCTGAAATTGCTATCAAAACAGCGAAAGCAGGAAAACTTCCGAAAATATCGCTTAATGCAGGCATTGGCACATCATACATTTCAGGAGGCCAATCATTCGCATCACAAATCAAGCATGGCGTAAACGAGAACATCGGTCTTTCATTGTCGATACCATTGCTTGACAATAAGAAAACGAAAGTAGCTGTTGCTAAAGCTAACATCAATTCGCTCAATGCCGATCTCGACAAGATATCGCGTGAGACAGAACTTGCGCAATCAGTTGAAAGCTGGTATATTGATGCTCGCGCAGCCCAAGCTCGTTTTGCTGCTGCCGAGGAACAAGTAAATGCAGCATCTGTATCAAACGACTATGTCAATGAGCAATTCAACGTTGGTTTAGCAGTAACCGTAGAACTTATGAATGCTCACAACACATTGCTCGAAGCTAAGCACTCTCAACTTCAAGCCAAATACATGGCAATGCTTGGCAAAAAGATGATAGGCTACTATCGCACAACTAAAGTTGATATGTAATTACAAACTAAATAAATTTATGAACAAAACTATTGCTTTTGCTGCATCACTACTATTGGTGACAACAGCATGCACAAAAGAGGCACAAGAGTCGCTTGAGACAGCGACAGTGACTCGTGGCGAAATCACCGAATCGGTGACTGCGACCGGCACTCTGGAGTCGGTAACTCAAGTAGATGTTGGTACACAGGTGACCGGTATCATTGATAAGCTATATGCAGATTACAATTCAGTTGTAAAAAAAGGCGAGCTTATCGCAGAAATTGAAAAAACATTGCTCGATAGCGAACTCAAAAGCGCGAATGCCAATCTTGAATCTGCACGATTGACATACGAATACAACAAGACAAACTATCAACGCGATAAAGCATTGCACGACAAGCAACTCATCAGCGATTACGATTTTCAGACCACAAAAAAAGACTATGACGTATCGAAAACCGCTTATGAAAAAGCTCAAGCAGACCGCGTGAAAGCTGCTAAAAACCTCAATTACGCAGAAATTTACTCACCAATCGATGGCATTGTAATTTCACGCGAGGTTGAAGTTGGACAAACAGTTGTATCAAACATGAACGTAGCAAACCTCTACACAATTGCCGACCTTGACAACATGCAAGTAGTTGGTAACGTTGACGAGGCTGATATAGGTCAAGTTAAAGTTGGCCAAAGCGTAACTTTCACTGTAGATGCATATCCTGATGACATGTTTGAAGGTGAAGTAACACAAGTGCGTCTCAATCCTACAACAGAGAGCAACGTTGTGACATACGAAGTGATAGTAGCAGCATCAAACCCCGAGCACAAACTCATACCCGGTTTGACTGCAAACTTGACCATCTATATCACACACGAGAAAGACATATTGCTTGTACCCAACAAAGCATTTCTCTTTAATCCCAAAACTGACCTCGCCGAAGATTCTAAGCTTCCTCGCGTAGCTGAAGGTGTAACCGAACCTGAGACTAACGATACAGACGAACGAGTTGTATGGGTAGTGAAAGACAATACACTCACCCCAACTCTGGTAAAAATCGGCACGACAAATGGTGTTAACACACAAATCATTTCGGGTTTGAAAGAGAATGACGTTGTTGCTATAGACTATGACTCTAAAGCGGCCGCAGTAGCAGAAGACGACTCAAGCTCAACCGAGACTAGTCCGTTTGCTCCGCAACCGCCGGGCTCTAAAAAGAAATAACACGTTCACCCTATCCTCTCTCCTCTTTATTTATTTTTTCTAAAACATTAGAAAATGTCTGAACAAAAAGAAATCATACGTATTGAAAATTTACGACGCGACTTCGTGGTTGGTGGCGAGACCGTTCACGCATTGCGTGGTGTATCGTTCACCATTAATGAAGGCGAGTTTGTAACAATCATGGGTACGTCAGGTTCCGGAAAATCTACGCTTCTCAATATGCTTGGATGCTTAGACAGACCAACATCAGGCGAATATGTGCTCGATGGTGTTTCAGTGCAAAAGATGAGTAAGAATGAACGCGCCTATACAAGAAATCGCAAAATAGGATTTGTGTTTCAGAATTACAATCTACTGCCCAAGACCACATCAGTAGAGAACGTTGAGCTTCCGTTGTTGTATAACTCTAACGTATCATCAAAAGAGCGTCGCGAGCGTGCAATAAAAGCGCTTGAAGCGGTTGGTTTGCATGAGCGATTGTATCACAAGAGCAATCAAATGTCGGGTGGTCAGCAACAACGTGTTGCTATAGCTCGCGCACTGGTAAACGACCCGGTCATCATACTAGCCGACGAGGCGACCGGTAACCTCGACACCCGCACATCGTTTAGCATCTTGGTACTTTTTCAAGAGCTACATGCTCGCGGACGCACAATTATCTTCGTAACCCACAACCCGGAACTCGCCGCCTACTCGTCACGCAACATTGTGCTACGTGATGGCAAAATCATTTCTGACACAAAGAATGAGAAGATAGCCTCAGCACGCGAGATTTTCGAATCACTCCCTAAAGAAGAAAACTGATTATGAAGATATTTAATCTGTTAAGAATCGCGATAAAAGCATTAAACAATAACAAAATGCGCTGCTTTTTGACAATGCTAGGCATTATCATTGGTGTAGCATCAGTTATCACAATGCTTGCAATCGGTCAAGGTTCGAAAGATAGCATCAAAGCCCAAATCTCAGAGATGGGCTCAAATATGATAATGATTCAGCCGGGCACAGACCAACGTGGTGGTGTGCGTCAAAGTGCTGATGACATGCAAACCCTCACAGTTGCAGACTATGAAGCCGTGCGCGATGAATGTACTCTTCTGTCAGCCGTATCGCCTCAAGTTTCAAGCAATGGTCAGTTTATCAACGGCAACAACAACTACCCGTCAAGCGTATACGGTATTACACCCGAGTATCTTGACATTCGTCAGTTGAAAGTTGATGACGGCTCAATGTTCACAGATCAAGATGTGAAACAAGCAGCTAAGGTTTGTCTTTTGGGTAAAACTGTTGTTGACAATTTGTTCCCCAACGGAGAAAGCCCTATAGGCCGAGTGGTTCGTTTCAACAAGATACCTATGACTGTAATAGGTGTACTTGAAGAAAAGGGAACTAACTCAATGGGTATGGACCAAGACGATGTTGTGCTTGCACCCTACACCACTATTATGAAACGTGTGCTAGCGATAGACTACATACAAGGATTGTATGCCAGCGCAGTTGATGAAGACCAAACAGATGATGCAATTGACGAGATAACAACAATACTCCGCAAGAATCACAAGCTCAAAGAAGATGCTGACGATGATTTTCAGATTCGTTCACAACAAGAGTTGAGTGAGATGATGAATTCAACTAGCGATATGATGACAATACTTCTAGCTTGTATTGCCGGAATATCATTGCTCGTTGGAGGTATTGGTATCATGAATATCATGTACGTATCGGTAACAGAGCGTACTCGCGAGATTGGATTGCGTATGTCAATCGGAGCACGCGGTGTTGATATTCTCTCACAATTTTTGATTGAAGCAATCATCATAAGTGTGACCGGAGGTATATTCGGTGTCATTTTAGGATGTATTGCATCATGGTTGGTAAATGTTATTGCCCAATGGCCTGTGTCAATTCAAAGTTATTCTGTAATTTTGTCATTTGCAGTATGTACTGCAACCGGAGTGTTCTTCGGATGGTATCCAGCCAAAAAGGCAGCAAATCTTGACCCAATTGAAGCTATCAGATATGAATAACAATGAACGTTTCACAAACAAGCAACCGTCGGCAAAGACACAAAACATAGTAACGTTTTTGTCGCACGTGCTTGGTGTGTGCATCATATTCATACTTCCCGACGTATTAATGAGCCGGAGCATACCCCATTTTGGGGGAGCTCCATGGCTCGTTTATGCAAAATCGTTGATGTTTGTAATACTATTTTACATCAACTACTATATTATAATAGATAAATGTATAAGCCGCAAGAACTGGGCGCTACGCGTCACCGGGTGGAATGTATTATTTATCATCTTAACGATTATAGCCCTCTATCTAATACGTGAAGCAGACGGAGGAGGCCCGGGCCCGGCACAACAAAGGCAGGAGTCACAGAACCCGTTTTTATTGCACTTGTCGTTTGTGGCACGTGATGTGGTGATGATGGTAATGACCATAGCTTTGTCAATTGCTGTAAAAATCACACAGCGATGGATGAAGTTGCGCGACACTCACCGACAACTAAAGAGCGCACAACAAGCTCAAGAGCTTGAAAGTTTGAAAAGCCAGCTCAATCCACATTTTCTTTTCAATACGCTTAATGCTCTCTATGCCTTAATATCGGTATGTCCGGAGAAAGCGCAAGAAGCAGTGCATCAGCTCAGCAGTCTGCTGAGGTATGTGCTGTACGAGAACAGTCAAACTGTTCGAGTCTCAGATGAATTGAAGTTCATTGACAATTATGTGAAACTAATGAAATTGCGACTTGGCAGCAATATCACAATAAATACGACACTTGATGCCGGCGATTGCGCAAACTTGCAAATAGCTCCACTGATTTTTATATCTCCGGTGGAAAATGCATTCAAGCACGGAAACACCGGAAATGCAAATGCACAAATTGATATAGCCATCATTTGTCATGACAGTATCATTAATTGCATGATAGTAAACTCGTATGACTCCAACGCTCCGGTGCCGGATAAGCAATCGGGCATTGGTATTCAAAATCTGAGGAAGCGTCTAGAGCTCATCTATGGCGATTCAGCAAATATACACACCGATATTTCAAGTAGCACTTATTGTTTCACAATGACAATTGATCTAACTTCACAAACAAGATGAAAACTCTTAGATGCATAGTAGTTGATGACGAGCCTCTAGCTCGTGAGCTTATTATATCATATATTAATAAGACACCGTTTCTTGAACTTATTGCAGGCTGTGGCTCTGCGGCAGAAGCTACTACATGCATCAATGAGAATCATCCGGACGTGGTATTTCTTGACATACAAATGCCGGGAATGACAGGAATGGAGTTAGCTCGGTTTATAGCGCCCGACACATTAATTATATTTATAACAGCGTATGATCACTACGCAATTGAAGGATTTAAGGTCAATGCTATTGATTATTTGCTAAAGCCGGTAAGCTATAGCGATTTTTTGAGTTCAGCACAACGAGCGCTTGACCGCATGTGCCAACGTCAAAGTCAAAGCAAGCCTTGCAATGACGAATTGACACACATAATAGTTAGAAGTGACTATAAGCTGGTACAACTTCCGGTGAAAGACATATTGTTTATTGAGGGAGTAAAAGACTATGTGAAGATATACACCTCGATTGATAACGGTCAAAAACCGGTTATCACTCTCATGAATATGAAATCGCTTGAGCAGAAGTTGCCATCATTTTTCATGCGAGTGCATCGGTCGTATATCGTAAATCTCAATAATATCAATTCAATTGAGCGAGGTTCACGCATTGTGTTTGGCGAGCATTATATACCTGTTGGCGAAACTTACCGCTCTGCTTTTAATGCATATCTTGCTTCCAGAACGATAACCTAATTCATTTTTCTCATAGGATAGACAAGAAAAGCGCAGTTGTTTCGGCAACTGCGCTTTTCCTTTATATATAATATATGTATATTATAATATATGTGTATTGATCTATTTGAAGAGATTTCCTTGACGAGCAAGAAGCGTATTCTTCATTAGAGAGCAAATAGTCATCGGGCCAACACCTCCGGGAACCGGAGTGATGAAGCTACATTTTGGAGCTACATTTTCAAAGTCGACGTCACCTGATAGACGGAAACCTGATTTGCGAGATGCATCAGGAACACGTGTTGTGCCAACATCAATAACAACTGCACCATCTTTAACCATATCAGCAGTAACGAAACCGGGACGTCCCAAAGCTGCAATGATTATGTCGGCAGAGAGGCAAATCTCTTTGAGGTTTTTTGTTGAAGAATGGCAGATTGTCACCGTGCAATCACCGGGTATTTGCTTTTGCACAAGGAGCATAGCCACCGGTTTCCCAACAATATTACTACGACCAATCACAACGGCATGTTTGCCCTTCGTATCAATGTTGTATGCATCAAGCAAAGTCATGATGCCTAGCGGAGTAGCAGATTTAAAAGCGGGTAGTCCGATTGAGGTGCGACCAATATTGATTGGATGAAATCCATCAACATCTTTTCTGTAGTCAATTGCCTCAGTAATTTTATTTTCGTCAATATGTTTTGGCAAGGGTAATTGCACAATAAAACCATCAACATCGTCATCGTTATTGAGCTTTTCTATTTCAGCGAGCAATTGAGCTTCAGTGATGTCATCTTCAAATCGCAAGAGAGTGCTTTTGAAACCACATTCGCCACATGATTTCACTTTGTTAGCTACATAAGTTTCACTACCGCCATCGTGACCAACGAGTATGGCAGCGAGATGAGGTACACGCTCTCCTCGACTTTTCATTAGTTCTACTTCAGCGGCAATCTGCTTTTTTATGTCAGCAGCCGTTTGTTTTCCGTCTATAAGAGTCATAATATAAATATTAAGGTAATTATAAAATATCAGCTTAATCCGGTGATTTCACCGTCAACGTAATCAATTAGTGCGGCTTGAGGGCGAGCTGGGAGTCCCGGCATACGGAGGATATCTCCGGCAATCACGACAACCATTTCAGCGCCACCATTTGGCACAATATCTTTGATTTCAAGTTCAAAATCTTTTGCGACACCATAGCATTTTGCATCGCCGGAAAAAGAGAATTGAGTTTTAGCAATGCAAATAGGATACTCCGACAAGCCAAGGCTTTCAGCCTTTTTGATACCGGTGAGTGCCTTTTTGGTGAATACTACAGATTTTGCACCATATATATTTTTTGCAACCTTTTCAATCTTTGTTTTAATAGAATCAGTCAGATTATACACAAAATTAAGCGGTTGTGACGGCATCTTTTCTATGCAGTCAACAGCTTTTTGAGCCATTTCACGCGCGCCCTCTCCACCTTCAGCAAAAGCATTGTTTATAGCGAATGGCAAATTCATCTGAGTTTCGCAATAATCTTTCAAAAGAGCCATTTCTTCGTCTGTGTCAGAAGCGAAGCGGTTGAATACAACCATCACAGTTTGTCCAAACGAGCGAAGGTTTGCCACATGTTTCTCCAGATTTTCAAGGCCTTTAGTAAGTCCTTCAATATTTGGTTCTTTTATAGCCTCAAGAGCTACACCACCGTGCATTTTCAATCCTTGTGCTGTGGCTACAATGATTGTCAAATCGGGGTTAAGATTATTTGCTCGGCATACAATATCGTAGAATTTTTCTGCTCCCAAATCAGCTCCGAATCCGGCTTCGGTGATGCAATAATCGCACAAATCCATGCCTAATTTTGTAGCTATCACCGAATTACATCCGTGAGCAATATTTGCAAACGGGCCGCCATGTATGAGGGCAGGAGTATTTTCGGTTGTCTGCACTAGATTTGGATTAATTGCATCTGAAAGCAATGCCATTACAGAGCCGGTTGCACCAAGATCGGCAATGGTGAAAGGTGTGCCATCGTGATTGACAGCAAGTATAATTTTTGATATGCGGCGGCGCAAATCGTCTGCATCATTTGCTAAGCAAAATGCAGCCATGATTTCAGAAGCCGGAGTGATATCAAATCCTGATTGAGAAGGAATGCCATCGGTAGTAGCGCCCAAACCGGTAACAATATTTCTAAGAGAGCGATCATTAACGTCAAGCACACGGCGCCAAAGTATTTCTTTGAAAGAGAAGCCGTCTTTGCGACGTTGGTAGATGTAGTTATCGAGAAGAGCAGCAACAATGTTGTGTGCTGATGTGATTGCGTGGAAGTCGCCTGTAAAATGGAGATTAATTTTTTCCATAGGCAAAACTTGAGCATAGCCTCCACCGGCAGCACCACCCTTCATGCCAAAGCATGGACCGAGTGAAGGTTCACGCAAAGCGACGATTGCAGATTTACCTATTTTATTGAGGCCTAGAGCTAAACCGATAGAAACAGTTGTTTTACCGATTCCTGATTTTGTGGCAGTGATAGCTGTCACCAAAATCAATTTACCCTTTTTGCTTGATTTACCTGGGTTGGTTACCTTGGCAATGTACTTGCCATAGTGTTCAAGATTATCTTCAGGGATGTTCACAGATTGCGCAATCTCACTGATTGGCAACAAAGTTGTTGAATGAGCTATTTCGATGTCACTTTTCATTTCTGTAGTGCGGGAAATATTGGTAATAAATCAGTAGGGAATAAAAACTCCTACAAATTTACAATTTTATTATGTATCCACAAAATGCTAAAAGATATTTAATAATTGCACAGCTCACATTTTATGCTTAATATTGCAATTCTAAAAACATCAGACACATGAATTTCATTAGCCTATTACAAGATATATGCGGTGTGCAAGCCGCAACAACAACTGTTGGATTTAACGCATGTCACTATGCAGGAGCAGAGCCGGAGCAGGTGAACCATGATAGAGCCATACTTGCTCAATATTTCGGCGTGAACGACAATGACATTTACATACCTGTGCAAACACACAGCACTAATGTTGCAATGCCCGGAGATGACCTAGATGGTGTTGATGCTATGGTTACTAACTGCAGCGGACAAGTAATTGCAATTAATACCGCTGACTGTCTCCCGCTACTTCTTGTTGACACAAAAAATAGAGTTATTGCAGCCGTGCACTGCGGATGGAGAGGCACTGTTGGCGGCATAGCAATTAACGCTGTCAAAAAGATGATTGAGTTGGGAGCAAGAGCTGAGAACATAGTCGCAGCAATGGGGCCATGCATTGGCACTGAGTGTTTTGAAGTTGGTGAAGAAGTCGCATCACAATTTCCGGAGGAGACTGTGGTTCGCACGTACGCGAAACCTCATGTTGACCTTGCTAAAGCTGTCACATTGCAGCTCACAGACATGGGTATTGCAGCGGACAAGATCTCTGCGCCAATAGCTTGTTCAATGTGCAACACACGCTTTCACTCAGTTCGCCGCGAAGGGCGCACTCTCACTGCGCGCACTCTCACTGCCATTACTCTTGTTAGATAAGATATTATAAAGCACAAAAAAATCGGCAGTTCCGAAAGAATTGCCGATTTTTCGTATTAACTGTATTGTCTTATTTTTCAAAGATTTGTTTGATAGAGCCGATAGAGCTAAGCACACCGGTAGCCTCGTAAGGAATGTAGACAGTTTTGTTATCTTTACCGGTAACCATATTTTGAAGTGTTTCAATATATTTTGTAGCAAGCATATATGCAGCGGGGTCAGTTTTTGACTCTTTTACAGCTTCAGTTACACGACGAATTGCTTCAGCTTCAGCCTCAGCTTGCAAAATCTTAGCGCGAGACAAACCTTCGGCTTTTAGAATTTCAGCTTGTTTTACAGCCTCAGCTTTGTTAATTTGCGACTCTTTTTCACCTTCAGAGCGAAGTATGAGAGATTTCTTTTCACCTTCAGCATTAAGAATCTCAGCACGTCGATTACGCTCGGCTTGCATTTGCTTTTCCATTGCAACGCGCACAGATTCGGGAGGAGTGATGTCTTGCAATTCGACACGATTAACTTTTACGCCCCACTTATTTGTTGCGTCGTCAAGTATGCTTTGCAACTTGCTATTAATGGTATCGCGCGAGGTTAGAGTTTCATCAAGTTCGAGTTCGCCAATAACATTACGCAAAGAGGTTTGTGTGAGCTTTTCTATAGCGTTCGGCAGGTTTTCAATTTCATATACAGATTTCTTTGGGTCAACAATTTGGAAATATAGAAGAGCATTAATTTCAGTGGTTACGTTATCGCGAGTGATAACTTGTTGAGATGGAAAGTCGTAAACTTGCTCACGAAGGTCGATAACACTAGTTGTCAGCACGCGTACATATTGACGGCCACCAACAGCATTTTCAATTCGACGTGTGTAGACCACTTTGGGTTTATCAATGAATGGCCATATTATATTAAGGCCGGGGTTAAGAACGCTGTGGAATCGGCCCAAACGTTCGATGACACGCGTTTCAGATTGAGGCACAACCTTAACGCTTTTGCTGATAATCACTAGAGCCACAACGAGCAGCACAATAGCGAGATACAATACTTCCATGACTAATAGGTATTTAGTTTAAAATTATTTTACTTGTCGCACAATTAGCACAATGCTTTCATAATCAACAATTTCAACTTGTTGAGATTTAGCGATAGCACAGCCATCATTACTGCGGGCTTGCCAGCTATCACCGTCAATTTTGACACGGCCAATTGATGAATCGGGTATATTTTCAGACACAGTAGCAAGGCGTCCAATAAGCGCATCCATATTGCTTTGTCCTTTTGATTTCAAGCCTCTTTTCTGATGTAAGCGTTGAAAGTAGGGGGCAAAAAACACAAATGACAGCAAAGCCGCAATGCCAAGAAGTAGCAACTGGTATAGTGGAGACACGCCACACAACGAGGCGAGCATGGCCACAAGGCAGCCTACAGCGAAGCAAAAAGTGGTGAGCCATTGAGTGACAACTTCAACAACAGCGAGTAACAAAAAGGCAATAAGCCATAATGTCCATAATTCCATGATAAATTAGTTTTTTGTTTACCGCAAATTTAGACAAAATTTTGGTTATTACAACAACTTATGAAATATTTTGGCTAATTTTGCGCTTAGAAAATAAATCTATATGGCAGATAATTATCTTGAAAAGAAGATGGAAGAACACCGCAACGGGCAAAAAGCTTCTGTCAAAATATATAAAACAAAAGAGCCGTTATCGAAGCTCGATGGTAAAAGAGTATTTGTTACGGGTGGTGCTCACGGCATAGGTGCTGCAATAGTGAAAGCATTCAGAGCTGAAGGATGCAAGGTGGCTTTTTGTGATATCAACACAAAAAACGGCTACGATGTCGCACAAAAAACCGGAGCACGTTTCTATCCGGTAGATGTGAGAAACATTGACGCTCTGACAAAGTGCTTTGATGATGTTTTAGCTTACTATGGCGACATTGATATATTGATAAACAACGTTGGTGTAGGAAACTTTAAGCCCTTATCAGAGACCACAGTTGAAGAGTTTGATGATATACTTCACACAAATGTGCGCCCGGTGTTTTTGCTATCGCGCAAACTCGCGATGCATCGCAAAGAACGTGCTTACGGACGAATAATAAATATAGCTTCAACTCGAGCAGCCATGAGCGAAGTCGGCACTGAGGGCTATTCAGCCTCAAAGGGGGCAATTGTATCTCTCACACACGCACTGATGATGTCAGTTGCGCCTCTTGGCATCACGGTTAACTGCATTTCACCTGGATGGATTGAATGTTATGATCAATCGTCGATACGCGATATTGACCGTGTATTTCATCCATCACTTCGAGTTGGCGAGCCTAACGACATTGCTCGTACTGCCGTTTTTCTAGCCTCTCCTGACAATGATTTCATTAATGGTCAGAATTTAACTGTTGACGGTGGAGTAACACACAAAATGATATATCCAGAAGAATAAGAATACACACAAATACGTAAACATGAATAACAACAAAAATCAACGCCCGGTAATATACCAATTATTGCCGCGTCTTTTTACCAACTACAACGAGACAAACGTAGTAAATGGCACTATTGAGCAAAACGGATCTGGCAAACTCAACGATATTACGCCACGCATACTCAATTCAATTAAAGAATTGGGAATTACACACGTGTGGTACACCGGAGTAATTGAGCATGCTCATGACTGCGACTACACAAAATATGGCATAAAAAAGCACAACGCGCATGTGGTAAAAGGAAAAGCCGGCAGTCCATACGCTATTGTTGATTACTATGACATAGACCCTGACATAGCCGTTGATGTGCCTAATCGCATGTGCGAGTTTGAAAGCCTGGTGAGACGCACACACGATGCCGGACTAAAGGTGATAATTGATTTTGTGCCCAACCACGTGTCACGCGAATATCACAGTGATGCGTGCCCGAAAGGCATTAAAGACCTTGGCAGCGATGACAATGTGAATATGTTTTTCGACCCACAAAATAATTTTTACTACATGACCGGAGAAAAATTTGCTCCACATGTGTATTTGGGCGAAGGCGATGACGAATACATCGAATATCCGGCAAAAGCTACCGGCAACGATTGTTTCTCAGCATCACCCGGAGAATGTGATTGGTATGAAACAGTTAAGCTAAACTATGGCATTGACCCATGGAATGGCTCGAAACATTTTGATCCAATACCCAACACCTGGCACAAAATGCTTGATATATTGATGTTTTGGGCATCAAAAGGAGTTGATGCTTTTCGTTGCGACATGGTTCACATGGTGCCGGTTGAATTTTGGCATTGGGCAATAGCAGCCGTAAAAGCAGAACACCCCACCCTTCAATTTATCGCTGAAATATATGATGTTGGGCTTTATCGCTCATACATTGAATATGGTGGCTTTGACTATTTATATGATAAGGTAACTCTCTATGACACATTGCGAGGTGTGCAATGCTGCAATTGGTCGGCAGCGCAACTCACACAATGCTGGCAAACCGTTGAAGGTATTTCCGATAATATGCTCAATTTTTTGGAGAATCACGACGAGCAGCGTTATGCTTCGCCCCAATTTGCCGGAGATGCCTACAATGTGCTTCCATTGCTGGTGGTAAGCGCCACAATCAATAGAGGAGCTATGATGATATATATGGGTCAAGAAATCGGTGAACCGGCTCTTGATGCTGAAGGATACAGCGGCAAAGACGGACGAACCACGATTTTCGATTTCTGGAGCCTTGACACGTTAAAACGATGGCTAAATAACGGAAATTGCGGACTTCGCAGGCTCACAAAAAAAGAGCGTGAGCTGAGAAAAGCTTATGCCAGTGTATTAAATTTAATAAATACTAGTTCTGCAATCAGAGAGGGCAAATTTTATGATTTGATGTATGTCAACTATGACAATCCAAATTTCAATTCGCACCGACAATACGCATACTTGCGGTCAGACGGGGATGAGACACTGTTAATTGTTGTTAATTTTGACAATAAGGAATATTCTACAGATATCCACATTCCGCAACATGCATTTGACTTTTTGTCTATCGCGCAAGGGCTATATAACACAATAGATTTGCTATCGGGCGAAAAGCGTGAAATAATGCTCACAAGCGAGAAGCCTGTAACGTTAAAAATGCAAGGTAACGGAGCGTTAATTATAAGATTTAACCAATCTCAACTTGCATAAAAACTAAACAAGTACTAACTTTGCAGTCGAAAATCAATTCAAACATATCCACTCTGCAATATGAGCA
>CAZGAN010000019.1:0-19391 GCA_964523655.1 uncultured Bacteroides sp.
ACGTGTGCGGGAGTGTGTGGGCCGTCCGGATGCGGGCGCAATAAATTGACGCCCCTACAAGGCTGACGCTCAAGGGGCTTGTATCTTATCTACTTTTTACTTCTTACTCTTTACTTTTTGATGCTTTGTATTTGGCATAGGCGTTAGCCATGCGCGTGTGGTATCCTCGCGAGGCGTAGCTGTTGCCGTTGTATCCTTTGGCAAATGTAGCCCAGTTTTTCTTGCGTAGGGCATCAAGTAGTCCGGCATTTTTCACAAATGTGGCAAATAGTTCGAGTTGGTCGCGCTCTGAGCGGCTCATTAGTTTCACGAATTCGTCGGGTGTTGAGGCGCCGCATTTTTTCCAATTGAAACCTCCAATTTGAAACATTCCCCAGAAAGTTGCTTGTATGGCAGATAAATCGTGTATAGTGCGTGCGGCATCAAGACGCGCTTGTTGAGCTGCTTGTTGGCTGCCGTAGCGAGTGAGGTTTGGGCGAGCAAAAACAACGGCATGGCTTTTTGTGTATTTACCAACGTTGACGTTATTGCGTTGAGCCATGCGTCTAAACATAGTAAGGTCGAAGTTTATCAGTGGTTTGCCTTCAGCCCAAAAACCTTGGTGACTTTTTCCGGCTTCTATTTCAACTACGGCTTTTATAGCCGCGACTTCTACCCCCATTTCACGAGCCACTTCTTCGAAGTCTTCTTCGGTGAGGCGACCTGACCGGTTTTCAGGGGCTACGGCCATTTCTATGGTGTCGCCTGTGGCGGTGACAATAAACGGACGCACCTCTTTTTTCGTCTCCTCGGTGTGAGTGCGGCGAGTGTGTACGTTTGGACGCAACGAAGCGCCCAGGGCACAAAATGCCATGGCACTACAAAGGATTAGAAAGGAGGTTGAGCGTTTCAAATAGTTGTGTGGTGTGAGTTACGTAATATCGATTTATAAGGAAAAAGCGAAAAGTCAGCCATAGGCTGCACGAGGCAGCCCATGGTGACCAAATATCAAAATGAAAAAAATTATTTTTTGAGTTCTGCCACTTTTTCGATGATGCGGCGTAGTTGTTGCCAGTAGCGCTCAACAGCGGGGATGTGCATGCGTTCGCTGGGAGAGTGAACGTTTTGCAATGTCGGGCCAAATGAAACCATGTCGAGGTGTGGATATTTTGTGAGGAATAAACCGCACTCGAGGCCGGCGTGGATGGCTTTGATAGCAGGTTGCACGCCATAAAGTTCGTGGTAAGCATCGCCGGCAACTTTCATGATCACAGAGTCCATGTTGGGAGCCCATCCGGGATAACCTTCGCCGTGTTCAACTTTTGCGCCTGCGAGAGTGAAGAGGGCTTCAACGCGGTTAGCAATGTCGAGTTTGCGGCTTTCAACAGAAGAGCGTTGGCTTGTGGTAACCATGATAGTGTTTTCGCCTTGCATTTTCACGCTAGCGAGGTTTGTTGAAGTTTCAACCAAGCCTTCGAGGTCGCGGCTCATAGAGATAACGCCGTGGGGAGCAGCATAGAGAGCGCTGATGAGGCGACGTGTTGTGTCAGCGTCAACGGCAAATTCGGGACGCTCTACGCTATCGAGAGTGAGCTCGAGGGTTGTTTCGAGGCCTTTATATTCGTTTTCGATTGTTGCAACGTATTGGTTGAAAGCAACAACGATTTCTTCTTTTTTAGCAGTGTGTACACCAAACACAGCGTGAGCAGCACGTGGGATTGCGTTGCGGAGGTTACCGCCGTCGATTTCGCAGAGAGAGATTTCGTGTTTTTGGCTGATTTCCCACAAGAAACGAGCGAGCACTTTCACTGCGTTAGCGCGACCAGCGTTGATGTCGCTACCGCTGTGACCGCCAAGACCTTTTTCGAGGTTGAATTTGAAGTAGTGGAAATCGGTGGGAGCGAGAGAGCGCTCGTATGTGAATTCGCAAGTGGTGTCAATACCGCCAGAGCAACCGATGAAGATTTCGGCATCGTCTTCAGAGTCGAGGTTGAGGAGGATGTCGCCGTTCATCATGCCTTCGCCGATGTTGTTAGCACCGGTCATGCCGGTTTCTTCGTCAACAGTGAAGAGAGCTTCGAGAGGGCCGTGAACGAGTGTGTCGTCGGTGATAGCAGCGAGAGCGCCTGCCATGCCAATACCGTTATCAGCGCCGAGTGTTGTGCCATCAGCGTGAACCCATTCGCCATCAATGATGGTGGTGATGGGAGTATTTTCAAAATCAAAGTCCTTATTGTTACTTTCGCAGACCATGTCCATGTGTCCTTGCATGATAATGCCGGGAGCGTTTTCATGACCGGGAGTTGCGGGTTTAGAGATATTGACGTTACCAATAGCGTCAACTTTAGCTTTCAGGTTGTGCTTTGCTGCAAAGTCGAGCACGTACTGACGAATTTTTTCTTCTTTCTTTGAAGGACGCGGCACTTGAGTGATTTCATGGAAGATACCGAACACTTCAGTAGGTTTGAGATCTTTAATAGTCATACTTTTAATATTAGTTTGTTTAAATAAGGTTGATAATGTCGTAAGGATGTGTAATGATAATAACCAATGATTGTGAAAATCAGAGGCGAATTATTAAAAGATTGTTAAAAACAACCCTAAATCGCCCACTAAGTTACAAAATAAAATTTATATGTAGCAAAAAATATCTTTTACTTTTATATATTTGCAATGTGAAACGCAATAAAGTACAAAATGAAAGCCCTTTTGTTAATACTTATTCCCACAGTTTTGCTTCTTTTAATAGGAGTGGTGCTGATGGCAGTGAAAGTTCTCTTTGTTAAGGACGGTAAATTTCCAACCGGGCATGTCCATTCGTCGCCGGAGTTGCGTGCACGAGGCATAAAATGTGCCAAAGAACAATTTAAAGAATAAAAATTAAACTATATCCATAAAAACCCACAAGGTTACAATGAAAAAATTTGCAATGGCAGCGAAAATGCTGCTCGTAGTACTTGCCGCCGGACTCGTAAGTTGCGGTGGTGGCGAAAAAAGCGCTAACAGCAGCGATTCGTCTAAAAATGTGACAGGCGCAAAGCTAGGAGAAGCTTATGAGACATCAATCAACATCAGATATGTTGATATGGACACTCTCTATAAGCACTATGACTTTGCCGTAGAGCAACAAGCAAAAGTGCAACAAATAGCAGTGGAGCTTCAACAGTACCAAAATCAACTTGCCCGAAATCTTCAAACCAAACAAAGTGCCGTGCAACAAAAGTTGCAAAACAACGGCTATTTGACCGAAGCCAGCTACAAGGCAGATGTTGACGAGTTGAACAAACTCGACCAATCATCAAGCGCACAATATTCACGTCGTGCTCAAGCCGACGAACAACGCGTATATGAGCTCAACAAAGCGCTCAGCGATGCTATCGACGCATACATCATCGAATACAACAAAGAGCATCACTACGATGCAATACTTCACAAAGAAGCAGGTTTGTATTTCAACCCCGCTCTCGACATCACCAGCGAGCTCGTTGAAGGTTTGAATGCCGCATACAAAAACAAAAAAGGCGACAAGGCTGACGACGAAAAGAAAGCTGACGACGCAAAGTAATTCATTTCAATTAAAAAATAAGGAAGCGGGGCACGGCGATTTATCGTTGTCCCCGCTTATGCTATAAAATTATACTAGGGCAACAAACTAAGGTTTAAAAAAGTATCATGGACACAAATCAGCACACATCACAACGCGACACTCTTGTTATCATACCTATGTATAACGAGAAGGAAAATGCATCAGAAATTATTGATGCAGTGTTGCACCTTCCGGAGCAAAATTTTGACGTGCTCGTGATAGACGACAACTCTCCCGATGGCACTGCTGCCATTGTGAAAGAAAAAATGTCGTTTCACCCCGGCAGAGTGTTCATCATTGAACGTGCCGGCAAACTCGGATTGGGAACCGCCTATATTGAGGGTTTCAAATGGGCGTTGGCACACCATTACCAATATATTTGCGAAATGGATGCCGACTTTTCTCATGACCCGAAAGATTTGATGCGCTTGCGCAAAGCTGTAGAATCGGGTGAAGGCGACGTTGCTGTTGGCTCACGCTATGTGTCGGGTGTAAATGTGGTGAACTGGCCCATGGGGCGCGTGTTGATGTCGTACTACGCATCAAAATATGTGCGCATTGTGACCGGTATGCCCGTCCACGATACAACAGCCGGATTTGTTTGCTATCGCCGCGAGGTGCTTGAAAATATAGACCTCGACGCTATTCGCTTCAAAGGTTATGCCTTCCAGATTGAAATGAAATTTACAGCATACCAAATGGACTACAAGGTTTGCGAAGTGCCAATTGTGTTCGTAAACCGTGTGCTGGGAACGTCAAAGATGAATTCTAGCATCTTTGGCGAAGCACTCTTTGGTGTGCTGAAATTGAAATGGGCAAGCATAGTAAACAAAAAGAAGCGTAAACAATGAAAACACTGATTTATAACGCCAACATCAAAGGTAAAGGCACCGGATGGGTTCTTATTGAAGATGAACGCATAGCCGCAGTTGGCTCAGGTGACCCGCAAAGCGTTGCCGCTGACACTAAATTTGACGCTCAAGGCAAGCTTCTTTTGCCCGGAGCAATTGATTGCCACGTGCACTTCCGCGAACCGGGGTTGACTCACAAAGCTACAATAGAAAGCGAAAGCCGTGCTGCCATAGCCGGTGGTGTCACCTCATATCTTGACATGCCAAACTGCGTGCCAACCACCACAACAGTTGAAGCTGTAGACGAAAAAATAGGCATCGCCTCAAAAACTTCAGCTGCAAACTATGGCTTTTTTATCGGCGCCACAGACTCTAACCTTGACGAGCTTTTGAAGGCAGACTATACAAAAGTTGCCGGAGTGAAACTCTTCATGGGCTCATCAACCGGAAATATGTTGGTTGATAACAATAATGCGCTCAACAATATTTTCAGCCAAGTGCGTGTGCCAATAGTAGTGCATGCTGAGGATGAAGAAACCATAAAGCGCAACCGTGCCGAGTATATAGCTCGTTTTGGCTGCACAGAGCCTCCGGTTGAGACGCATACTGCTATTCGCTCTACCGAAGCTTGTATCAAGGCTACGGAGCATGCGATTGAGCTTGCTAAGGCACACAATGCTCATCTTCACATTGCTCACCTCACCACTGTTGCCGAACTCAAAGCCGTGAGCCAAGCCGGCGATAATGTGACTTGCGAAGTGTCGCCGCATCACCTTTTGTGGTGCAATGACGATTATGCTACTCGTGGCACTCGCATAAAAATGAATCCGGCAATAAAAACTGCTGCCGACCGCGATGCCCTGCGCGAAGCTGTGCGCACCGGTTTGGTTGATATTGTTGCTACCGACCATGCACCGCACTTGCTCGAGGAAAAACAAGGCGGGGCTATCACAGCCGTATCTGGAGCTCCTCTTGTGCAATTCTCGCTACCGGTGATGCTCGATTTGTTTGATGTTGACACAGTGGTGCGCACCATGTGTCAGAAGCCGGCTAAATTGTTTGGTATTACAGACCGCGGCGACATCACTGTTGGCAACTACGCCGACCTTGTGCTAGTAGAAAAAGCTGACCACACTGTCACTGATGCCGACGTTGAGAGCAAATGCGGATGGACTCCGCTCAATGGCGTGACCTTGCATCACCGCGTTGCAACCGTGTTTCTTAACGGCAGCATAGCGTTTACCGAGGGTAAACATCTCCCGGCTAAAGCACTTCCTTTGATTTTCTCTCGCTAAGACTATTTATTTTTTACTTTCACATTGCTGCAAGCATCGAGTATGATTGCATTGTTGGGCACGTTAGTGAGCGTGTTGTTTGTGAAAGTGATGCCGCGTGTGCTTTTAGCGTATAGCACGGGGCGTTGGTCTGTGTCAAAATAGTTGTTGGTGATAGTGATGCCTGAGTGCACAGGTTTCTTTTTATCGGCAATTTTGTTTGATGGGTTGATGGCTATGGTTGCTTTTTGCGGGCCGCCATTATATCCACAGCCAACAAATTTGTTTCCGGTGATTGTGACATCTTTCACCGGCCCCGATTCGTACCAACCCTCGGCATCAGCTTCGATGAGAATTGCGCTCATGCCAACGTTGAGAAAATTGTTGTTTTCGATGAGCACTTTGCGTGGAGTGGTGACAAGTATGCCGCGGGTGTTGATGCGATTGAAAAAGCAGTTGCGTATATTTACAGCCGGGGTGCGAGTGATGTTTTCCACGCAGTCGTGATTTATTTCAAAATCGGCGGGTATATTTTTGTTGAAAGTGACGCTGATTTCGCGGTCAGAAATGCGAGCAACGTTTGTTACCACAGCATTTTCGCGGCGGAGCATGGTTGCCGCTTGCACAAAAGCAATAGTGTCGCCCACCCAAAAAGCGTCGTAACCATAGCTTTGCGGGTGCATGAAGCGCAAGCGCAAGGTGTTGTTGTCAATTTTAGCCACACCGCGCAAGTTGGTGCCGTGCACGTTTATGGCATCATCTTGAGCTCCGATATAGGTGCAACTGTCAATATCAATCACGCCGCTGCAGCCGGAAAAGTGCATGAAGTCGGCTGACGAGGTTAGCAATCTGCCCTCACGTGGAGTGCAGCTAACGTTGTGCATAGACACATTGTGTGAGTATTGGCTCACGATGCCGAGTCCGTGCATGTATTTCACGTTGACGTGAGAAAGAGTCACATTTTTCGACTCGTATATGAACATGCCCACTTGATCGCGAATAATGTCGCGCAAGGTTAATGTGGTGCCAACTTCCGGAGTGAAGTCGGTGGGCGTGGCAAAGCGCAGCGTGCCGTTTGATAGCTCGGTGACATCGCTTTTAGCCAGTGTTTGCCAGTCGTTGCTATAAACAAATCTATCGCTGTTGGGTATGTATTTTATGCAGTGCACGAGGTTTGAACGCCAACCTTCGCCAATGAGCTGCAAACGTTTGTTGACAATGTCGTATCGAGTGTCGCGATGAGCTTGCACAGTTACGCTGCCGGGTTGCACGTCTGTGTATGTGAGCTCAGAGCCGCCGGGACGTTCGAAGTCAACGGTGATGCCGCTGAGCGTGATGTTTTCGCAATTGTCGAAAGCTATTGGCGTGATTTTGCCGTGCATCATGAGCACAGCGCCGTCACCGTCGATAGTCACATTTTTTAGCCCGTCAAAAAGTAGCCCTATTGTTTTTACTTTTGACTTACATTCGTCTTCAGACGATGTGTTAGAGATGAAATACTCTCGTCGTGTTGCACCTTCGGGCCATATATCGTAGCGTCCGGGTGCAAATTTCAGAACCACATTGCCGGTGCGGTCGTGACAGGCGTTGATGGCTTGCTGCACGGCTTGCACGGCATTGTTGTAGGAGTAGGGCACAGCGCCGTAATTTGACACGTGTATGGTGTCGGCAACTTCGCCGGCATAGGTTGTAGCAGCGATTGTGGCGGCTAGAATGGAGAGGTATTTCATAATTGGTGGGTTGTGTTAGTTTTTACGTATTATGTTTGCACCGAGGGCATTTAGACGTTGGTCAATGTTTTCGTAACCGCGGTCAATTTGGTTGATGTTGCCGATGGTGCTGGTGCCGTTAGCTGACATGGCTGCAATGAGCATAGCGATGCCGGCACGAATGTCGGGCGAGGTCATTTTGTTGCCACGCAATGGGATGCGATGATTTAATCCGATAACAACAGCGCGATGTGGGTCGCAAAGCATTATTTGAGCGCCCATGTCAATGAGTCGGTCAACGAAAAACAGGCGGCTTTCAAACATTTTTTGATGTATGAGCACGCTGCCGTTGCATTGTGTAGCCACAACAAGCATGATGCTGATTAAGTCGGGCGACAAACCGGGCCATGGGGCGTCGGCGATGGTGAGAATAGAGCCATCGAGAGCTGTTTCTACTTCGTAAGTATCTTGTGCGGGCACGTGTATGTCGTCGCCGTTGATTTCTAAATTTATGCCCAAACGTTTGAAGCTGGACGGTATGATGCCCAGATTTTCTACCGATGCATTTTTGATAGTGATGTCGCTGCGAGTGAGGGCTGCCATGCCAATGAAACTACCAATTTCAATCATGTCGGGGAGAATGCGGTGGCATGTTCCCGATAATTTTGTTTGACCGTAAATGGTGAGTAGGTTAGAGCCGATGCCTTGAATGTTTGCGCCCATAGAAACCAGCATTTTGCAAAGTTGCTGAATGTAGGGCTCGCATGCGGCATTGTAGATGGTGGTTTTGCCTTCAGCCAGTACGGCAGCCATGATTATGTTGGCAGTACCGGTCACAGATGCTTCATCGAGGAGCATGTATTGTCCTTTTAATCGCGAGCCTTCGTTGACTGTGAGGTGGTAGGCAGAGCGAGTGGCATCGTATTCAACCTTTGCGCCGAGGTCAATCATGCCGCGAATGTGAGTGTCGATTTTGCGACGGCCAATCATGTCGCCCCCGGGTTTTGCGAAATAAGCATTTCCGAGGCGGGTGAGCAGTGGGCCGACAATAAGCACAGAGCCACGCAAGGCACCGCACTTGCGGGTGAACTCAAGGCTGTTTAGGTAGTCGAGATTTATGTTGTCGGCTTGGAAAGTGTAAGTGCCTTTCTCGGGGTGAGAAACTTTCACTCCAAGACCGCTAATGAGGTCAATGAGATTGTGTATGTCAACAATTTCAGGGATGTTTGTCACAGTGACAACGTCGCTAGTGAGTAGTGTAGCGCTGATAATTTGGAGAGCTTCGTTTTTGGCACCTTGAGGTTCGATGGTGCCGTGGAGTTTGTGACCGCCTTCAATGATAAATTCGCTCATAGTTGTTTGTGGGTGTAATATTATCAGTGTGTTTATAATTATACGTGCTCAACTTCGGGATGCAGAGTGAGTCCGAATTTTTCTTCTACGGAGTTGATAATGGCTTTTTCAAGGGCTATGATTTCATCAGCTGAAGCATTGCCGTTGTTAACAAGCACAAGAGGTTGCAGATGCCACACAGCAGCGTTGCCATGCGTTTTTCCTTTCCATCCGCATTGTTCAATAAGCCAAGCAGCGGGGATTTTGTATTGGTCGTTGCCAACAGTGTAGAAGGGTATGTCGGTGCGCTGCGATAATTGTTGTGCACGTTGAAAAGTGGAATTGTCAACTACCGGGTTTTTGAAGAAACTGCCGGCGCTGCCAATCTCGCCCACTTTCGGAAGCTTTTTGTTGCGTATCTCAATCACGGCATTGCGCACATCAAGCGGACTTGTGCATTGCGCAGATATTTTTTCGGCAAGGTTGCCATAGTTGAGTTGAGGTGTAGCAATTTTTGAAAGTGTGAATGTGACGTATGTCACGATGTAGCGATTTTTCTCGTGTTTAAATCGTGAATCGCGGTAGCCGTAACGGCACTCGGCATTTGAAAAAGTCACTTGCGAGCCGTTGTTAGTGTCAATACATTCAACTTCAGAGATAACGTCTTTAGCTTCCACACCGTATGCTCCAACATTTTGCACTGCCGAGGCTCCAACTTCACCGGGAATGCCTGAGAGATTTTCTATGCCCCAAATGTTGCGTTTGCACATTTCAAGAATGAGGTCATCGAAAACCACACCCGAGCCAACGCGCACGGTTATGTGTGAGTCGGTTTCGCTGACGGTGGTGATTGTGTTTATTTTTGAGTGGAGTATTGTGCCGTTGAAATTAGTGGTAAATAGTATGTTGCTGCCGGCACCGATATGCATAAATTTATCGTTGCCAACGCATGCTAGTGCTTGCAAAAGAGCTGCAACTGAATCATATTCGATCCATTTGTCGCACCACACCTTCATCGCGAAGGTATTGACCCTGCTGAGGTCAAAGTGATTAAGAATGGTCAGTCCCTTTAGTGGTTGATTAGTCATTTCTATTTTCGAAAAATTTTATTTGCAAATATAACTCAAATTCACCATAAAATGAAATTTTTTGAAAAAAGTTGGGGCGTGGATGTAATAAAATGTGGGTGTTGTGCGTCTAATATGTAGAGAAACAAAATAACGATTACTAACAATGAAAAATATTAAACACTTTATCGTGCTTGCAGCAATAGCAATGTTGGCTACTGCATGCAACTTTTCATCATCAGACAGACCGGCATGGGTATACGTTGATTCGTCAACAAATGATACAATTGTTGGTAATGGGTATAATATGGATGAAAAAATTGTTGAACCGTCGAAGCACTTTGTCACCGAATCACATTATGTGGGCGATTTTACAGGCATAGAAGTTTCGGGCTTGTTCACTGTGAATGTAAAGCCCGGCAAGAGATATTCAATAAAAACAACATTGCCTGATAATCTTATGGATTATTTTATTATAAAAATGGACGATGACGGCATGATTGAAATGAAACTGGATGATAGCAAGGGTCTTAGCTATAAGATAAAGGATAGCAAAAAATATGTGATTGATATCACAACACCGGTGCTAAACAAGATAGATGTCAGCGGTATGGTTAGATTTAATGTGCTCGATTGGTTTGATAATAAAGACGACGATTACAAGATTGAAGCAAGTGGCAAAACAGTAGTGCAAGTGCCTGATGTAACAGCAAAAAGTCTTGAAATCGAAAGTTCAGGCATGGCTAGAGTGTATGTTTTAAACGTAGAAGTTGATAAACTTGAAATTGAAAGTTCGGGTATGTCATCTGCGGAGTTTACTAGTGTCAAGGCAAAAACTGCTGATGTGGAAACATCGGGCGAGGCTCGTGTACTTGCAACAAGAGAGTCAGATATCGCAACTTTGAAGAAAGAATCATCAGGCATGTCTTCGATTGGTCTGTAAGAAGAGTAGGTGATGATTGCAAAATTTTTTGTAACTTTGCATCACTCAAATATGCTCGCCTGCTTTGAAAAGATATTTTGCAATAATAACCGTACTTCTGACTTGTGTGCTGAGTAGCATACATGCTGATGCACTTTCACTGAAACTTGACTCTGTGGCAGAGTGGGGCAAGTTCCCGCGCTTTTGTGTGAATACATATCGCTGGGGCGACAAGTTCTTCAATAGCTATGATTCGACATACGTTGAGGGCACAGGCTATAAGTTTAACGTGAAATTTAAGGCTGATACGTGGATTGATAACTACGAATTTTTGTTGCCTGATAACTATAAGATGTCAATGGTATCAGACTATTGCACGTCAGCCGGTATATGGGTATCGTATTTAGCTTTATCGGCAGGATATGATATGAACGTGAACAAGTATCTTGGCATTAACGAGTCAGCACGCAAACGCTTCAATTTTAGATTTAGCTGTGCATTGTTTGCTGCAAATTTCTATTGGGTGACAAATGATGTTGGCACCACTATAAAACGCTTCGGACAGAGTGGCAATGTGTTGCACCGCAACGTAGCCTTCAATGGTATAAATACCAAACTATTCGGCATGGATGCGTTTTTCTTTTTTAATAACAAGAAGTATTCGCAGGCCGCAGCATTCAACTATAGCAAAATACAAAAGAAAAGCCAAGGCTCTTTTTACCTGGGCTTTTCATATTGGACTCAAGATTTTAATTTTGATTTTTCTCAACTCCCCGACGAAATTAAAAAGGGAACACCTGAGAGTTGGGGAGAGAATGATTATAAGTATCAAGTCTATAACCACAACTACTCTGTGCGTGGCGGCTATGGCTACAACTGGGCGTTCAATAAGCACTGGATTTTGGGTGTTAGTGAGTCGCCGGTTGTTGGATTGAAACACGGCACGTTTAACGGCGAAAAGCCGAAGGTGTCGTTCTCGCTGTATAACCGATTTCAACTCTCGGCAGTGTGGAATAATCGCGAATGGTTTGGCGGATTGATACTCACTGCTGAAAACGGATTGTATTATGACCATACGCACTCGCTCTACAACGGCATCTTCACCGGTGAGGCATCGTTTGGCTACCGTTTTAATCTCTGGTAATCGAGCTATTTTATTGTGTCGACAACCATTATAGGTGTTGTTGATGTGGCAGCAAGCATGTTGGTGAGGTTTTCAACAGCCTCGGCGCGTGCACGAGAAACATAACCTTTGTCGTAAATGTGTTTGCGAAATCTGTAAGCCATGCGCTCTTTCACACGATTTTCTTCAGCAGTGGTGAGATTGCTGCTACCGAGCAAATTATCGTTCCACGTGTCGATAACTTGATAAGAGTTAGGCTCGGTTGATTCTTTCACGTCAACAATTTCTTTGGGAAGGTAAACAACGAGGGTATCGCCGTGGCTATCTGTTTGCAGATTGTCTATATCAAACGAAATAGAGCCGCGTAAAGCCACTTTTGCAAATATGTGCTTATTGCCGATGCGCTCGTTGAGGGGATAGTCTTCGTTGATTTCAACGGTGCATAGACGAAACATTGGCTTGATTTCTGCAATAAGTGCGTCGTGCACATTAACGGTGCTAGCCTCGGGCGACTCTTTGTAGCTTTTTGCTATCCACAACACGCTGCCAATGAGTGCTATTGCGGCAATAGCAACCAGAATTTTATATGATGTGCTCAAATTTTTTATGATAGTCTTCATTGTGAATTAGCTTTTGAAATTAACAATAACGTTTTTATCCTCGCCAAGCAAAGCTTTGAAATAAGTTTCGGCATTGTGCTTGGCATTAGCCTTAAGATCGTCAGTGAAAGTAGACTTGTTTTGCACTTCATCAATGAGTGATTGATTCATCATTTCTTTGATTTTTGCGCGCTCATCGGTGCGTATGTTAGAGCGAAGCCCGGTTACACGATAGTGAAGCTCGCGTATGGTAACGTCGCGTCCGGCAAATTCAGTTTGCACCTCCGGCAGATAGATAGTTATGGTATTGCCATCGTCGCTGATTTCAACATCGTCTTCGCTAAAATCAGATAAGTCAATGTATGCGCGCAAATAAGTGTCGTATGAATAAGCGCCTTTACGATTACCAATTTTTATGTTAGCGAGTAGAGCCGAAGCAACTTGTTTCATGCCTTGAGCGTCTTCAAGTTTGATGTCGTCAATGGTAGCCATTTTAGAGATGGTCATCTGAGCTAACACAAGTTTTTGCACTGATTTCACTTGCGTCACATATAGGGCGGCATCGTTGGTATTATCGCTGTGCGAGCAACTACACAGCAGCAATACAAGTGAGATGGTAAATAATTTTCGTAGCATAGTCTCAAAGTTTAATGTTTATAACTTAGACGTTGCGTAGGCATAAAAGTTTAAAAGCTCCTGACCGAAGACGGTCAAGAGCTTTTATCAACAGTGTGCGCATGAAGGGACTCGAACCCATACGTCGCGAGACACTAGATCCTAAGTCTAGCGCGGCTACCAATTACGCCACATGCGCGGTTGCGGGTACAAAGGTAGTAATATTTCTTGAACCGACAAACAAAATCGCAAGTTTTTTTTGAAACACGTGTAATATGTTTGTAATAATAGCTGATTTGCCATGTTTTTGTCTGTTGTCAAAAAGGAATAACTTGTGGTCAAAATAGGAAATAAGTATATTTTTAATAAATATTATTAATTGTCGGTTTTTATAATTCTATAACTTAGTGTAAATTTGTGCAAATACCTATTTTCTAATAAATAACAGTCTTCATTCCATATATATCTTCTTATCAATGAAACTATCACATTTAGCAGCTTCACTCTCTGTGATTCTCGCCCCGTTGTCGGTTTCGGCTCAAACAACACCTACCGATTCGGTCACTCTTTCACTTGATGATTGTCTGCGTATAGCCTTAACAGAAAGTCCAACCATAAAGGTTGCCGATCTTGATATAACACGCGTTGACTATTCAAAAAAGGAAGTGCTTGGACAACTTCTTCCAACCATCAGCTTTGATGCCAGCTACAACCGTATGTTGGCAAAACAGGTTGCGTACATGAATATGGACGCTTTTTCAGGTTTAACCGGTGGCAGTGATGACTCCGAAGAAAACACAACCGCTAACGATAGCGAATCATCATCGTCTGCGTCATCATCAGGTAGTAACGGCATCAAGATGGGACTTGATAACTCGTTCCAACTCGGCTTTAATGCATCGGTGCCATTGATAGCACCTCAATTGTGGCAGTCGCTGAAACTCAGTGATGCACAAATAGCACAAAGTGTGGAGCAAGCGCGAGCTTCGCGTCTTGACCTTGTTAATCAAGTGAAAAATGCCTACTATGCTCTTTTGCTTGCCAATGATTCGAAAAAGGTGATTCAAGAAAGCTATGATATGGCAGCTCTCACTTACGATATCTACAGCAAACAATACAGTGTTGGCGCGGCTTCAGAGTACGATGTGTTGCGCACATCGGTGGCAATGAAAAATGTGGAGCCGGAGCTCTTGCAAGCCGATATTGCTATCAAACAAGCACGCTTGCAATTATTGGTGCTAATGGGCGTGAGCGTTGACACACCGTTTAAGTTTGCCGGAGAGTTGCATGACTATGAAGAAACTATGTATGAAGACGCCATGAATCTATGTGGCAGCTACACCAATAACTCGTCACTCGTGTTGCAACGATTGCAAACAAACACGCTTTCACGAGCTTTGAAAGTGCAAAAAATGTCACTAATACCGACCCTCGCTCTATCTACCAACTACAACTGGACATCAAGCAGCAATGGCAACCCATTGCGCAATTTCCGCTGGAATCCGTATTCATACATTGCGTTATCGCTTAGTGTGCCTCTTTTCCAAGGCGGACAACGTGCGGCACGCATAAAGCAAGCCGAGATACAACTCGAGCAAGCCGATTGGCAAATGGAAAATCTTGAGCGCACAGTGTCAATGCAAGTTGATTTGGCGCGTGATAACGTGCTGCTAAATGTGAAACAAATAGCATCGTGCGCGGAGAGTGTGAAACAAGCCGAGCGCGCATACGATATCATGTCGAAAAGCTTTGATATCGGTGCTGCATCATATCTAGAGCTTCGTGACTCGCAATTGGCTCTCACTCAATCACGTCTCACACGCTTTCAAGCCGTTTACAACTATCTTATTGCCGGCGCTCAGCTCGAATTGCTGCGAGGTGATGCCGTGCCTGTTCAACAAACTGATAACAAATAAATCGTCATATAAATCATGAAACATTCAAATATACTATTCCCGGCTTTAGCCTTTGCTTTATCAGCTTGTGGCTCATCAGACAGTGATGCCGACAAATCAGCTGAAGTTGAAGAATTGCCAATCGTTGAAATTGACATGGCTGGCATGCAAGATGTTGACCAAACACGCACCTATACTGCCAACGTTGAAGCATACAACTTAAACAATATATCTCCGTCTTCATATAACCGTATCAAAGAAATACGTGTTGATGTTGGTGACCACGTGAGCCGCGGACAAGTATTGGTAACCCTCGACCGCACCAGCGCCACACAATTAAAAGTGAACATTGACGAGTATGAGCGCCAATATAATCGCGCCGTGCAGCTGCTCAACATTGGTTCAGGCACTCAAGCAACAGTTGACCAACTCAAAGCACAACTCGATGCTGCTCGCACTCAATACAACAATATACTCGAAAACACGGTGCTCACTTCGCCTGTTAGCGGTGTCGTTACAGCTCGAAATTATGACCCCGGTGATATGTCGTCATCACTTCCGGTGCTAACCATCGGTCAAATCACTCCATCGGTGAAAGTGGTGATAGGCATAAATGAAGCCGAGCGCTCAAAAATCAGTGTAGGCATGCCTGTAACCGTTGAATTTGATGCATTTCCCGACGAAAGTTTTGATGCTAAAATCAGTAGAGTGTATCCGTCAGTTGACCCGCAAACTCGCACCTTCCAAGCCGAAGTTGTGATACCTAACAAGTCGGAAAAACTATTCCCCGGCATGTTCGCACGTTGCACAGTGAGCCTTGGTGTAGCCACACATGTTGTGGTGCCCGACCGTGCCGTTGTGAAGCAGACAGGCTCAGGAAATAAATACGTTTACGTCTACAAAAACGGAAAGGTTTCGTACAACAAAGTAGAGCTTGGTCGACGTGTTGACACATTCTATGAGCTTATCTCAGGCGTTGAAAACGGCGACACAGTGGTCATTGCCGGCCAATCACGTCTTGCCGACGGTGTGCCCGTGAAAATTAAAGATAACAAAGTTAAAACCAAATAAATAAGTACATCACATGAGTTTATACGGCAGTGCGGTTAAACGACCGATAACAACAACGCTGTGCTTTGTGACAGTGGTGATATTGGGCTTATTCTCGCTAAGCAAATTGCCTATCGACCTTTATCCCGATATCGACACTAACACCATCATGGTGATGACCACATATCAGGGCGCCAGCGCCGCTGACATTGAGCAAAACGTGACACGTCCGCTTGAAAATGTGCTCAATGCAGTCAGCAATCTTAAGCACATAACTTCTAAATCGCGCGAAAACGTGTCGGTTATCACTCTCGAATTTGAGTATGGCCACGACATAGATGTGATCACAAACGATGTGCGCGACAAACTGGATATGGTGTCGTCGGCGCTGCCTGACGATGCCGAAACACCTATCATCTTCAAGTTCTCTACCGATATGATTCCTATTGTGCTCCTTTCGGTGCAAGCCGAAGAGAGTATGCCGGGACTGTATAAAATACTTGATGATGCCGTGGCAAACCCGTTGGCTCGTATTAGCGGTGTTGGTTCTGTGTCAATATCGGGTGCGCCAAAACGCGAAATCCACATATATGTTGACCCCACGCGTTTGGAAGCTTACGGCTTGTCGCTTGAAACAATTTCAAACCTTATTGCGGCAGAAAACCGTAATGTGCCCGGCGGCTCGTTTGATATCGGTTCTGACACATACTCATTGCGTGTGCAAGGCGAATTTACATCGTCTGACCAGATGGCAAACATAGTTGTTGGCTCGGTCAACGGTAGCAATATATATCTTAGCGATGTAGCCACCATTGACGACTCTGTTGAAGAGCGCACGCAAACAACCTACAACAACGGCAAGAAAGGCGCCATGATTGTGATACAAAAACAAAGTGGTGCAAACTCCGTTGAAATAGCCAACAAAGTGCAAGAAATGTTGCCAAAGCTGCAAAAACGTTTGCCTTCAGACGTTAAACTCGGCGTGATTGTTGATACGTCTGACAACATACGCAACACCATCAATTCACTTGTTGAAACAGTGCTCTATGCCTTGTTGTTTGTGGTGATTGTGGTGTTCTTCTTCCTTGGGCGCTGGCGAGCCACGCTAATCATCACCATCACAATCCCGATATCGTTGATAGCGTCGTTCATATATCTGGCTATGTCGGGCGATTCACTCAACATTGTCTCTCTATCCGCCCTGTCAATATCAATTGGTATGGTGGTTGATGATGCTATTGTGGTGCTTGAAAATGTGACGACACACATTGAGCGTGGCGCCGACCCGAAGCAAGCGGCAGTGCATGGCACCAATGAGGTTGCTATCTCGGTTATCGCCTCAACACTCACGCTTATTGCTGTGTTCTTCCCGCTCACACTCGTTACGGGTATGACCGGTGTGCTGTTCCGCCAGCTTGGCTGGATGGTCACAATCATGATGATTATTTCAACCACGAGTGCGTTGTCACTCACTCCGATGTTGTGTAGCCAAATGCTGCGCCTCAACAAGAAACATAGTCGCGCATACACAGTGCTATTCACACCGATAAACAAAGCTCTTGATGCTTTCGATAATGGCTACGCTCGCTTGCTTGGCTGGGTTGTTTGCCACAAGATTGTAACCATCATAATTTGTATGGCAATATTCTTTGGCTCGCTCGGTTTGCTTCGCCAAGTGGGCACAGAGTTCTTCCCAACTAATGATAATGGCCGTCTTGGCGTGAGCCTTGAGCTGCCGATAGGCACACGCGTTGAAATTGCACGAGAGACCACAAACCGACTTGTCACAGAGTGGAGAAAGAAATATCCTGAAATTAGTGTTATAAACTACACAACAGGTACAGCATCGAGTGATAACACCTTTGCCTCTCTCAGCGACAACGGCCCACACATTGTGTCGATGAACATTCGTCTCGTTGACCCCGGCGACCGCGAACGAAGCATTACGGAAATAGCTGCCCAGATGCGTAAAGATTTGGAAAACTATCCTGAATACAAAAAAGCATTCGTAAATGTTGGTGGTAATCGTGGCAGCGGCATGGGCGGTCAGTCAACCATCGACTACGAAATATATGGCTATGACTTCACTGAAACCGACTCTGTGGCTCGCATGATGAAGTCGGTGCTGGAGAATATTAAAGGTACTGCCGACATTATGATTTCACGTTCTGACTATCAGCCGGAATATCATGTTGATTTCGACCGTGAAAAGCTAGCTATATATGGCCTAAACCTACAAACAGCAGCCATGGCATTGCGCTATCGCATTAACGGTGCCACAGCGTCTGAATTCCGCGAAGACGGCGAGGAGTATGACATAAAAGTGATGTATAAGCCCGATTCGCGCACTTCAATTGAAGATATCGAAAACATACAGATATTTAACTCAGCCGGCAAGGCAGTGCGCATACGCGATGTGGGCACAGTTGTTGAGCGTTTCACCCCGCCAACAATTGAGCGTAAAGACCGCGAGCGCATCATCACCGTGTCAACTGTGGTGCAAGGTGTGCCGATGAGCCAGATTGTTGAAGAATCACAAAAAGAGATTGACAAAATGGATTTGCCTCAAGGCATATCTATTGAATTGTCGGGTAGCTATGAAGACCAACAAGACTCGTTCCGCGATCTTCTCATGCTTGCAGTGCTCATCGTGATACTTGTTTACATTGTCATGGCAGCACAGTTTGAAAGCTACACCTATCCGGGCATCATCATGACCTCATTGCTATTCGCGTTCTCAGGCGTATTCATCATACTATGGCTGACAGGGCATACTCTCAATGTGATGAGTATGATTGGTGCTATCATGCTTATCGGTATCGTTGTTAAAAACGGTATTGTGCTCATTGACTACATCACGCTCAACCGCGAACGTGGCTTGTCGATACGCCGCTCTGTTGTGCTCGGCGGTCGCTCTCGTTTGCGCCCGGTAGTAATGACCACACTCACCACCATTCTCGGCATGGTGCCTATGGCTATCGGCACCGGACAAGGCGCAGAAATGTGGCGCCCGATGGGTGTTGCCGTTATCGGTGGTCTCACATTCTCAACAATTCTCACTCTTTTATTCGTGCCGACACTCTACTGCGTATTTGCCGGTGTTGGAGTGCGCCGTCAACGTCGCAAATTGCACAAAAAATTATCAAAATGAAAGCTATACTTATAACATTTGACCAAGCTCATTACAACAATATAATTGAAGCACTCGAACGTCTCAATTGCCGCGGATTCACAGCGTGGCCGCTTGTCAATGGCCGCGGAAGTCGCGACGGGGAGCCACACTATGGCTCTCACGCGTGGCCATCGCTAGCCTCGGCTATAATCTCGGTGGTTGAAGATAATCGTGCCGACCAAGTGATGCAGCGTCTCACACAACTCAACGATGAGCG
>CAZGAN010000020.1:0-18483 GCA_964523655.1 uncultured Bacteroides sp.
AGTCGGTTTGGTCTTTTACGGGGTCAACAGCTGTGCCGAGCCATTTTTTGCCGTCTTTTTCGAGAGTTGTGGCATAGTGGCCGGTTGCGGTGAGGTCAAATTCGTGGCCCCAACGTTGTTCAAAGAACCCGAATTTAATCATGCGGTTGCACATGATGTCGGGGTTAGGTGTTAAACCTTCGCGCACGGTGCGAAGGGCGTATTCCATCACGTTTTCCCAATATTCTTCATGCAGCGAAACTACGTCGAAAGGTAGATTATATTTTGCTGCGATGAATCGGCACATTTCAATGTCTTCATCGGCAGAGCAATCGCCCTCACCGTTGTCAAGACCGATGCGTATGTAAAACAAATGGAGGTCGTGACCCTGCTCGAGCAGTCGGTGCACGGCAACGGCGCTGTCAACGCCGCCGGATATGAGCACGGCTATCTTCATTGTTTCTTGTATTTTTGTAGCTTTTGTTAGTTTATAAACTGTTTGAATGTGTTGAGTATGTTGTCAACGGCAACATCTTTCACGCGAATTGTGCGTTCGGCGTCGAGATAATAAATCTCCGGTTGGTAGCGCATGGTGAATTTGCGATCAATCTCGGGGTTAGCGCCAACAATCCATGATTCCGGCAAGCTTTTGGCGTCTTCGCGCCAATCTTCGTCGGCATCACCGGGATATATTGCCATTACAGCAACAATGTTGTTGTCAATGAGAGTTTGTAGAGAGTAGTCGGCAGAAAGACGAGCTTTTGCAAAACGACAGTCAGTACATTCGGGGTCGTAGAAAAACAGCAGCACGTGAGGTGCGGTGACATCGTTGAGCGAGCCTGTGGTGCCGTCAATTTTTGTGTACGAAAGAGAGTTAACTTTCACGCCTACGCGGCTATTGAGTAGCTGGTCATATTGAGCTTGAAAACGAGCGCGTTCCGGGCCTTTAGCTTTTTTGTCTTTGACAATAGCCTCAATAAATGGGAAGTAAAGCTCTTCGCTGAGATACTCGGCAGTGTCGGCATATACCCATTTTTCTGCGATTTTGGCGAGTGTCAAAAGGTTTTCGGGCTTAGCTTTTTGCACCACGCTGATGAGGTGGTCAACGGCCATGTGCACAGTGTCGGCTGTGGCGTATGGGGTGAGGCTGATGAATTGTCCGAAAGTGTTGTCAAGACGTTCAAGACTCGAGAATGAACTTTTAGGGTTGAATTTGTCCCAATAGCGAGAAATAATGTAGTTGCAACGCTGGTCAAGGCGTGTGATGCTTTCGGGCGCTTGGGGCATTTCAACAAGCAAATTGGATGTATTTTGAGCGGTTGCTGCCAATCCGGCTGCAACGCAGAGAATTAGTGAGAGTATATATTTTTTCATGTTTGATAATCGTTCAAAAAATTTCAACTAGCAAATTTACGTAGTTTTTTTGAATATCTGTGCATAAAAGCACATTAATATATGCAAATTGTTAGTTGTCGCAGTCGGTGCGAATGAAGTGATGGTGAGCAGTGCACTCGTGTAGATTCACGTCAACAATGAAATGACGGTTTGCCATGCCGGCGATGGTGCTCATTTCATGCGACACCAGCACAATGGTTGTTGTCTTTGACAGTTGCTCAATGAGTTTATATAGACGGCTTTCAAAACGTTTGTCGATGTAGCTTAGCGGTTCGTCAAGCACCAATAATTGAGGTTTTGCAATTATGGCGCGGCCCAAGAGAGCGCGTTGCAATTGTCCGCCCGAGAGTAAGCCTATGGGGCGGTCGGCATGCTCCACGAGGTCAACTTTTTCGATTGTTTCGTTGTATAGCTTTTCTTGTTCGTCTTTAGAGAGGCCTTTCACACCAAGCAATCCTGACTTTATCACATCGCGCACCACTACCGGGAAGTTTGAGTCAATCATGTTTTTTTGGGGCAGATAGCCAATGCGTAAGTTAGAAATGTTGTGTGTCACAGTGCCACTTGTGGGTTTGAGCAGGCCCAGCATGATGCGCAGCAAAGTTGTTTTGCCACCGCCGTTAGGGCCGGTTATAGCAATAAAATCGTTTTCGCGCACAGTGAGGCTCACATCGCTAAGCACTTTTCGGTGCTCCCAGCCGATGTGTATATTTGAAAGTGTGATGAGTGGTTTTTTAATGAGAGAGTTCATTTACAATGTTCGATAATTCGTGTTGAAAATCAAAAGCTAATGGGTTGATGGTGACCATTTTTGCTTTGAGTACTTCGTTGAGGCTTTGTGCCTGGCGAGAGTCGTATTCTTTTTGAAAAAATAGTATTTTCACTCCGGCATTTTTTGCTTCTTCGGTGACTTCTACCAAGTGCTTTGGCGACATATCTTTGTTTTCAAAGCCCACCGAAATTTGTTGCAAACCGTAGTCGCGGGCAAAATAGCTTAGCGATGGATGCCACACTGCAAAAGCTTGTTTTTTGCCCTCGAGCTTGGAGGCAAAAATGCTGTCGGTAACGGCTAGTGTGCTGTCAAGCGAGGCGAAGTTTTTTTGATAATACTGAGAGTTGTCGGGGTCTATATCAATCATAGCGTTGAGCATGGTGCGAGCAATGGTGCGAGCATTTTTCACCGAAGCCCAAATGTGAGGGTCAATATTTGAATGGCTGTGGTCGTTGCTGTCATCGTGACTGTGAGTGCCGTAAATGGGGGTGATATCGGCAGAGCAATCAACCACTTTCACTGACTTGGCAAGTGATTTCTCGATTGTTTCTTCGAACGGCATGCTGCCAATTTTGAAAAATATGGCAGAATTGTCGACTGCCATGCGTGTCTTTACTGTGGGCTCAAAAGTCTCGGGGTTTGCACCGGTGGTAAGTAGGGTGGTGACTTCATAGCGGTCGCCAACAATCTGCTCAAGCAAGGCGCGTTGAGGCTCAACACTCACTGTTAGCACGGGGTCTGACGGTTTTGACGCACATGAAATGAAGATTTGTGAAATTGATAAAATACAAACACAAAATAGTATGTAATAAGCTTTTAATTTCATATTTGCGGTCGTTGAAAAATTCTATTGTTCAAAATTACAAAAAATCTTTTTAGCAAGCTCGATAAATATCGCGAATTTATATGTAAATTTGCAAAAGAAAAAATAACTTTAACGAATACAAACATGAAATTATCACGTGATAGTTTGTGGCGAAGCGCCAAAGATTATCTATTTATTACCTTCGGCATGGCATGCTATGCTTTTGGATTTTCGGCATTCATCTTACCTCAGAAGGTCGTTATCGGAGGTCTTTCCGGTATCGGTTCGTTGGTCTATTTCACCACCGGGCTTCCTGTTTCGGTTACGCAACTTACGCTCAATATAGTTTTGCTATTATTGGCATACAAAGTTGTGGGTCGAAAGTTTGTGCTGGGCACCATGTTTGGTGTTATTATGATTTCATTTTGGATTGGACTTTTTCAACCGGTATTCGCCGACGGATTAATACATGGCGAGCCGTTTATGAACATAGTGATTGGCGGCGTGCTTTGTGGCTTTGGTGTAGGTCTGTCGTTTGTGCATAACGGCTCATCGGGCGGCACAGATATTGTTGCAGCGATGGTTTCAAAGCACTCCAATGTGACAATCGGTCGTATGATGCTCTACACTGATGTGTTTATAATTTCATCGTCATATTTGCTTTTCCACCAGATTGATAAAATTGTGTATGGTTTTGTTGTGCTTGTGCTTGTTTCGTATATTGCTGATATGGTGATAAATACAAACCGACAAGCCGTGCAATTTACCATATTCTCGCGCCATTGGCAAGAAATTGCTACAGCAATTAATAATGATGCCAGCCGCGGTTGCACTGTTATTGACGGAATGGGTTGGTATAGCAAACGCTCGGTTAAAATGCTCATTGTGATGTGCCGCAAAATTGAGTCTGTAACAATTTTCCGCATCATCAAGACTATCGACCCCGATGCTCTTGTGACTCAAGCAAACGTTAATGGCGTGTATGGTCAAGGCTTTGACCAAATGAAAGTTAAGATGAAAGAAGAATATCATCCTAACCTTGAACAGAAAAACCTGCATGAAAAAATTGAGGCCGACACAACTGTTGACATCGGTGGTGGTCACGGCGCTCGCAACATGCACAATGATATTGACTTAGACTCTGAGGTGGAACATTTCTCAGGTCAACCTTCATCGCGTATTTAATCAGTATGAATTTAAAAAAAATAGCTCTCTCGTCTCTTTTGGCGCTCGCAACGGTGACATTACCGGCAAGCGCACAAAGCCAATTCATTGACAGCTCACGGCCTTCGCACGTTGTTGAGATTGGTCTTCATGTGGGTGAAGGCATTTCAACCATTTTGCAAAATTATAGCAAAAACGTGCCCGGGCTCACTGACTATAACCTCACACCGGGCAATATGAATAGCTTTGGTGCTTCGGTTGAGTTGCCTTTCCGTAATTTTATAGCTCTAGGCACCGGACTCGAGGCAACAATCAATAATAACCACTGGTCAATGACGTTGCTCGATGCAACTGCCGGTACTCAAAACACTCTCTACACGCGCAATCACTTCTACGCACTTGAAGTGCCAATCTACTTGCAAACAAGATTTAATGTGAGTGGAAGTGTGCGCTGGGTTAATGAGCTGGGCATGTATTTGAGCTACGGCATAGGCAACGGATCGTCAAAAACTCATGCTTACGCTTCATCAACAAACTCACTCGGCCAAAGCCAAGTGACTGAGATGATTTACAATAGAAAATACTTTAAAGATGATGAGCCGATTATTAACGGCGTAACCACAACCGACTATGGCTTGCACCTTGCCACCGGATTGCGATTCTTTGATCATGTGTCACTGAAAGCAGTGTTTCATGTTGGTTTCCGCAATCTTGCAATAAACTATGGCGTGCTCGATATCACGAACAGAAACATCAATCTTGCCTTTAAAGTCGGTTATATATTCTAAAATACCTTGCAACAATGGAAAAAGAAAATTTGACAGCGGTTGTACATGATGAGTGGGACCGCGAGCATTTGTGGCACCCATACACATCAACAATTGACCCCCTCCCAACATATAAAGTTGACCATGCAAACGGCGCGGTTATTACCCTCGCTGATGGCACTGACCTAATTGATGGTATGTCATCATGGTGGTGCGTGATACACGGATATAATAACCCCGAAATCAATAAAGCAGTCACCACACAGCTCGAAAAAATGAGCCATGTCATGTTTGGCGGTTTCACACACCAACCGGCTATCGACCTGGGCAAAGAGCTGCTCAAAATAGCTCCGTCAACTATGCACAACATTTTTTATGCCGACTCAGGTAGCGTTGCTGTTGAAGTGGCAATGAAAATGGCTGTGCAAGCTGCAATATCGAAATCAGGTAGCCATGAGAAAACAAACTTTGTGACAATACGTCGCGGTTATCACGGCGACACATGGAATGCTATGAGCGTTTGCGACCCTGTGACCGGTATGCACAGCGCTTTCGGTTCGGCGCTGCCAATACGTTTCTTCGTCCCTTCACCTCATAGCCGTTTTGATGGCGAATGGGACCCTGCCGATATTGAGCCGCTTGAAGAAACACTTGAGAAACATTCACACGAAATAGCAGCGCTCATACTTGAGCCGATAGTGCAAGGCGCCGGCGGCATGTGGTTTTATCATCCCGAATACCTCCGTCAAGCACGTGCACTTTGCGACAAGTATGATGTTATCTTGATTTTCGATGAAATTGCTACCGGATTTTGGCGCACAGGCAAAGCTTTCGCTTGTGAACATGCCGGAGTGACTCCCGACATAATGTGCGTGGGCAAAGGTCTCACCGCCGGATATATGACTATGAGTGCCGTACTCACTACTAAACTTATAGCCGACACTATTTCTCTCGGCGAAGCCGGAGTGCTTATGCATGGCCCCACATTCATGGGCAATCCCATGGCTTGCGCAGTGGCTTGCGCGTCTTTGCAACTCTTGCAAAAGCAAGATATGAGTGCTCGCATTTCTCACATTGAAGGACAACTCAAACAATTGCTTGCTCCGGCTCGTGAGCTTGGCAATGTTGCTGATGTTCGCGTTATCGGAACAATTGGTGTGATTGAGATGAAAAACGATGTGAATGTTGGCGAATTTCAGAAAGAGTGTGTGGCGCGAGGCATTTGGGTGCGCCCATTCGGAAAGAACGTGTATGTGATGCCTCCGTATGTTATCACCGATGCACAACTCTGCCACCTTGTCACTGAAATGATTGAAATAGTAAAAACATTGCCGTGAACGCTATACAAAACACTCTAAACGAGTTGGCAGCATCGGGAAACCTTCGTGTTATTCCGGCTCAAGCTGCTGACAATGCCTATGATTTTTCATCGAACGATTATCTTGGCTTATCAGAAAATATAGACCTTCGTGCCGATTTTTTGCGCGGAGTGACAGCTGAAACATTTCTTCCGTCGTCATCAGCCTCGCGTTTGTTATCAGCTCGACAAAATGCCTATGGCGACCTCGAAAAATTCATATCGTCGCTCTATGGCAGAGCTGCGTTGCTTTTCAATAGCGGCTACCATGCAAACACCGGTATGATTGGCGCTCTTGGCTCGTCGTCAACGCTTTTTGTAGCCGACAAACTTGTGCATGCGTCAATTATTGATGGCTTGGTGTTGTCAAAATCGAAATTTGAGCGATTTCGCCACAATGATTATGACCACATGGCTCGCATCATAGAGCGATATGGCAAAGACTATGACCGCGTGGTTGTTGTTGCTGAATCGGTTTATTCGATGGACGGCGATTCTGCCAACATTGATAAGCTCATAGAGGCAAAACGTATGCATAAAAATGTGATACTTTATGTTGACGAAGCTCATGCAGTTGGTGTGCTTGGCGACCGAGGTCTTGGTCTGTGTCAAGGTAAAGATGTTGACATTGTTGTTGGCACATTTGGCAAAGCTCTAGCTTCGGAGGGCGCTTTTGCAGTGATGTCGCCAATGATGCGCGAATACATGGTAAACCGTTGTAGAAGTCTCATTTTCTCTACAGCATTATCGCCGTTTGCAGCAATGTGGTCAATGACAACGTTGCGCCACTCGCTGCAGATGGATGCGGAGCGTGCACGCTTGCACCAACTAGCCGTGGAGCTACAAAAAATAATAGGTAGCCCAATAGCCTCACATATACAGCCTTATATTGTTGGCGATGCAAAACGTTGTGTGCAGCTGTCGGCACAACTTCTTGAAGGCGGAGCAAAAGTGCTTCCGATACGCACACCAACTGTTCCGCCGGGCACAGAACGACTACGTTTTTCGCTCTCGGCAGCACTCCCCGATGAGGCGCTCACACACCTTGCCAAGTTGTTAGGATAGTAGTTGTGTTGGGTGCGCGGTTTGTGGATTATGTAGATAATTGCTATCTTTGCATCACACAAATTTAAATATATCTCAATAACCATTATGGATAACAAACAACTCGACCGTATTAGCTATGCCCTCGGTCTCAGCATGGGCAACAACTTTAAAGCTTCAGGTATTGAAACTATTAATGTGAAAGACTTTGCTGACGGTGTTGCAGCTGTGTATGAAGGTGCTCAACCCAAAATGTCATACGACGAAGCTAAAGCCGAAATTCAAAGTTTCTTTGGCGAAATGGAAAAGAAACAACAAGAAGCTGCAGCTAAAATGGCTGAAGTGAACCAAAAAGCCGGCGAACAATTCTTGGCTGAAAATGCAAAACGTGCAGAAGTGAAAACAACTGCAAGCGGTTTGCAATATGAAGTTCTCACTGAAGGCGAAGGTGCTCAACCTTCAAAAGATGATCAAGTTGAAGTGCACTACACCGGTAAACTTATCGATGGTACTGTGTTTGATTCATCAGTAGAACGTGGTGCTCCCGCAACATTCGGCGTAACTCAAGTTATTGCCGGTTGGGTTGAAGCTCTTCAAATGATGAAAGCCGGCTCTAAATGGCGTCTTTACATTCCTTCAAACCTTGCTTACGGCCCTCAAGGTGCAGGTGGCATCATTGGTCCGAATGCAACTCTTATCTTCGATGTTGAGCTTCTCAAAGTGCTCGGTAAATAATAAGATAAAGACATACTAAAAAAAATAACAACCCCGGCTCAAACGAGTCGGGGTTGTTGCTTATGTGAGGTTTTGTGTTGTTACTTTGTCCAGGTGAGATTGAAGATGCTCAATCGGTCTTTATTGCTTGTAGAGCCGGAGTAACCGTTGTTGGTGATTTCAATGATGAAGTCGCCGCTGTAGTTCACATCAAGAGAGTAGCTGTAGGCTGAAAGTTTGGTGATGCTATCGAGTGTCACAGTGTCGGTCTTGATAACATTGCCGTTAGTGTCTTTTACGTTAACTGTAAATTGACATTTCGATTCGGTGAAAGCAAAGCCATAGTTGAAAGTGAGAGTGGCAATGCCGCCGGTGAGTGTGGGCGATGTGAGTTTGCCGAGTGTTGTTGTCTTACCGTTGAGGGTGGGGGCAAGAACACCTGAGCCGCCGATGAATGTGAAGTAGGGGTTAGCATCAGTGCCATCTGTACCACCGAGAATGATACTGTTTTCAGCAGTCCAACCTGTGGCATTGGTGTAAGTGCCGTAAGGACTTGCTGCCGCAGTGCTGTTGTTGAACGAGTTGAAGTCACCGAGATATTCGTCAGAAGTTGACGGAGTGTCGGGAGTATCAGGAGTGTCGGGAGTGGTAGAGCCGCCACCTTCGCCGAGTTTGTAATCTGAAGTATTCTTCAATCCGGGTACGCCTGAGTATTTCAAAATGTCGCCCTTGAGATAAACTTCTTTGCCGAAGTTATCGGGGTTATCTTGCAAGTTAAGAGCTGTGCGCACATCGCCGTAAGGAAGTTGCACACCTATGCATTTGGTGTAGTCAGTGCAACCGGCTGACGGGCCAACAAGTATGTTGGTTTTGAGTGTAGCGCTGGAGTTAAATGTAGCGGTAGTCTCGTTGATAACGTATGTGCTTGAGAGATCAGCCCAACCAACAATGTAACCTTTCACCCAAACACCGCTATAAGTTGTTTCGGTGGTAGAGGTGGGGTTGATGCTGATAACTGCAGCCACGTCGTAAGGATTTGTTTCAGTGCCATCGCCGGTGATAGTAGAGGGAGTGTCGGGGGTGACTGTGCTGCTTCCTTCACCGTCGAGAGAGTAGTCGGTAGCTGATTTAACACCTGTTTGACCGAAGTATTTCTCAATAGAGCCGTTAATAGAAAGAATTTTGCCGACATTGCCGGGATTGTCTTTCAAGTTTACTGCTGAGCGAATTGTGCCTGAAGGCAATTGCACGGGCACACACTTTGTGTAGTCAGTGACATCGGGAGAATTAGCGATGAATACGTTGGTTTGAGATGGGTCTTCAACGCCTGCGTGGAAGTCTGAAGCGTTCATGCCGTTGCTAGAACCAACAATGTAGCCGCTCACCCAAGCAGTGCCTGTAGCAGCACCTGAGAGCACTTGGCTAACAGAGTAGGGAGAGTCTTGTGTGCCTGCACCGTCTTTAATAGAGCTGCTGGCAATTTCAACACCTTCAATTTTCCAAGTGTCAGCCAAACCGCTGTTGTCGGTTACGCCGTAAGTGCCCATTGCTTTAGCAAGGTTACCGCGAATCCAGATTTGTTTGCCGTAGTTAGCGGGGTTGTTAACAAGGTTACCATATTGATACAAGGCGGTGCCGTAGGTTAATTCTACAACGAGAGCGCTGTTGATATCTTTGGTGTTGGGAGTGCTACCAATAACAAGAGTGTTGGCGAGCAACGGTGTTGATGTCCATTCGATGTCGTCGTTAGAAGTTACGGTTGTCACTTCAGGGCCAACGGCACCAACAATGTAACCGGTAATCCAGCCCGATTTGCTTGCTCCGCTGTCTTCAACTTCAATGGCTTGAGCCACGGTGTAGGGGTTAGATTCAGCTCCGGGAGCCACTGTCGGGTTGCCGAAGTTCATGCAGCCGGCATAGTCATTGAGAATGAGCTGCCAACCGGTAGTACCGTAGTAAGATAGTATGCAGACTACGTCGCCGCGACCTTCGGGAAGTGTGTTGTTCCAGAAGTTAGAGTAACCGCTGGTGCGAACGGGCAACGATGAGCCATCGCTATCAGTGATGCTTTGGTTAACGCCGCTTGAGTGATAGGTTGAGAATTGCTCTTTGCCGCCGTTAACGAATGCAACGTTGTTAAATTTCACCAAACGGCTTTGGTATTCCATCAAACCGTCGGGGTCAGAAGGAAGTTCGCTGAAGCTATTTATTTCGAGAGTGTCGATAGCTGCGATGTCGGGCAGACCGTTCAACTCAACGTGTTGGCTGAAGAACTCGGGTGACATGAACGATGCTTCCCAAGCGTTTCCGTTTTCATACCATTCGGGGAAACCGAGTTGTTGAAGTCCATTGTATTTACCAATGTACATGCCAGTGGCATCAATAACAACTTCTTGACCTCGGCGATACTTGAGGTATAAGTTGTAAGAGTTGACAGAGATAGCCATTGCAGCGGTGCCGTCTTGTATGACAAGGCTTTTGAAAACGTTGCTGGCTTCATCGCTTGAAACAACTGTGCCGTGAATGATATAGTGTGAACCATCTTCGCGCACGCCGATTGTGTCGATGTAGTTTGTTGCATCGTTCCAATAGGCTTTTTTGAGCTCAAGAAGGGTGGTATTGGCTTTGAGCGTAGCCACGGGCGATGTCACACCGGGATCGTCGAAGTCATCTTGACAAGCGCTGACACCGGTTGCCACTGCGATTGCTGCTGCCAACCACGCCATATATGTTTTTAAACTTTTCATATCTTAATTGTATGGAGTTTTAATTACTGTATTTTTATTGTGGTTAACAGCTTATTTACCGGGATTGCTACCCACTTTTCCACCTTCACCTGCAATTTTGAAGTTCTTAACTTCCCAAGTGCCGGCTTTAGCAGCGGTAGAAACGTAGCGGAAAGCGAATTGCACGGTTTTGCCGATGTAAGAGCTGAGGTCAATATCACCACTACCGGCGAATGTCCAGCTCAAAGAAGCGGGATAAGAGTATCCGGTGATTTGTGACCATTCTTTGCCTGATTCACGCACCATCAATGTTGCTTGTTCTTTGGCAACATCAATAGAGCTGAAGTAGTTGAGTGCTTGGTCGAATGAGAGTGTTACATTGCTAGCGGCGGTGAGGTCAATCTCCGGAGATACCAACCACGACTCTGAGTCGTAGTTCGCGCTGTTTGAATAACCGGTTGCTACCATGCCGTAGCTAGAGCTGTTTTTCCAGATTTCGCTGATAGCATCAGGACGAGTCACGTCAACAATCTTGAATTGACCGATGCCGGTTGTGAATGCTTCGCTATAGATTTCGCTACCTGTAGCGGGCTCGTCTGAGCCGCCTTCAATTTTGTATTCGGTAACAGATTTAACAGCTGCAGTGCCGAAGTATTTTTCCAAGCTACCTTTCACTGCTACTTCTTTGCCGAAGTTGCCGGGGTTAGATTGGAGGTTGAGGGCATCGCGCACGCTACCTGAGGGAAGTTGCACGGGTATACATTCGGCAACGTCGGTCACACCGGCTTTGTCGGCAACGAGTATGTTTGTTGAAACAGTAGCTGCAGAGTTGAACGTTGCGCCTGAGCTGAGCACTTGTCCTTCAACCCAACCAACTATGTAGCCTTTCACCCAAGCTTCTGTGCCTGTAGCGCCAGCAATGACGTCGGCAACAGTGTAGGGGTTAGCTTCAGTGCCGTCGCCGTTAGTTGAAGGTGTGGGTTGTTCGCTGGCTTCTTTTGTGAGTTCGTCGAAGCCGGTAAGACCGTCGATAGAGATGAGACGAATTTGCCAGTTTGCGTTGTAGCAGCTGAGTATACCTGTCACGTTACCTGTGCCGGTGGGGCAGTAGTAATCGTAGAAATCAGAGTATCCGCTAGTGTAGACAATCACGGTGTTGCCGCTAGCATCGCTGATTGTTTGGCTCACACCGCTGCTGCCTGAAGTGGCAAGAGTTTGTGTGCCGGCATTAGCGAAAGTAACGTTTTCAACGGTGACGAGACGGCATTGCCAATCGAGCCAGTCGGTTTGTACGTTTTTGATAGTGTTGAGCTCCTCAATAGTTACAGTTGTTGCAACCACGTTTTCGGGATGAGAAAGCCCGTTAACTTGTGCATGTTCGCCAAAAGTATCTTCGTCGATGCGTGATGGATATCCGCTTGAAGGAGCAGCACCAATTTGCATGAGTCGGCCGTAAGCACCAACATACAGTCCTGTCACGTTGAGCACCACTTCTTGACCGAGTTGATAAGACTCATAGAGGTCATAAGCATCAATGTCGAGCTGTATAGCTGAAGTTTCGTCAGCTATAACAACTTGTTTGAAGTAGTTGCCGGCTTCGTCGCTTGAAATAACGGTGCCGTGAATGATGTAGTCGCTACCATCGGCTTTAGTGCCAACAAGGGTAGCATAGTTATTGTCGGAGCTATAGAATGCTGCTTTAAGTTCGGCAATAGTTGTGTTTGGCTGTATGGTAGCCACAGGTACCGACAACGGCGGACGCTCAAAATTGTCGTCGCATGAACTGAAGGCTGTCACACCTAACAGTGCTGTTGCTATGTATATTAATGACTTTTTCATTGTAGTTTAAATTTTTGAGTGAGCCTTAGAAACGTATACCTGCGTTGAAGAATAATCTGATACCTTGAGCGTATGTGTAACGGTTGGGGTATGCGTTGCGGTCATAGTTCGAGGTGTCGATACGACCTTGTTGATAAGCATAGGTAACCACGTTCTTGTTGTTGAGCACGTTGTTGATGTTGAGGTTAAAGTTCATCGACACTTTGCGGTTTATGTAAACCAGCTTACCAATAGAGATATTGAGTGAGAAAGCGTCTTTGAGTTTATCCTGGGTTGAGAGTTCTTCCACTTTAGCGGCAAGAAGCTCTTCGGTGCAGTTAGGTATTGTTTTCCACAAGTCGGGGAGCTCTTCGTGGTAAGCGGGAGAGAGGTTCACGTAAGCGTCGCCTTGCCAGGTGCCGTTGATGTTGAAGAACCAGTTTTTGGGAGCTGACCAGTCGATACCAACGTTGAATACTGTTTGGGGAACTGAGCCTGCGTAGTAGTTCTTGAGATATACGGTTTGGGTTGTATCAGCATACAAGCCGTTTTCGAAAGAACGTGTGCCGCGAGGATTGTTTTTGTATTGATAGCGAGCATAAGTTCCGGCGAATGTAGCGGTAACTGAAGGAGTGATTTTGTAAGCCATGCCGAGCTCAACGCCTTTGTTCACTTTGCGCACGCCTTGTAGAGCGTAGATAGCGTAAGTATTGTAACGGTCATCGTAGAAACCGGTGCGCTCAACAGCATTGCTGATGTCGGTGTAGAAACCGGTGATAGCACCGCGGAAGCGACGATAGTTCCAGCCGTAGGTAGCGTCCATAGAGAAGTCGCGTTCTGATTCAACGCCGTCGAGCACGGTGTTTTTTACGCGCGGAGCGATAAACACTTGGTCAGCGAGCGGAGCGCGTGTGCCGTACAAGAGGTGAGCCATGAAATAGTTGCGGCCATCGAGCTTGTATGTTGCGCTTGCTTTGATCATTGCGTTGTCAAAGTCGAGGGTTTTGCTCTTGCCAAGAGAGTTTTGAGGAGCACGACCGTTGCGCATGTGACCTTTACGATAGTAATCGGTATAGCTCAAGTCGATGCCGTAGCTAACATCCCAGTGGCGAGTAGTGTAGGTGTTTTGCAACCAAGCGGCAGCTTTCTGATAGAAAATATTGTAGTAGTAACCGAAGCGGTCGCCTTTGGTGACACGACGGTTGGGGTTGTCGAGGTCGTTTTGCAAGTTATCGGGAGCGATAGTGATATCACGGTCGCTGAACGGGTCGATATCAATCCAGAATTCACCGCCGAGCAAGTCGCGCACGGTCTTGTAGTAAGAGCCTTTAGTGTAGTTGTAGCTAACACCGGCTTGGAGCGCGAAGTTTTCGTTGAGGCGATGGTTGATATATGAGTTGAACATTGCGTTAAACTGATTTGAGTGGCGATTTTCGAGAATGTAGCTCGATCCTTTTTTGTTTGCCTCGCTCAAAGTCTGGTTTTGCACATTGTTGAGGTAGTTTATTTGGTAAAGATTGTCCCAGTTGATTTGTGTGACGCTGGGGTCTTTAGATTGCCAAAGTTGAGTGTAGAGGTCATATTGCTCAGCGTTGTCTTCGTAGTATGAAGGCAGATAGCGGTAATATGTGGGGTTGGGGTCGTTGGCTTTGTAGTATTGCAAAGCTGATTGGCTGTAGTTCACCCAGCGCATTGCTGCTGATGTGTTGAGTGTTGTCTTTTGACCTTTGTACAACCAAGTGAGCATCACGGTTGGGTCAAATGTCTCAGTGATGCGCGATGCACGTTTTTTGCCGTCTTGCCAGCCCCAGTTGGGGTTGTAGAGGTTTGAGCCTACAAGATCATACACTTCTTGGTATGTGGCTGACGCGGTGGCGCGTTGTGTCGGGCCGCCAAAAGCGGTGAGTGTCAAAGAGTGTGTGCTGCTGAGAGCTTTTTGTATGGCGAAGAATAAACCGCCTGAGTTGTAGAATGTGCCGTCAACCACACCTTCTTTTGCATATCGGCCGATAGCGCTAACAGTGTAAGCCCAGCCGTGTTTGTTCATGCCGCTTGAGTAGCTTGCCATGCCGCGGAACATGTAGTTTGAGTTGGTGAAAGCTACCGAGCCGTTGAAGCCGGGAGCGTATGTGTCGGCAATAGTGTTATAGTTTACAGCGCCGCCAATGTCACCAAAACCGAATGAGGCAGCATCGGTGCCTACTGCTGTGGTTTTGTTGCGGAAAGCGCGGCTGGTCATGCCGAGCAAGCTTGAGAAGTTGAAGTTACCGCGTATGGGGTCATTCATCTCGATACCGTTGAGGTAAACGCTTTGATATGAGTTTTGATATCCGCGGAATTTAAAGTACATCGGACCGAAGTTGTAGCTTGCGGTGTTGTAGTACAAGTTATCGTTGGCGCCTGTGAGTGCAGCGATGCCTTGTGAGTTACCCTCTTCATCTTCGAGCACAGATTCGTCATAAACCATGTCGTCAGTGTCGCCGTAATAATCATCGTCAACATTTTCGGGGTTTAGGCGTATTTGGCCCAGACTGATTTGTTTGCCGGAAATTAGCACTTCGCGGCTGTAAGCTTCATAGCCGTCGCACACAACAATCAATAGGTCTGTGCCTCCCGATTTTGCGTTCAGGCTGAAGTCTCCTGAAAAATTAGTGTTGGCTGATACTCCACTGTTGCGCAGAGTCACCGAAGCTCCGTTTACCGGCGCTCCCGTTGAGCCGTTCACAACAACTCCGACTAGATTCGAAGTCTGCGCAAATACCGGCAATACTGCCGCTATGCACGCTAACAGGAACAGTTTAAGTCTCATAAAATTTTGTGTTACAGGAATATATTAGTAATAATTTGTGCGTAGAGATGCGTTTAATCATCAAAATTACAACAAATTTTCTAATAATGACTCCTTTTAACACATAAATAATCGCGTGCGCGTAATATTTAACAACTTTGCAACATAGCTGTTATAATCTTGCGGTCATTGCTCAGACGCGGCACTTTGCGTTGACCGCCGAGTTTGCCAGTCGATGCCAGCCATTTGTCAAAAAGACCATCGGGGGCTGTGGTGATTGTTAGTCGGTCAAGAAATATGCTTGCGGCGCGTTTTGCTTGGTAGTCGCTATTCTCGTTTTGCAGTGCGGCATCGAGTATGTCGGCAAACTGCTCAACGTTGTGCGGTGCACGTTGCCATTCAATCAGCCACTGATGCCTGCCATGCTTTCCGCCCTCGGCAAACACCGGAGCCACTGTGTAGTTAGCCACGGCAGCATTAGTTTTTTCGCATGCTTTGGCTATGGCAGCATCGGTATTATAAACCATTACTTCCTCGCCGAAAGCGTTGATATAGTGCTTGGTACGCCCGGCTATGACTATGCGCAGCGGGTCTGTGCTGACAATGCGCACAGTGTCGCCCAGCGGATATCGCCATAGTCCGTTGGTGGCTGTGATTACGAGCGCATAAGTTTTACCTTGCTCAACTTGCCAAGCGGGCACAGCGTGAGCCGGATGCGCTTCGTCTGCCTCATCGAGAGGCACAAATTCGTAGAACACGCCGCGGTCAATAAGCAGAAGCATATCGTGGCTATTATCGCGATCTTGCACAGCGAAAAAGCCTTCCGATGCGTTGTATGTCTCAAAATAGTGCATGCGCTCCGGGGCAGTGATGCGAGCGTATTCGCTGCGATAGGGCTGCATCGATATGCCACCGTGAAAAAATACCTCCAAATTGGGCCACACATCGTGTATGGTACTTGCCCCTTCAGCTTTTATAACCTCCTTAATCACAGTGAGAAACCACGACGGCACTCCTGATATATTTGTAACATCAGCATGACGCGACGCTTCAACCAATGCCGGCAATTTTTCGCGCCAATCAGCCATCAATGCTATGTCTTTTGACGGTATGCGCACAAGGTTTACCAGCGGATTTATGTCATCAATAAGGTTGGCTGACAGGTCGCCAACTTTCACGTGTGGCGGCAAGGTTAGCTCGTTGGCAAAACTGCCGCCGAGTATGAATCCTTTGCCGCTAAACATGCGGCTTTCGGGGTGAAGATATAGATAGTGAGCCACAACGTCGGCGGCGCCCTGATAGTGGTTTAGGCGCAACGATTGCTCTGTGATTGGTATGTATTTGCTTTTGCCATCGCTGGTGCCCGACGATTGTGCAAACCGATGTGTGACACCCGGCCACAGCACGTCTGCCTCACCGTTAACCATGCGCATTATGTATTCGCGTATTGCCGGATAAGATGTCACCGGCAACATACTGCAAAAATCCTCGTAGTTGCCGGTCGCTCTCAATTTGTGAGCAACACCATATTTTGTCTTGGCGCCGTGAGAAGTGAGCCAAGTGAGCTGATTGGTCTGAATCGTTTTTATTGCTTCTCCGCGCCAATTTTGTGCGGCAAGCACTCGGCTGCTCATCATGCGCCGAGCCAATGGAGTGAAGTTCATCATGATGGCACAAACTTACAAAAAATCATCAACCTGACCAAATAAAATGCAGCAGAGATAGCCGATTTCACACCGACTATCTCTGCCATTAATATTGTCTAAAAATTTTTTTACAAGTTTGAAATGCTTCCTGCCATTAAGATTGAACCGGTGGTGGTGTTGTAAACAAAATACAAGAACGGACGATTCACGTTCATCGTCACTTTCTTATATTCGGTTGCACTCGTGCCGGGAGTAGAAGCCATCATGTTTTCAGTAATAGCAGCTATGGTTGTGCCTTCTTCGTCAATATTGCTGTATGTGTTTTGTGCAAAAGTAGGAGCACCGGAGATTGAAATGCATGCTTTTGCCAAGTTAATGTCGCTCATTGGTATACCCAATACACCCAGTGCCGTTGTTAAGTTTGTGGTCTGTGCAATATTAAATTTGGGCAGTGACAAATCAACTTTCGCTATGCTTGCATTCTTTCCTATTTCTTGCCATGAAGCATAGTCAAAAGTACGCGCAAATTCGTTTGCATCTGCACCTTCTGCCGGCAAAACTATAACCATTTCGGTGCCACCTCCGTTGTAAGGCAACTTCACTGCTGCAAAATTGTCAGACTCGAAATAGACTGCATTGAGTTCTTGTCGCATCATGTTAATCTTTGACTTAGCTGACGAGCCGTAAAATACTTTTTCCGTCGTATTTGCTTTGTCAAATTTACTTTGCCAATCGCCCTTAAAATACATTGCATTTAGTAGCACGTATTGTGTTTCACTGTTTGTTGGTACCGGCAAATTGTTGATGGTACCTTTTGTTTTTGTTGAGCACCATTTGTCAATTACGCTTTGCACGCTACTATCATTGAAATCAACGTCATATACCTCTGAGTAATAAACGCTATTCAATTCTTTCTTGTAGCTATCAGTGAATTTGTATTGGTTTGATAACCATGCCGAATTTGCTAGTACCATCTCCGCACCATTAATCTCATTCGGCAAATATTCCAATAGCTTTTTACATGCGTTGTTATAGCTATCTAAGTCCGATTTGCTGAAAATGTTAACAATTTTGTTCGCTGTCTCGTCATCAACTGCATTGGCAAAAAGTCCTGTGCACAGTGCCAATCCAATAGGCGAGATTGAAACATTGCCACTGTTGTCAAAAGCTGACTTTTCTTTGTTTGACACAACAGCGTCAAAGAGTTTAAATGAAAATTCATTAATACCTTCATTCACAATTTTTTCGTTACTTGTGAGTGAAATGCTGTTTGTGTATGCCGGAAGGTCTACCACGGCAATCTCGTTAGAACTTCCTTGCTCTTGATTTGTCGGATCGTCCGGCTCATTACTGTTCGAGCTGCAGCCGCATAGCATTAATACTGCCGATGCTGCCACCATTAGTTTTCCATAATTTTCCATAGCGTTGTCTCTTAATGAATGTAAAAAGTTAATAATTCTTTGGTATTTTAATTCGGCAAATTAAAAAAAACAACTAAAATTCCAAAT
>CAZGAN010000021.1:0-18271 GCA_964523655.1 uncultured Bacteroides sp.
TATATTAATGTGAATAAAGTAGTTAATGCTAATTATTTGTGGCTGATTTTTGCATAGGAAGGAATTATGTGCTAATTTTGTACTAAAATAAAAACTACAAACACTAAGAAAACCGATTATAGCTGATGATTACTCAGGAGCAATTGAAAGAAGCAATAGATCGTCGTGACGCTCTTAAGCGCTATCTCGATGTCGATAATAAACGCATACAAGTAGAAGAAGAAGAGCTTCGCACACATGTGCCTGATTTTTGGGAACATCCGAAGGAAGCTCAAGTGCAAATGAAAAAGATTAAGGACTTGCAGGCGTGGATTAAAGGCTACGAGGATGTTGAGCGTGCTGTTGATGAGGTTTCTACCGGTTTTGAATTTGTGAAGGAAGGTCTCATTGAGGAGGCTGAGCTTGATGCGTTGTATGCAGAGGCTATTTCTCAGATTGAAAACTTGGAGCTTCGCAATATGTTGCGACGTGAGGAAGATAAACTTGGTGTAGTTCTGAAGATTAATTCAGGTGCAGGAGGTACTGAAAGTCAAGACTGGGCCTCAATGCTTATGCGTATGTATTTGCGTTGGTGTGAGAAACACGGTTATAAAACGTCAATTGCTAACTTGCTTGATGGTGATGAGGCTGGTATTAAGTCGTGCACAATCAATGTTGAGGGCGATTTTGCATACGGTTATCTTAAGAGCGAAAATGGAGTGCATCGTTTAGTGCGAGTTTCACCGTATAATGCTCAGGGTAAGCGTATGACGTCGTTTGCATCGGTTTTTGTTACTCCGTTGGTAGATGACACAATTGAAGTGAAAGTAGACCCTGCATGCGTGTCGTGGGATACATTCCGTTCGGGTGGCGCAGGCGGTCAGAATGTGAATAAGGTTGAGTCGGGAGTGCGTTTGCGCTATCAGTTTACTGACCCTTACACCGGTGAGCAAGAGGAAATTTTGATTGAAAACACAGAGACTCGCGACCAGCCAAAGAATAAGGAGAATGCGATGCGTCAATTGCGTTCGATATTGTACGATAAAGAGTTGCAACATCGCATGCAAGAGCAGGCGAAAGTTGAGGCCGGCAAGATGAAAATCGAGTGGGGTAGTCAGATACGTAGTTATGTGTTTGATGACCGCCGAGTTAAAGACCATCGTACCAACTATCAGACGAGTGATGTTAATGGTGTGATGGATGGTGATATTGATGATTTTATTAAGGCATTTCTTATGGAATTTGCCGGAAATGATGCTGAATAAGTAAGATAATGGCAAATAAATCTCTTCTCTCATTGCTATTAGCTTCGTTGTTTGGTTGTGGTGCGAGTGCTCAAACTAAGTCACTTCCGGACAGCCATCGCTCGTTGTCGATATATCAAATTATGGTAGCGTCGTTTCAGCATGCAGACGATGGCGCATCCGGTTATGCTGCAATGTGGGGGCCGGATGGTGAAACAAAAAATGGTAATTTGCGTGGCGTTATAAATGCGATGGACTATATTAGTAGTCTTGGCGTTAATGCAATATGGCTGACACCAATTTTTGATTCATCGGTGGCTGTTGGTGGCGAAAAATTGCAAGCTACGGGATATTTTACCAATAATTATTTCGCTGTAGACCCACATTTTGGCACTGCATCAGATTTGCATGAATTGGTGAATGAAGCCCATAGACGAGGCATTTATGTGATCCTTGATGGAGTATTTGGTCATCATGGCGGAGTTGTTGAGCCATCGCCAAGTGGATATACTATTGATTGTACTGAAAGCGGTAATGACCGAAATGAAGGTACCGGAAATGTTGCGTATCCCGGCTCTCTTGATTATTTCAAGGAAGTAGCTACATGGTGGATTGACAATTTTGAAATTGATGGATGGCGGTTAGATCAAGCATATCAAGCATGTCAGGGAAATCACAATTATTGGCTGGAAATTCGTGATGCTGTTGAAAGAACTTGTGCTGCTCGACGAGCTCAAGGAAAACAATGGGGCACACTTGGCTATATGGTTGGCGAAGATTGGGGCGATGCCGCTACGATAAACTCAGGCGTGTATAAGAACGGTGGATTGTTATCGGCATTTGATTTTGATGGAAAAAAAAGATTGTCGGGAGCAATGCAAGATGTTAGTTCTGCCGGGCTTGAAAATGGATGGGACGATGTTATACAAACATTGCGCAATCCTCGGCAACGTGGTTATTGCACTGATTCGGTGATGCCAAACTTGTTTCTCACGAATCACGATGGGTACAGATTGGCAGATCATTTTGAATTAGCCGATCCATATTACTACGAGAAGCAAATGACACGTATGGCAGTGCTTGCAGCGTATAATGGACCTATAACCATATACTATGGTGACGAATATGCTGACCGTACTCTCGAAACAAAAGGAGGTCAGCCCGATAATGTTGCACGAACCAGTGGCCACTTATTGCCAAGAAATGCAGAAGAAAAAAAATTGCGTGATTATTTGGCAAATGCGTTAAATGTGCGTAAGAATAATCCGGCAATGTGGCGCGGAGAAACCTCATTCACGAAGACAAAGGTTGGCGATGCTGATGTGCTAATAGTGTACAAAAAAGACACATCAACTAATAATCAGGTATATATTGTGTTTAGCGATGAGGACACCACCGTTCCGGTGCAAGGTTATGGAGCTGTAGATGTGGATGCATGGCGACCGGAGATACTTGTGGTAAAATAAAAGAAAAAATGCTTTTTTATTGTAGATTGTTAGAAAAAGTTGCTATATTTGCGTAAAATATCACTAGAAACATTGAAATCTCAAAAAAAATGGCAGTTCACTATCGATCACTTGCGGCTCTATTCATAACCACAACCCCTCGTGGGTAGAAGATAATAGATGCGTCTCTACGTGAGATGCGCCGGACGGATGTCGGCATTTAATTTTTTTATTTAAGCGTAGAATTTGCATAGCAAATTCTAGCGTGGCTTGATGTTTAATTATTACATGGAAAATAATAACATGAAAGTTTTGAAATTTGGCGGAACATCCGTGGGTTCCGTAAATAGCATATTAAACGTAAAAAAAATTGTTGAAGCGGCTCAAGAACCGGTAATCGTTGTTGTCTCAGCGCTAGGTGGAATAACAGATAAACTTATCTATACTTCAAAGTTGGCAGCCACAGGCGATGAAGGTTATGAAAAAGAGTATAGAGAGATAGTTAATCGGCATGTGGAAATGGTTTACACCGTAATTCCAGCCGGGGAGAATCGCTCAGATTTGCTTGATCAAATCAATGAATTGCTTGCCGATTTAAAGAATATATTTCGCGGTATTTTCCTTATACGCGATTTGTCGGATAAAACACTTGATACGGTGCTAAGTTATGGAGAGCGTTTGTCGTCGCTCATAGTAACTAAGCTGATACGTGATGCAGTTTGGTTTGATTCAAGAACGTTTATAAAAACAGAAAAAAAGCATTCGAAACATATACTTGATTCGGAGTTGACAAATACACTCGTGTGTGAGGCATTTAAAGATATACCTACAGTGAGTGTTGTGCCCGGATTTATATCGACCGATAAAGTTACCAATGAGGTGACAAACTTGGGACGTGGAGGTTCAGACTATACAGCGTCAATTATCGCAGCTGCTCTCAATGCTGACAGTCTAGAGATTTGGACTGATGTTGACGGATTTATGACCGCAGATCCGCGTGTGATTTCGTCAGCATATACAATAGATGAATTGAGCTATGTTGAAGCGATGGAGTTATGCAACTTTGGAGCAAAAGTTGTTTATCCGCCGACAATATATCCTGTATGTCATAAAAATATACCCATTCTGATAAAAAATACCTTTAATCCGGAGGCAGAAGGCACTGTGATACGAAAAGATGTGCACGACGGATCGAAGGCAATCAAAGGTATTTCATCAATTAACGACACAAGTCTTATCACCCTCACCGGTCTTGGTATGGTTGGTGTGATTGGTGTGAATTATCGCATATTTAAGTCGTTGGCACAAAATGGCATAAGTGTGTTCATGGTGTCGCAAGCGTCATCAGAAAATAGTTCATCTATTGGTGTTCGCTCGCAAGATGCCGACCTTGCATGTCAGGTGCTAAATGAAGAGTTTGCCAAAGAAATAGAGATGGGTGAAATAAGTCCGGTGTCAGCTGAAAATGGGTTGGCAACCATAGCTATTGTTGGTGAAAACATGAAACACACTCCCGGTATAGCAGGAAAACTTTTTGGCACATTAGGACGAAATGGCATAAGTGTAATTGCTTGTGCGCAAGGAGCTTCGGAGACAAATATTTCATTTGTTGTTGAAGCTAAATCATTGCGCAAGTCGTTGAATGTGATACATGATTCATTCTTCCTGTCAGAATATCAAGTGCTCAATCTCTTTATTTGCGGTATAGGCACAGTTGGAGGTAGTTTGATAGAGCAAATTAATAGCCAACAAGAAAAGCTAAAGCAAGAACGAGGCCTCAAATTGAATGTGGTTGGTATTGCTAACGGACATAAAGCGATATTTTCACGTGATGGCTTTGATCTTACAAACTATCGCGAAACAATGGAGAAAGAGGGCATTAAATCATCTCCTCAAGTGCTACACGATGAGATAATAGGTATGAATATCTTTAACTCAGTATTTGTTGATTGCACGGCGAGTGCAGATGTTGCAAGTTTGTATAAAGATTTCTTGTCGCATAATATTTCGGTTGTCGCAGCGAATAAGATAGCAGCATCATCAGAATATGCGAACTATTATGATTTGAAGCAAACGGCACGTCGTAGAGGTGTGAAATATCTCTTTGAGACAAATGTTTGCGCCGGATTGCCAATCATCAACACTATGAATGATTTGCTAAATAGTGGCGATAAAATACTTAAAATAGAAGCAGTGCTTAGTGGCACTCTCAATTATATATTTAATACGCTTGCAGCAGATGTGCCGTTCAGCCGCACGGTGAAACTTGCCCAAGAAAAAGGATTTTCGGAGCCGGATCCGCGTATAGATTTAAGTGGTAAGGATGTGATTCGAAAGCTTGTGATTCTTGCGCGCGAAGCCGGATATCCGCTAGAACAATCAGATGTGGAAAAGCATTTGTTTGTGCCTGATGAATACTTTGACGGTTCACTTGATGAATTTTGGCAAAAAGTACCGGCTTTGGATGAAGACTTTGAGAAACGACGTCAGAAACTTGAAAGTGAACATAAACGTTGGCGTTTTGTTGCAAAACTTGAAGATGGTCATGGCTCTGTTTCGTTGCAAGAAGTTGGTAGCAATCATCCGTTCTATGACTTGGACGGAAGCAATAATATCATCTTGATAACTACTGACCGCTACCATGAATGTCCGATGCTTATACAGGGCTATGGCGCCGGAGCTGCAGTAACTGCAGCCGGAGTATTTGCTGATGTTATGAGTATTGCAAATATCTGATTTTTAAGACAATCATACTTACTTTTCAACTATACCTTTAATTCCTGTGAAAGATGAAACATATCATAATTTTGGGCGACGGAATGGCCGATTGGCCATCCGAAGCCTTGAATGGAAAAACGTTGTTGCAATATGCCGATACTCCTAACATGGACCGTCTTGCCAAGCTGGGACGTAGCGGTAAGCTATTAACTGTCGCCCCTGGATTTCACCCAGGAAGCGAAGTTGCAAATATGTCGGTGTTAGGCTATGATTTGACAAAAGTATATGAAGGTCGAGGTGTGCTTGAAGCTGCTAACATTGGAGTAGAACTTCAGCCCGGTGATATGGCCATGCGTTGCAATCTAATATGCATAGAAGGTGATATATTAAAAAATCACTCTGCCGGACATATAACCAACGCAGAAGCAGATATCTTAATTGATTATTTGAACGAAAAATTGATGGATGACCGTGTGCGTTTCTATAAAGGCGTGCAATATCGTCATCTATTAGTTATAAAGGGTGGTGATAAACGAGTTGACTGCACTCCACCGCACGATGTGCCTTTGCAGCCATTTAGACCACTGTTGGTTAAGCCAATGACACCGGAGGCTCAGTCTACGGCTGATTTATTGAATTCGCTAATACTCAAATCGCAAGAACTTCTTTCGATTCACCCGATAAATCTGCGCCGTGTTTCAGAAGGTAAAGACCCGGCAAATAGTATATGGCCATGGAGCCCGGGATATCGTCCGAATATGACACCATTGTCACAAAAATATCCATCAATCAAAAGTGGCTCAGTGATTTCTGCAGTTGATTTGATTAATGGGATAGGTCGGTATGCCGGATTAAAAATAATTAAAGTTGAAGGAGCAACCGGCCTGTATAACACAAATTACGAAAATAAAGTTAAAGCAGCACTTGAAGCATTGAAGACTGACGATTTCGTGTATCTTCACATAGAAGCAAGTGATGAGGCCGGACATGAAGGCAATCTGAAACTTAAACAGCAGACAATAGAAAATCTAGATAAACGTGTGGTAGGACCGATATTTGAAGCACTTCAAACGTGGCAAGAGTCGGTAGCTATAGCCGTTCTTCCAGACCATCCAACACCGTGTGAATTGCGAACGCATACGGCAGAGCCGGTGCCTTTTGCAGTTTATTATAGAGGTATTGAGCCTGATGAAGTGCAGCAATTCAGTGAATTGGATTGTGCTAGTGGCTGCTATGACTCGATGAAAAATGATGAATTTATGAATATGTTTATGAACTTATAGAAAATCTACAATTATGAAATATTATAGCACTAACCATAAGGCTTCTGACGCAACGCTTGAAGAAGCCGTTGTCAAAGGGTTGGCATCAGACAAAGGGTTGTTCATGCCGTATACAATTAAGCCGTTGCCAAAAGAATTTTTTGACAAGATAGAAAAGCTATCATTTCAAGAGATAGCATATCATGTTGCTGATGCTTTTTTTGGCGAAGATGTGCCGGCTGATGTATTGAAAAATATAGTGTATGATGCGCTCAATTTTGATGTGCCACTCGTAGCTGTTTCTGAAAATATATATTCTTTGGAGCTATTTCATGGGCCAACACTTGCCTTTAAAGATGTTGGAGCGCGTTTTATGGCGCGATTGCTTGGCTATTTCATACGCAAGCAAGGCGACCAACAAGTGAATGTGCTTGTAGCGACCTCGGGAGACACTGGAAGTGCGGTGGCAAATGGTTTTCTAGGTGTTGATGGAATACACGTTTATGTGCTATATCCCAAAGGAAAAGTCAGCGAAATACAAGAAAAACAATTTACCACATTAGGAAAAAATATTACAGCATTAGAGATTGATGGCACATTTGATGATTGTCAAGCGTTGGTTAAGCAAGCATTTCTTGATGAAGAACTCAAGGCGCACATGAAGTTGACATCGGCAAATTCAATTAATGTTGCGCGTTTCTTGCCTCAGGCATTCTATTATTTTTATGCATACGCACAACTAAAAAAACTTGGCAAGGCTGATAATGTGGTTGTTTGTGTGCCAAGTGGCAATTTTGGAAATATCACGTCCGGACTATTTGGCAAAAAAATGGGTTTGCCTATATCGCGTTTTATTGCAGCGAATAATCGCAATGATATATTTTATAAATATCTGCAAACCGGAGAGTACAATCCGCGTCCATCAATATCAACAATAGCAAATGCGATGGATGTTGGTGATCCGAGTAATTTTGCTAGAGTTTTGGCGTTGTACAATAATAGTCATGATGCAATTGCGTCAGAAATATCAGGCGCAACATATAGTGATGAGCAGATACGAGAAACAGTTAATAGAGTGTATAACGAGACCGGCTATCTTCTTGACCCTCACGGGGCATGTGGATATCGTGCTTTGTCTGAACAACTGCAAACAGGAGAGGTTGGCGTGTTCTTGGAAACCGCCCATCCTGCAAAATTTCGAGATACGGTGCAAAATATCATCGGCGCGACAGTGCAAATTCCGGCAAAGTTGCAGGAATTTATGAACGGCACGAAAGAGACTGTGCAATTAACTAAGGATTTTGCTCCATTTAAGAGCTATTTGTTGCACGTTTAGTCGTGGTGATAAGGCTCGCCTCGCAAAATGGTGAATGCACGATAGATTTGCTCCGTGAAAAATAGACGCACCATTTCGTGAGAGAAAGTCATTTTTGATAGCGAAAGCTTGTCGTTTGCGCGTGCATACATGGCCGGAGAAAAGCCATAAGCGCCACCAATCACAAACACGAGGTTACGTTGCAGGGTGAGCATATATTTCTCAATACCTTCGGCAAACTGGCGAGAGGTAAGCTCCTTGCCGCGTTCGTCGAGGAGCACAACGTGGTCGCCGGGCTGTATCTGTGTCATGAATTGTTCGCCTTCGAGCTCTTTTTGCCTATCAGGATTTCCGCCGCGCACGTTTTTAACGTCAGGTAAAATTTTATAATCGAAAGGCGCATAGTGACCAATTCTGGAAACATATTTGTCAATTGAGGCAGATAATTGCTTATCTACGGTCTTTCCAATAGCTAAAAGTAGTATTTTCATTGATTGATGACAAAGTTTTTTGTAATTTTGCACAAAGATAACTCTAAAAATTAAGAATATGAAAACTCCCGACGAGCTTATTGATGATTTACTCACATTAGCTTTCGCTGAAGACGTAGGCGATGGCGACCATACAACGCTCTCAACTATTCCTGCAGAAGAGATGGGACGTCAACAACTCATCGTTAAAGAAGAAGGCATACTTGCCGGCGTAGAAATTGCGCGCAAGGTATTTGCGAAGTTTGACAAATCACTGAAAATGGAAGTGTTCATCACAGATGGCACACATGTGAAGCCCGGCGATATAGCATTTGTTGTAGAAGGATCGGTGCGCTCTCTATTGCAAACAGAACGCATCATGCTCAACATCATGCAACGTATGAGTGGTATAGCAACTACAACAGCCCGCTATCAAAAACAACTAGAGGGAACAGGTGCACGAGTGCTTGACACACGTAAAACTACTCCGGGCATGCGTATGTTGGAGAAATTGGCTGTAAAAATCGGCGGCGGCACAAATCACCGTATTGGTTTGTTTGACATGATTCTCATCAAGGATAATCATGTTGATTTCGCCGGAGGTATACCTCAAGCAGTTGGTGCAGCCAAAGACTATTGCGCTAAAAACAACAAAGACCTCAAAATTGAGTTAGAAGTTAGAAACACAGCAGAGATTGACCAAGCGCTAGCTGCCGGAGTTGACCGTATTATGCTTGATAATTTCACTCCTGAACGCACACGTGAAGCTGTTAAACACATTCGCTCAATCAATCCGTCTGTCGAGATTGAATCATCGGGAGGTATCACTTATGATACACTTCGTGCATACGGCGAATGTGGCGTTGATTTCATCTCAGTTGGAGCTCTCACACACTCAGTGAAAGGTCTTGATATGAGCTTCAAAGCCGTGAAATAATTTCGCAAAGAAAAAGATATGCAAAAAGAGCTGTCTCAGATTGGTTGAGACAGCTCTTTTTTGCGGTTATATATTGGGGCTTATAATTTAAAGTCAGCGGTGTTGTCGAGTATTATATCGGCTTTGTCGGCAATGACTTCGCGCGAATTGGTAGTTGCGATGCCAACAACTTTAGCTCCGGAACGACGTCCGGCCTCGAGACCGGCCAATGAGTCCTCAAAGACGAAGCAATTTTTGGGGTCACAACCCAAAGTTTCAGCGGCTAATAAATAGCCTTGAGGGTCGGGCTTTGATTGAGTTACGTTTTCTTCAGTCAGCACGGCATCAATATTGGCGAGCAATTCGGGTAGTTGCTCACGCACATGACTCATTTTCACGCTGTTGCTGCTTGTTACGATTGCTGTTTTTATGCCTTGTTTGTGTAGGTTTGCCACAAAATCAATTACACCGTCAAAAGCTTGATAGCGCATTTCAGCTTCGTGCTTTTTTAGAGCGGTGACAATGTCGTTTTGCACAGTTTTATCCGGGAAATATGTGTTAAGTATGTTGCCCAAAGTGTTTCCTTTGATTCGGTGGGCAAAATCGTCATAACCAACGTTGTAGCGTATGCCAACTTCGCTCCAAAAATCAGTGTAACTAGGTTCGGTATCGATCAAGACACCGTCAAGGTCAAATAATGCTCCGATTGATTGTTTCATAAAAGTAGTATTTGATGATTCGACTACAAATTTAATACTTTTATCACATTTAATTGTTATAAAAGTACTAATTTTGTATTTAGATTTAATTGAAATACGACAATACACTCATGACACATACATTGCAATTACGCGTAGACCCTCGCACAGCACACGAACAGAACATTTTGGCAGAGGAAGTCGCAAAACAATTACATATTTCGATTGACCGATTGAAGCGAGTAGATATAGTAAAACGCTCAATTGATGCGCGTCAACGCCGTGTCATGGTAAATTTAACGGTAGTTGCTCATGTTGATGCAATTGATATTGAAGCGACAAAGCCGGTAGAAGTTGAGTATAAACAAATAGCTGATGATGCTAAGCAAGCGGTGGTTGTAGGTGCCGGCCCGGCAGGATTATTTGCAGCATTGCGACTTATAGAGCTAGGCGTGAAACCAATAGTTTTAGAGCGAGGAAAAGACGTAGATTCGCGGCTAAAAGATATGGCAATAATCAATCGGCAAAATATAGTAAATCCGGAGTCAAATTATTGTTTTGGAGAGGGTGGGGCCGGAGCCTATTCTGACGGTAAGCTTTACACACGAAGCAAAAAACGAGGTTCGGTTGATAAAATACTCAATGTGCTTCATCAGCATGGCGCGTCACGTGATATACTTGTTGATGCACATCCACACATTGGCACGGATAAACTCCCGGCAGTGATAAAAGCGATGCGTATGACGATAATACGTTGCGGCGGAGAGGTGCATTTCAGCACGCGTGTTGATAGCCTTGTTGTGAAAAATGGTGCAGTGGTTGGAGTGACTACCGCAGATGGGCAAACCTTTGACGGACAAGTGATTCTTGCTACCGGACATTCGGCTCGCGATGTGTATCAGTTTTTGGTAGATGGTGGAATCACTGTAGAGCCGAAGGGATTGGCTGTCGGTGTGCGTTTAGAGCATCCACAACATCTTATTGATTGCATACAGTATCATTCGCCACAAGGCAGAGGTAAGTATCTGCCTGCAGCAGAATATTCGATGCTAACTAGAGTTGATGGCAGAGCAGTGTATTCATTTTGTATGTGTCCGGGTGGGTTTATAATACCGGCAGCGAGTGCTCCCGGACAATTAGTTGTGAATGGAATGTCACCATCAAATCGAGGTACACGTTGGTCTAATTCGGGCATGGTTGTAGAAATTTTGCCTGAAGATGTTGAGGGAGATAGCCCACTCAAAATGATGCATTACCAAGAGCAGATTGAGCATCGCTTTTTTGAGGATGCTAATGGAACACAGAATGCTCCGGCTCAGCGTATGCTTGATTTTGTGCAAGGTAGAGCATCAGCAACACTTCCAAAAACATCGTATGCTCCGGGCATACATGCTGCTCGAATTGATCATTTGTTGCCTAAAGGAGTAGCAACCAGATTACAACAAGGATTTAGTGACTTTGGACGGAAAAGCCGTGGCTTTCTCACTAACGAAGCTGTGCTTATTGGCTGTGAAACGCGCACTAGTTCGCCCGTTAGAGTGCCTCGTGACACTGAAACATTGGTGCATATACAATTGGCTGGATTGTATCCATGTGGAGAGGGTGCAGGTTATGCCGGAGGTATTGTATCTGCAGCCATTGATGGAGACCGTTGTGCATCAGCTCTTGCCGCAAACATTTGATTTTGCGTATGAGGATCGCTCTATTGCTTATGGTGCCAGCGTATTAATGAAGGTAAAAGATATGGCGTGTCGCTGTAAACGGCACGCCATATCTTTTGTGGGTATGAATTGGAAATAGTTGTTATTACTTTTGTGCGTCGAGGTCTTTGAGCAAGGTCTCTACGGCAGTGCGAAGTTGAGTGTCTTCGCCTTTAACTACTGTTTCCGGGCTGTTCAAGACGTATACATCAGGCTCAAGTTGAGCGTTCTCGAGGTATGTGCCTTCGGCAGTGCGGTAGCCAACAACGGGTATGCCAAATACCATGGTTGGGTCTTGCATTGTGACCCAGTTTACAGAAGTCATGGTGCCGGGAACCGGAGCACCAACAAGTTTGCCAATGTTTTGATGTTTGTAAACCCATGGTGTGCCATGAGCATTTGAGTAGCAAGCTTCGCACATGAGCATAATAGAAGGTTTGTTCCAGCGGCGAGATGGCATGTCGCAAACATCAGTGCCACGCACTTCTTGAGTGAGGTATTTTTGTCCGGTGAACATAACTTCAATATCTTCGTGCATGCGACCACCGCCGTTCCAACGTATGTCAATCACAATGCCTTCGCAGTTGTTGTATTTACCAAGCACGTCGGAGTAGAGGGTACGGAATGAGCCGTCGGCCATAGATTTGATGTGAACGTATCCGAGACGACCGTTTGACCAACGTTGCACATCGGCTTGACGATTCAAAACCCATCGACGATAAAGCAAATCGTTTTGTTTGCCGGAATAGATAGGCAGAATCACTTCGTCCCAGCGCTGATTAGTCGCGGGGTCGTATATGCTTACCAAAGTTTTGCGGCCTGCAATATCGGTGAGCATAGAAGTGTTGTCTTCGCCGGCTTTGATTTCTTCACCGTTGATTTTTTCAATAATCATGCCTTTGGCAACTTTTGATTTTGCATTGTTGAACGGGCCACCTTCGAGCACTTCGTCAACTTTATAGCCGTCGCCGGTGTATGTCATGTCATAGAGCAAACCGAGGCTAGCAGTGCGGTCGCCTTGATAATTGTATGGCTCATAATAGCGGCCACCGGTGTGACTAACATTGAGTTCGCCGAGTATTTCGCTCAATAATTCGGCAAAGTCGTAGTTGTTGTTGATGTGAGGCAAGAATTGACGATAGTGTGCGGTCATAGCCGGCCAATCAATGCCGTGCATGTTAGTGGTGTAGAAACGAGCACCTTCTTCACGAGACATGTAGTCGAACATGTATGTTCGTTCGGCAGCATGGTCGAGATTCATTGTTGCAGAGTAGCTGATGGGTGTGAGTTTATCAGAGCCCGGCTCAAATTTATTGAGGGAAGAGCCAATGATAAACATGTTTTTGCCGTCTTTGTCGATGTCGAAACCGCGAGCGCCGGCAACTTTCGATACCATTTTATGCTCATCTTTGCGAAGGTTGAGTTTCCAAAGTTGGGTGCCGTTGTTAGCGTTAGCAATGTAGTACAACCAGTCACCGTCTTTGGTGATGATTGCGTCGCGTAGGTTTACCGACATTGGGGTTAGGCGCACAACACGTTCGGTGATGCCATCGAGCTCAACAACAATATCTTTGCTTTTTGCAGTTTCGGTGTCATCGTCTTTTTTCTTGTCTTTAGATTTAGACTTTTTAGAGTCTTTATCTGCGTCTTTTTCTTTGCTGTCTTTTTTCTCAAGGTCTTTGCGGATGGCATAATCTTCTTCGCTGAGTTTGTATTTATCGTACGCATCTTGGTTCATGAAAATTAGCATCACGTCGTCTTGAGAGCCCCACGAAGCGTGGTTGCGCATGCCATATTCTTCGGTTGCGAACATGATAGCGTTGCCATCTAAAGCCCAACGAGCGTTTTGAGTTGTGTATCCGCTATTGGTGAGGTTTGTGATTTTGCCGCTAGCAACGTTGAGTATAGCGACATCGTCATACGGATAGTGTTGCTTTTCATCAATAAGAAGCAATATCCATTTAGAGTCGGGGCTCCATGAGTATTCAACATCGCCGGTGCGAGTCGGATTCATTGAACCGTCGGTGAGTTGACGCACTGTCTTGGTTTTTAAATCCATAGTCATCAACTTGTTGCGGTCTTGCACGAAAGCCATTTGTTTGCCGTCGGGAGAAATCATGGGGTGCATGCGCTCGATGCCATCATTGCTGAACAGAGCAGTTTCATTGATGGTTGTTGCGTTTGCAAAGTTTGCTTCGTCGTTCGGGCGTGCCATTTCGGCTTTGTATATGTTGTATATACCATCACGTTCAGAAGTGTAGTAGAGAGTCTTGCTATCAGGTGACCAAGTAACAAAACTTTCAGCTTCAGCAGTTTTTGTGATTTGTTTAGTTGTAGAGTATTCTACAGAGGTGACAAACACTTCGCCACGATATATAAATGCCATAGATTTGCCATCAGGAGAAGGAACAGCTTCGCTGGCTCCTGATGTTACACCGATTTTCTCGATTGGCTCTTCCAAATCATCTACAACGTCAATGTTTACTTTCACGGGTTTTGCACCGGGAGCTTGAGTGTATATTTCACCATCGTATGTGAAACAGAGCAAGCCGTTGTTGCCTCGTGATAAGAAGCGCACCGGGTGTGTGTTGAAGTTGGTGACGGCGCTCACTTGTGAAGCATTGGCTATAGAGGCTTGATATACGTTCATTGAGCCGCCATTGCGTTCGCTGAGGAAATAAAATTTGTCGCCATCGACAATCGGATTTCGGTCTTCGCCGGCATGAGCGGTGAGGTTTGTGTGTTTGCCGGTTTTGGTGTCGTATTTCCAAATGTCGCGAGTCACGCTAGAAGTGTGGTGCTTGCGCCATTCGTCTTCCATGCCTTTTTGGTCTTGGTATAGGAAGAAATCGTTGCCCCAGTTTACGGCTTGAGCCGGAGTGCCGAGCACCTGACGAGAGGCTCCGCCGGTTGAAGGCACAGCATATAGTTCGGTTAATCGTGTTGATGGGAAAAGGACGCTAGAAGCCGGGTCTTGTATCGCAGCAGAGAAATAAACGTCTTTGCCGTCAGTACTGAAAGTTTCCGGATATTCATTGCTAGAATTAGAGGTCAAGCGGGTGGCTTGTCCTCCTGTTGCGTCCATGACAAAAACGTCAAAGTTGCCGTGGCGGTCGCTGGCAAAAGCGATTTGTTTGCCATCAGGGCTCCACACAGGGCGGCTCTCGTATGAAGATAATGTTGTCAAACGTGTAGCTTTACCACCGGTTGTAGGCACCTTCCAGATATCACCTTTGTAGCAAAATGCTATTTCGCTACCATTTGGCGATATTTGAACATCGCGCAACCATAAAGGAGTTACGGCCAAGGCTGACATCGGTAAAAGCAACCCCGCAGTCAAAAAAGGAATTGTTTTTTTCATTTAACCAATTGTTTATCAGAATGTGTAATTATGTGGCTTTAATTAAATATATAGGCAAAGATACGCTTTTTTCTTGTAAAATCATGCCGAAACCATTATCTTTGCACAAAATAAGTTTATATGGATACGTCATCATCTTACCCTTTATTCAGTATTGTTACTGTGTCATACAATGCACAAGACACAATTGCCGCAACCATGCAAAGTGTGGGTCAACAGACGTGCACGGTGTATGAGCATATAATAATGGACGGAGCTTCAACAGACCGCACAGTGAGCATTGCAAAAGAAATGGCAACGCCGCGCACGGTGATTTATTCAAGCCCTGACAATGGCATTTACGATGCTATGAATAAGGCAATGGGTGTTGCCACCGGCGACTATCTTATTTTTCTTAATGCCGGCGACCGTTTCAATAATGAGAATACGTTGCAAGAATTGGCTGATGCTATAATGGCTAATGACTATCCGGGTGTGGTGTATGGGCAGACTCAACTTGTTGATATAGATAACAATTACGTTGGTCCGCGACATCTCACGGCTCCTCAAAAACTTACACTTGACTCATTCAAACATGGCATGCTTGTATGCCACCAGGCATTCACTGCGTTGCGCAAAATAGCTCCGCTTTACGATACGCGTTGGCGCTTTTCGGCTGACTACGAGTGGTGTATACGTTGCTTGCAGCACTCTCATCGCAATGTTTACACCGGCACAACAACTATAAACTATTTGAGCGAAGGTGTGACAACGAAAAATCGTGGCAAGTCGTTGGTTGAACGCTATAAAATCATGTCGCATTACTATGGTGCGATACCAACATTATTGCGACATTTAGCATTCGTACCTCGTTTCATAAAATCAACAATTCTGAAAAAATAACTACTATGGTCTTATTAAATACAACCTTTCATGTGCACGTGACAGTGCAAAAAGCATTTATTGAATGGCTTCGCCGGGAGTATCAAACGGCAGCGTTGGCAACGGGTTATTTGACTGAGCCACAACTTGCCCGGGTGATGGGAGGCGATGACCCTGAGGGTATTAGTTTTGCTTATCAGCTCAAAGCTCCAACATTGGGAGATGCAAAGCGTTGGCACGATGATGCAGCGGCAACATTGCGCAGCGACATGACTTCACGCTGGGGACAAAAAGTGCTGTTTTTCACCACTTATCTTAGCCTCATAGACTGATGTCGAAAGTAATTATAGGCATAGACCCGGGTACAAATGTGATGGGCTACGGCATACTTCGTGTTGACGGAAAAACTCCGGCGCTCGAAGCAATGGGTGTTATCAAGCTAAGCAAATTTGAAAGCCATTACATGCGCTTGCATCGCATATATGAGCGTGTGTTGGCACTTGTGGAGCAATACCTGCCTGATGAGATGGCAATTGAAGCACCGTTTTTTGGCAAAAATGTGCAATCAATGCTCAAATTGGGTAGGGCTCAAGGTGTGGCAATGGCTGCAGCGCTGGCTAGACAGGTGCCAATCACTGAATATGAGCCTCGAAAAATTAAGCAAGCAATTACCGGGAATGGAGCAGCATCGAAAGAGCAAGTGCGCGAGATGTTGCGTCGCATATTAAATATAAGCCCCGAAGCACTCAACGACATCGAACTTGATGCCACTGATGCGCTCGGAGCTGCATTGTGTCATTTCTATGAATCGTCAAAGCCCATCAAAGTCTCTTCGGCTAAGTCATGGAAGGACTTTGTGGCTGCCAATCCTGACCGAATTAAGTCGCGCTAAATAGACAAGCATCGCCATAGCTCAAAAATCTGAAGTCATGGGCTAGGGCATAGTCATAGACGTCGCGCCAGGTATCACCAATCAGTGCTGACACTAGCAAAAGTAGTGTTGACCCGGGTTGGTGAAAGTTCGTTATCATGCCTTTCACAACACGGTATTTGTATCCGGGAGCAATAATAATGCGAGTTGATGCTACGAATTTTGTTTCGCCATGCTCGCGCACATAAGAAGCAACAGCATTCATTGCTTCGGCCATAGAAAGGTTGGCATGTGAGTCTTCATACGGATACCATTGTGGCACTTCTCCATCCCATTTGCCTTGGGCAATTAAGCATCCTGCATGATAAACACTCTCTAGAGTGCGCACCGAGGTTGTGCCCACAGCGTATATTTGTTTTGTCGTATTAGCTAATTCTTCTATCAAAGAAAGGTCAACAACAATAAACTCGCTGTGCATGTCGTGACCACCAATTTCTTCGCTTTTGACAGGTTGGAAGGTGCCGGCACCGACGTGCAATGTCACCTCGCGACGCTCAATGCCTCGCTCATCAAGGTCTTGCAGCACTTCGGGGGTGAAATGCAGTCCGGCAGTGGGTGCAGCAACCGAGCCTTCGATTTTGCTGAATACAGTTTGATAGTCTTCGCTGTCAACGGCTTCTGTCTCACGATTCAAATATGGAGGAATTGGTATGACTCCGGCAGCCTCGATGACGCGAGCAAAGCTGTAACGAGAATCATTCCACGATAATTCTACAATAGAAGCACCTTGCAGTTGCTCAGTGCGTTGAGCGGTGAGAATAACCTCGTTGCCATCAATATTTAGCACGCCTTGAAGATCGTCTTGCTTCCAACGCTTAGAGTTACCTACGAAACAGCGCCACGAAACTTTGTCGGTAGCGGCAAAATTGCGCTCATAGTCGGCCGGAGCAACGGGCTCAAGGCAAAAGGCCTCAATCACCGAGCCGGTGACTTTGCGAAATTTTAGGCGAGCATTTATAACTCGGGTATTATTGTATATAAGCATTGCGTCGTGCGGCAACAAGTCGGGCAAGTCGCAAAACTTTTTCTCACATTTCACGCCATCTTTATCGGCAACTAACAATTTGCACATATCTCTTTGTGAAAGAGGATGTTTCGCAATGCGCTCATCGGGCAAATTGTAAACAAAATCGCTAATTTTGATACTTTGTGGTTTCATAACGATTACAAAGTTACGGTTTTTTTACGAAAAAACTTGCACAATACAAAAATAACATATACCTTTGCACTGCAAAAGCAAAACCACGGAGAGGTGGGTGAGTGGCTGAAACCACCAGTTTGCTAAACTGACGTAGGAGTAATCCTACCACGAGTTCGAATCTCGTCCTCTCCGCCAACACAACGAAGCCGCTGATTTTCAGCGGCTTTTGT
>CAZGAN010000022.1:0-17996 GCA_964523655.1 uncultured Bacteroides sp.
GCCAATCGCCGACGTCGCAGCGATGATGCCTACACCCCCGATGGCCGTGCCGGCATGCGCCCCGACTATCCAACCATCGTATATTCCAATATTCTCAAAGATTTATTTCCAAACGTTCCTGTTATTGCCGGAGGTATCGAAGCCTCACTGCGCCGATTATCGCACTACGACTATTGGCAAGACCGTCTACGCCCAAGCATTATTGTTGACTGCAAAGCCGACCTTCTGCAATACGGCATGGGCGAACATTCTACGCTCGAAATTGCAGCTCGACTTGCCGCAGGCGAGAGCATTGACACCATCACCGACGTGCGTCAAACAGTGGTGCGCCGACCGCTTGCTGAAATGCCAAAAACCTCTGACAATGAAAATATAGTGCTCAATGATTGGGCAACAGTGCGCAAAGACAAACGAGCACAAAGCACCAACTTCAAACACATTGAGCAACAATCAAACTCTCGCAACGGAGGATTAACTTTATGGCAGGGATACGACAAATTTGCCGTAAAAATAAATCCTATGTATCCGGCAATGAGTCAAGGCGAGATTGATGCATCATTTGATTTGCCATACACTCGAATGCCGCATCCTCGCTACAAAGGAAAACGCATCCCCGCTTACGAGATGATACGCCACTCAGTGAACATGCACCGCGGCTGCTTTGGCGGCTGCGCCTTTTGCACCATATCGGCACACCAAGGCAAATTCATCGCTTCTCGCTCAAAAAAATCAATACTGCGCGAGGTTGAGCAAGTTACAAAAATGCCTGATTTCAAAGGCTATATCAGCGACCTTGGGGGCCCATCTGCCAACATGTACGCCATGCATGGCAAAGACCTCACGGTGTGCGATAAATGCAAACGTCCATCGTGTTTACACCCAAAAGTTTGCGCTAATCTCAACACCGACCATCGCCCGCTTCTCGATATTTATCACGCTGTAGACAAACTCCCTGCCGTGAAAAAATCATTTGTTGGCAGTGGCGTGCGCTATGACTTGTCTATGCATCACACCGGCAATCCGGATATCGACCGCGCAAATGCCCGCTACAACGAAGAACTCATAGAAAACCACGTTTCCGGCCGTTTAAAAGTTGCACCCGAGCACACTGAAGACGCCGTGCTCAACGTAATGCGTAAGCCATCATTCGAACTTTTCTATGAGTTCAAACGCATCTTTGACCGCGTAAACACACGTTGTGCCTTGCGTCAACAGCTCATACCTTATTTCATCTCAAGTCACCCCGGTTGTCATGAAATTGATATGGCAGAGCTTGCTGCAAAAACAAAAGACTTAAACATGCACCTTGAGCAAGTGCAAGACTTCACCCCCACCCCAATGACTGTGGCTACTGAAATATACTACTCAGGCATACACCCTTATACAGGTGAACAAATTTTCACTGCCACACGCCCTGAAGAAAAGCTTGCACAACGAAAATATTTCTTTTGGTATGACCGTTCTTATCATGCCGACATCGTCAACTCATTGCAACGCATGCACCGCAGCGACATCATCAAGCGACTATTCCCTAATCAACGTCCAAACACATGGCAACGTCCTGCGCCGGCAAAAGCGAAGTCACAAAACATGCAACGCAGTAAAAAAGGAAAGAAATTTAATCAATAAAATTTTTGATTGCCTGGAACGGATTTGACGATGGAAGCCAAATCACCGAATCATCACGCTTCAACCACGTGAGCTGTTTTTTTGCATAAACACGAGTGTTTTTTGCTATACGCGAAATAGTTGTTTCGCGATCAAGCTCCCCATCAAAGTGGGCAAACCACTCTTTAAATCCAACGGTATTAAGTGAATTAAGGTGTCGCAAAGCGTATAGGCTGCGAGCCTCATTCTCCATTCCCTGCTCCACCATTATATCGACACGACGATTTATACGGTCAAATAATTGCTCACGCTGCCAATCTATCGCAACTTTTAGCACTCTGAACGGGCGCTCTTTAGTGCCACCTGTGCGCAACGACGAATAAGGCACTCCGGCTTGCATAGTGACCTCTAGCGCATGCATCACACGCTTTATATTAGACCTGTCTACTTCATTATAAAATTGCGGATCATTTATTTCAAGCATAGCCAAAAGCCCTTCCGCTCCATGTTGCTCATACAAAGCCACAACACGATTTCGCACCGCATCAGTTATTGTGGGCATATCGTCAATCCCGTTAATGAGCGCATCAACGTACATCATCGAGCCGCCACAAACCACGGCACATCCATATTTTTCAAAAAGTGGAGTGAGAAGCTGCATTGCATCTGTTTCAAAGCATGCAGCGCTATAGTATTGATCAAGATTAAGCACCTCTATGAGGTGATGTTTCACACGTGCCAACTCTTCAGCCGTAGGAACAGCCGTGGTTATAGGCACGCCCTTATATATTTGCCGTGAGTCGGCAGATATTATTTCAGTGCCAAGATATTCGGCAACATCAATAGCAAGAGAAGTCTTGCCTGAAGCCGTCGCACCGGTGACCACCACAAGCAAAGGCTTTTGTGTGGTGGTCATGAGTGTGCGGTTTTCTATGTTATCGAGCTGCGACAATGCGAGCAATATTTACAATAACTTGCATAGCTTTTTCCATTGACGGTATGGGGAGGAACTCATAACGTCCGTGGAAGTTCAAGCCGCCGGCAAAAATATTGGGGCAAGGAAGACCTTTAAACGATAGCTGAGCACCGTCTGTACCACCACGAATGGGCACTACTTTGGGCACAATGTTAGCTTCGCGCATAGCTTGTTCGGCAACATTGATGATGTGCATTACAGGCTCAATTTTTTCGCGCATATTGTAGTATTGGTCTTTTATTTCGAGGTGGCAGCAATCAGCATATTCTTTGTTGATTTTACGAGCCAAGTGTTCGAATTCTTTTTTGCGACGCTCGAAACGGTCACGGTCGTGGTCACGGATGATGTATGTGAGCACAGTCTTTTCAACAGTGCCTTCCATGCCAACAAGGTGATAAAATCCTTCGTAACCTTCGGTGTGTTCCGGTGTTTCCCAGCGAGGCAACATGATTGCAAATTGGTTAGCAACACGCATTGAGTTAATCATTTTGTGTTTTGCATAACCGGGGTGCACATTGCGACCTGTGAATGAAACACGTGCCACTGCAGCGTTAAAGTTTTCGTACTCCAACTCTCCGATTTCGCCGCCGTCCATTGTGTAGCCCCAATCAGCACCAAATTGCTCAACATCAAATTTGTGAGCGCCTTGACCGATTTCTTCATCCGGGTTAAATGCTATGCGAATGTCGCCGTGTTCAATTTCAGGATGTTGTTTGAGATACTCAACAGCTGATATGATTTCTGCTATACCGGCCTTATCGTCAGCACCGAGAAGCGTTGTGCCATCGGTAACAATGAGTGCTTGGTCGCGATAATGCAAGAGTTCAGGAAATTCTGTTGGAGAAAGCACTATATTTTTGTCAGCATTGAGCACAATATCGCCACCCGTATAATTTTCAATGATGCGGGGATTTACATTGCGACCTGACATATCAGGACTTGTATCAACGTGTGCAATGAAACCAATTGTGGGCACCTTACGTCCGCTCACATTACCGGGTAATGTGGCCATCAAATATCCGTTGTCGTCGAGTGTGATGTTGGTCAAACCAAGCCCTTTAAGCTCTTTTTCCAAAGCCTGAGCGAAGATCATTTGACCGGGAGTTGAGGGTGTCATGTTAGTGAGCTCGTCACTTTGAGTGTCAAACTTCACATACTGCAAAAAGCGGTCAACTATGTTCATGGTGTGCTTAAAATGTTTTTAATTTATTATTTAAAGTTAATATTTTTCGTTCACTATGCTAAGTAGCGAGGGGAGAATGCGATAATTTGATACAAAATTACTAAAAATATTGCACATTGGCGCATATATAGCTATTTTTTACAATTTTTTCGGTGTTACTTATTGCCATTTAGTGCTGCTTGGTTAGAATTTTTTTCGTAAATTTGGCTTATAATTTAATCCGAAACAAAATGAAAATACTACATACCGGCGATTGGCATATTGGTCATGTTTTGTATGGCTACGACAGAGCGGCTGACCACAACGCCATGATTGAGGCTTTATGCGAAGTTGTTGCCAACGAAAAGCCTGATGCTCTTATTATTAGCGGCGACGTTTTCCACAATGGTCAGCCGTCGGCAGCAGCGATACAAATGCTCTCGTCATTTATGTTGAAGTTGCGCAATGCTTGCAGCTCAATGCGCATTATTGCTACCGCCGGAAATCATGATAGCCCTTCACGCCATGAAATGTTTGCCGCTCCGTGGCAAGAGCTTGGCGTTGTGATGATTGGTCAAGTTGGATGCTCTGCCAACGATGAAATCACTACCGACATACTCGACCGCTTGATTATTCCTATTGATGACAAAGGATACGTGATTGCTATGCCCTATGTGCATCCTCGCAACCTACCCGAAAACTTCTATAATAGTTTACTCGAACGTGTTTCTCAACTCAACACATCATCACTACCTGTCGTTATGATGGCACACATGGCTGTGTGCGGCTCTGATTTCACCGGCCACAGCATAAACATAGAGCACGTGATTGGCGGTGTTGATGAAATTCCATTATCAGAATTTGGCAGCGGATATGATTATCTTGCCCTGGGGCACATACACCATGCTCAATTCGTGCCCGGAAGTGAGAAACACGCACGCTATGCCGGCTCTCCACTTCCTATCAGTTTCGATGAAGCATACCAACACTCAGTTAGCATAGTCACTATCGAAACACACGGCAGCGCTCCCGAAGTGAAAGCCGTGCCAATTCGTGCCGGACGAAATCTCATCACCATAGGCAAAGACAAAGCTCTAAACTGGGATGAAATTCGCGCTAACCTTGATTTTGCTTTGCAAGGTGACGACATTGAAAAAGGCGCTTTTGTTCGCGTAAACATGTATCTCGACTACGGCGAGCACATGCCACCTGAAGCTGAAACCTTTGTAAGAAATACAATAACCGATGCCGGGCACAACTTTTGCCTGATAAACGTGGTGCGTCCCGACATTGAACGTGCCGTGTCTGACCACGACATCACCGTCGATGAGCTGCACAACACCCCACCGCTGACCATTGCTCAACGTTATGCACAAGACATTAACATGACTTTCACCGACGAAATGTGCAGCATGTTTAACGAGATTGTAGCACAGATTAACCGTAACGACGCACAACAACAATGAAACTACAACAACTCACCATACACAACATTGCATCATTTGAAGATGCCGTTATCGACTTTGAAAAAGCACCTCTCAACGATGCCGATGTTTTCTTAATTACAGGGATAACAGGCTCCGGCAAATCAACAATTCTCGATGCTATCTGCATGGCTTTATATGGCAAAACTCCGCGCATCGAAGAGTCTGATAACACCACTGTCATAAACCGTCACGAAGGTTTAACGCTAACCGACCCTCGCCGTTTCTTGCGCAGAAACACCGGCGAAGGCTTCGTTGTGCTTCGCTTTCAAGCTTCAGGCATAAACTTTGAAGCTCGTTGGGGTGTGAAACGCGCTCGCAACAAAGCTACCGGCGCTCTACAAAAACGCGAATGGACTCTCACTGACCTTGACAAAAAACATACACTCACGTATGAAACTGAAATCAAGGAACGTATTAGCGAACTCGTAGGTCTTGATTACGACCAGTTTTGCCGCACCACTATGCTCTCGCAAGGCGAATTCGACAAATTCCTCAAAAGTAAAGAGAACGAAAAAGCCGAAATATTGCAGAAAATTACCGGCGCTGACATTTACCAACGCATCGGTTGCGGCATCTTCGAGAAAACACGCGAACATAAAGCCGCATACGACTTGTCTAAGTCTAAACTCGACCAGGTACAAGTGCTCAGCGATGAAGAAATTGCAAACCTCAACCAACAAATTGCCGACCTCGCAAAACAAGTTGAAGACATTGTATCTCAAATCAACCAGCACTCTGCTAATCGCACTTGGCTAACGAAAAAAACTGAACTAGCCAAGAAGGCCGACGAGCTCAACCAACAGTTAAAAGACGCCATTGCGGAAACTGAAACTGACGATTTCCGCGCTGCTAAAGCCGATATAGCGCAATATGATGCTACCGGCGAAGCGCGCACTTCTTTCCGTAAAATCAACGAGCAACAAAAGGCTATCGAACAAGCGAACAAACGCATTGCAACGCTACACGACAAATACGCCGCCCTACTCGGCGACTGCGCTCAGCTCAACTTGTCAATCAAGTCTCTCTCGCAACAATTAGCCGACGCAAATGCCAATCTCACGGCAGAAGAGCCTCGCAAAAAAACATACGAATCTGCCGGCGAAATATGTTCTATGCTGAACAATGCGACCACTGCCGCCGGAAAAGCTAAAGAGTATGAAGTGGCACAAAAACGCCTTGCTGACGAAATTGTCAAAGCTAAAGCCGAGATTGAAAAGCTCAATCAAGACTACATCAAATCACAAAACAATATCAAGCAACAAGAGAAAAGCATTGACAACGCACAAAAACAAATCGACAACGCTAACGTTGCTGAACTACGTCGCAAAAAAGACGCTAATCAAACCGCTATTCACAACATTGACAACGCCGTTAATGCCATAAAGCTTTACAAAGCTAACCTCAAAACCGTTGACGACATTAACGAAGCTATCAAAAATAATGACGTCGAAAAAGCTACTCAAACGCTCAACCTTGCCACGGCAAAAGGATCTCTAGTCGCACAAAAACAAGCGCTAGACATTGCTGAAGCAACACGCAAGCGCCAACAAGCTGCTGCCGGCGATAGCGCCGAAGCTCTCCGCAATGGACTCAAACAAGGCGATGTATGCCCCGTATGCGGTCAATTAATCATTGACGAACTGCCAATGGCTGAAGCACTAAAACAAGTGCTGGCTGCCGCCGACGATGCTTACAATAAAGCTAATGAGGCTTACATCAAATCAATTGCCGACGTGCAACTTTGCGAGAGCAAAATCAAGTCTGCAATTGAAGCCATCAACAAAAGCAACGCACAACTCAAAGACGCTCAAGCAGTTGTAGAAAAGTCACTCTCTGAAGTTATTGACGCTTGCAAACTCGTTGACATTGAGTACAAAGACGTGCAACTCACAACCGCCGAGCTACAAGAGCTTAAAGTTAAGTTTGAGACAGAACTTAAAACATTAGAAGATGAAATAGCCAAAGTTGACTCTTTGCAAAACGAGCTTAACAAGCAAAAATCAGATCTTGATACGCTGAAGTCGACAAACGATAATTTATATGAAAGTATAAACGACAAGCAGCTTAAACTAACCGAAAGCAATGCCGTTGCCGACAAAATGGTTGCTCTTGAAAAAGCTCAACTCGAATTAGTTTCTTCAGCCCACAGTCAAGCTCTTACACTACTTGATGGCTCTCCTGAATGGGAAAACAATCCCATTGAAAATAGCGCAGCGTTCATAAAAGAGCTCAATGCCAAAAAGTCAGCCTATACAAAATTGGTTGAGCGCATTGATAGCTTAACCAAAGACTTAACAAATAAAACAACGCTTGCCGAAAATGCCAACAAAGCAGCTGCACGCGTAGCCGAATCAGTGCCCGAATGGAGCGACATCGAGCCCGCCAATGCAACCGGTGCAAACGATATTGTTGAAGAGCTCAACTCACTATCTGCTAATGTAAAAGCCGCATCCGACAGCATTGTTAATGCGACTGAGCTTTCAAATACTGCTCAAGCCGAGCTCGCCAAATTTTATGATGAGCACCCCGATATCAACTCAGAGCAATTGCAACGTTTGGCTGCATTTACCGACAACGAAGTGCAACAATTGCGCAAGACTATAGCTGACCTCGACAAAAACGTGTCAACGCGTCGTGGTGCTCTATCGCAAGTGCTTGACGAAGTGGAAATGCATAAATTGCAATGTCCGCAAGCTCTTCTTGAACAACCGGAAATCACTGCCGAACAGCTCACAGAAAACATAAACGGTCTCGAACAATCACGCGAAAAAATAGCACATGAAAGCGGCGTTATAGCTGAAAAACTAAACGCTAACAACAAAGCGCTCGAACAACGTCAAGACGACATTGTCGCTTGCCAAAAAGCTGAAGAGATATACCTTAAATGGAAAATGCTCAACGATATGTTGGGCGACAGCGAAGGTAAGAAATTCCGCACAATAGCGCTCAGCTACGTGCTCAACAGTTTGATTCGCTCGGCCAACGTCTACATGAGTCGCCTCACCGATCGTTACACGCTGAGCGTGCAACCGGGCACATTTATCATTCTCGTTACCGATGCTTATCAAGGATACACCACCCGCACATCAAACACCATTTCAGGTGGCGAAACATTCCTCGTATCCCTTGCCTTAGCTCTCGCTCTCAGCGACCTCGGCACTGTGAGTGGCATCGACACTCTATTTATTGACGAAGGATTCGGCACTCTCAGCGGTGAGCCGCTACAAAAAGCAATTGAAACGCTGCGCATGCTCAATTCACACAACCGTCGCCGTGTTGGCATCATCAGTCACGTGGCTGAGCTGCGCGAGCGCATTCCGGTGCAAATACAAGTGACTCAAAGCGACCGCACTGCTGCCTCTACAATCAAAGTTGTTCCTTGACTCGCTTTATTTGCGTGTCACAAGATAAACACCTGAGAAAATCAAGACTATTGCAGCAGCCTTTAGAGCGCTGAATGAGTCCATGCCCCATAGTATTGCTACAATGCACGCAACTGTTGGTTGCACATAATTGTATGTAGCAGCTACTGTGGGGCTTAATCGTTTTTGTGCTACAACAATAAATGTGTAGCTAATAAATGTGCCACATACCACAATAAATGCTATGCCGGCATATTGCAACACACTAACTTCTACCCAATCAGTGTTTACTAAACTATTTATTGAGAATGGAATTACACATATAAATGCGAAGGTGAACATCCATTTCATGATAGTGAACATTGAATACTTACTCACAAAATTTTTGTAGAGCACTATGTATAGCGCATAGCTGAATTGGGCAACAAGCACCAATATATCGCCAAGTATTGCATTTGTTGGCGCTACCGATATATTTGAATGGTTTTTCCCTCCCATAATCAACAAAATAGCGCCTGTTGCTCCAGCTATTATTCCACCTATTTTTCGCGCCGTGATTCGGTCTTTCAGTATGATTGCCGACAAAATCATTGCCCATAACGGCATACTCGTGGTAATGATTGACGCATCTCCCGGAGTTGTCAATCCAACACCAAAAATAAAGCAACCCTGATTAAACACAATTGCCATTAGCGAAGCCACAAACAATCGCGCCAAATCTTTCGCCGGCACATGTTCACGTGGCATGAACATTGATGCCACCCAAAACAAAATCATAGCTCCGGCTATACGCAAGTTCGTAACAATCAACGGCGTAATAAGTCCGCCAATCATCACAAACTTAGCTATGGGCGACATAAGTCCCCACATGACGTTAGCGCACAGCATAGCGCTGTGCCCCTTAACTGATTGATTCATATTTCAGTGAAAAAACTATTTAGAGTAGTGAGAGTATATCGTCTGCATTATCAACAATGTGATCAGCATAACCATCAACAAGCTCCTTGCGTGAACGGAAACCCCAAGTCACGCCAACGCTTTCAACACATGCGCGGCGAGCTGTTTCCATGTCAACACCCGAGTCACCAACATAAAGCACATCGTCTTTTGCCGTCGGGCAATCGGTGAGCACTTCAAACACTACTGATGGGTCGGGCTTTGTTGGCACTCCTTCACGTTGTCCGTAAACAGCTGCCCATTTCAAATCGCCAAAGAAATGCTCTATAAGGCGATTAACAGCGCTTTGATATTTGTTTGATGCTACAGCAATATTTACTCCGCGCGAAGCCAATTCATCAAGCAATTCGCGCATACCCGGATAAATGGTTGTATTATCCCAAAGATGCTTGTCATAATATTCTCTAAAGTGAACGCGCATAGCATCAATATTTTTCTCTGTGCGTTCATCTATCGGCAAGGCGCGCTCTAGAAGTTTAGTCACACCATTACCTACCATATTGTTGTATGAAATGATTGGATGGGTTGAAAATCCCATTTGTTGTAGAGCATAGTTGGTGGCTGTGCCCAAATCTGAAATAGTGTTGAGCAAAGTGCCGTCAAGATCTAAAATTACAAGCTTCTTCATAATAAAAATATATCTTTCTTACTATCTATCAGAACGGATATCCCACTGCAAAGTGGAATGTTGCGTCGCGGCCCCATTTCGGATGTATGAGCGGCCACGGCTCTTGATTCATCGCCGGATTATGAGCCTTCATACCTAAGTCAAAACGCAGCAAAAAGTATGTGAAGTCCATACGTATACCGGCTCCATAGCTGGCAGCAATTTCTTTATAGAATTTATTAAATTTGAACATGCCACCGGGCTGGTTCTCATAATTCTTTATTGTCCAGATATTACCGGCATCAACAAATAGCGCTCCCTCAAAAACCCAAAATATTTTTGCTCTATACTCAAAGCTAAGGTTTAGCGAGATGTCACCACATTGATTGATAAAGTCAATAACCGAATTTTTTGCATCATAGCTACCGGGACCAAGTGTACGCACACCCCAACCGCGCACTCCGTTAGCGCCTCCTGCATAAAATCGCTTCTCAAACGGTATTGCCGTAGAGTTTCCGTACGGATAGCCAATGCCAAACGATGCTCGCATAGCCAATGCATTACGGCTATTTAAATTGCGCACGTGTGTATAATCAACTTCACCCTTCACATATTGAGCATACTGAATACCAAAAATCTTGTACGCGCCATCACTTTTGCCCTGTCCTATGAGCGACGATATGCCATAGAGCAAGTTACCCGCCATTTCTGCCGAAGCTCGGAATGTGGTGATTGACGGCTGCATGGTGAATGAGTTATTTGTAGCTGTGGGTATGCGTCGATTGGAGCGCTGATATGTGAAACCCATTCGCATGATGAAGTGGTCTTCATAACTATAGCGTAGCAACGGGTTTGTTGGTGCTATTTCGTCTATAAAATTAATTGTTGAATTCGGAAGATAGACATAGTTAATGTCTATGAGGTCAAATGTGCGACGCTCTGTGTAATTTTTGTGCGGGTTACTCCACTTATACTTCCACGCTGCACCGGCAATCACGCGAGTATACTCCGGTCGCTCCTGATAGTTTGTCGATACTGCAAACTCTGTGCTCGCTTTTATGCGCTGCTTGAAGTTTTTAGACAAGAACGGCGCCTCAAACTTCGGGAAAGTGATACCAACTTCTCCGGCATACTCTGTGTAGCGGTTATTAATCAAGTCGTCAAAATTTCCGCTAAGGCTTTCATAGCTGCCACGAAGTTTTGCGGTGAGCAAATTACTGCGTTTCGCAATATTGCGATGCTGATATGTCAAACCAACACCAAAACCAAGGTCGCCCTCTGAGTTTGTTCCTTCAACCTCAATAGACAGGCTCTGTTTCTTATTACGCGAAAGCAAGATATATGCATCAATATACATTTCGCCATCAATTTGCGTCAATGGCTTCATTTCTATATTTATAAACTTGAGTATGCTGAGCTGACTAAGTCCCTCATACGTGCGTTCTACATCGGCAGCGTTATATGGCTCTCCGGCTTTTATGAAGCATTTTTCTTCAAGTATATCGGGCTTTATGTATTTATCAGCGCCATAAAGCACTGTTATATCTTTATATGCAACACTGTCACACCCTTCAAAATTAAAGCCCATGCCCGTGACCGATGGGTTATAATCAGTCACAAAATACACATTATTAATAGCATAACGTGTGTGAGTTGTTAGCGCTTCATTGTCTTTAGTATTTGTGCGCGGAGGTTGCACTGTCATTGTCACTGCAATTTCATGGCTGCCGCGCAAAGTGTCGGCAATATACGTGATATATTCGCGATTAAACGCATAATAACCACTATTGCGCAAGTCTTCGGTGATGCGTCCTCGCTCCTCATCGAGTTTATTTCTATCAAACAGTTGACCGGGACGTATTAATGCTGCCGCTGTATCAGCCATCACTATATCTGTGATTACGGGGTCTTCACATTCAAACTTCAAGCTTGAAATGGTGTGTGGCTGACCCGCTGTGATATTATACGTCACATTCATGCGCTTTTTGGCAGCATTGCCTACTGTGTCAACCGTAACCGATGCATTCATATATCCGCGATTGATAAGCGCTTGCGACAGTTGTCTACGTGATAATTCTGTCAATTCCGGGTCATAAATCACAGGTGCTTGACCTATGCGACGCAGCCATCTATTCACCCACTTTGTTGAATCTTTGCCCGACATTGAGTAAGTGCCAAGCTGCAACTTTGCAAATCCCAATACCTTGTGGTTGGGCGATTGGCGCAAAAAATTATACAATTCGGTAGCGTCAACCGACTTTCGGGCGGCGCTATCAACATCAATGGTTACATTATCGAGTAAGTACTGTCCATCTGGCACATGCTTCACCGGATTACATGCCCACAGACATACTCCTAATACTAATAATATGAGTAGTTTCAATTTCACAGTGCAAAGTTACGCAAATCTCACGAAAATAAAAATAGTCGCCAAGTTATCTCAACCTAGCGACTATAGTTAATCTTAATTATATAACTATAATTCTTACATCTTTTTTTATCCAAATATCACGTGTTCCACAATGTAAACACCAACACCGGCAAGATATCCTATTGCTGCCAACCAAGAGAATTTCTTGAGATACCAGCCAAAGTTCATCTTTTCAATACCCATGGTGATTACACCTGCTGCAGAACCAATGATTAGCATTGAGCCACCAACTCCGGCACAGTAGCTGAGCAAGCCCCAGAAGTGGCCGTCTACCACAAAGTTAGCTGCATATCCGGTAGCTCCGGGATCTGCAACCGGATACATACCCATAACTCCGGCTACCATCGGCACATTATCAATAACGGCTGAAAGTGCACCGAGCAACGTGTCTATACCGTAAATATGGTGTATGCTTGTGTCGAGTACATCTGCCATCGTTGCCAATATGCCCGTCGACTGAAGCACTGCCACGGCCATAAGTATGCCGAGGAAGAACAAAATTGACGGCATATCAATGCGCGATATCACTCGCGGTATGCGATATTGCTTTGCCTTGACAAGCACCTTGCCATTGTAGAAACATTCAATAAATACCCAAAGTATGCCAAGCACGAGGAGTATACCGATAAACGGTGGCAAATGGGTTATTGTCTTAAATACAGGCACAAGAAGCAAACCAACCACACCCATCACAAAGATTAGTGTACGGTCTTTATTGGTAAGATCCTCGTTTGTGTATCCGGTATTTTCAGGAACAGGAAGTTCGCCTTTAAGTTGTTTTGCTATAAAAGCAACAGGAATTATCATCGAAACAATTGACGGCAGCAACACAAACTTGATGAGTGCTTCAACTGTCACATTTCCCTTTGCCCACAAAAGTATTGTTGTCACGTCGCCAATAGGTGACCATGCGCCACCACTGTTAGCTGCTATAACTATTGAGCCGGCATAGAGCCATCGCTCTTTCTTGTCGGGAACAAACTTGCGCAACAAGGTTAGCATCACAATTGTTGTTGTCAAGTTATCGAGCACTGCCGACATAAAGAATGTGAGCCATGCCATAACCCAAAGCAAACGGCGTTTGTTGCGTGTGTTAATGCGTGAGGTGATTACCGTGAATCCTTCATGTATATCAATTAGCTCTACAATTGTCATTGCTCCTAGCAAGAACAATACTGTCTGCGCAACATCGCCAAGATGCTCTACAACATCAACATTTATAATGTAGTCAAGGGCTTGGTGTGCTGTGCTACTTGATAACAAGGACGGATTTTCAGCCAAATAACGCTGAAATTTTTCACCCGCTGCCATAGGCACTAGTGTCTCTGCACCTAACGCGTAGAGCACCCATAGTAGCATACCTAAAACTAGTGCGGTTGCTGTTTTGTCAACCTTTAGTGGATGTTCAAGGGCTATTGCTAAATAGCCAACGATGAATAAGATTACTATTGCTGTAAGCATGTAGTTTAAAGAAATTTTTTAACCTTATCAGAGGTCGTAGATATTAGTGGATCGTGTTTAATTGGTATGCTGCGAAGTTACAAAAAAGTTTGCAACATACGTTCAATAATTAGAGAAAAATTTCGTTAATTAATGTTGTTATTATCAGACAGCTAACTCTCTCGTCTAAAATAAGCGCAATTTCTCAATCTACCCGTTTTCATCATCCAATTTTTTCGCAATTTACCTCATTTTATCCACTCCTTATTTATTTTTTGCGTAACTTTGCGGTGTCTATTTGGAAAAAATCATATCAAATATACTATCCAATGAATTTAACTAAATCATTTGCAATGGGCGCAACTGCTCTTATGATGGCAGCAGGCGCTCCGGCAGCTGTTGCTGCGGACGATGCTCCACTGATTGACCGTACTGACTTCAAAACCAGTACCGGCATTTTCGACATCGATGCTTTGATGGCATTGGGTCGCGTCTCTAGCCCGCAAGTATCTCCCGACAAGAAAAAGGTGCTCTACGGCGTGTCTTACGAAAGCGTGCAACAAAACCGCTCTAACAACGACCTCTACGTTAGCGACATCGACGGCAAAAACGTGGTCCGCTTGACTAAAACTCCAAAAAGCGAAGGCAACGCCGTTTGGATTGAAGGCGGCGCTCGCATTGCTTTCATGTATCCCGACGCCAACGGCAAACCTCAAATGTGGGTAATGAACGCCGACGGCAGCAACCGCGAATGCGTGAGCGACGTTGATGGTGGCATCGACGGCTTCCTCCTCTCGCCCGACGAAACCAAAATCGTAGTTATACGCAGCTTGAAATCCGTGCAAGAAGCAAAAGATTTGTATCCTGACCTCCCTGAAGCTACAGGTCGCGTGATTGACGACTTGATGTACAAACACTGGGACGAATGGGTTACCACAATTCCCCACCCCTTTGTCGGAAATTTCGACGGCAAAAAAGTCAGCGGCCTCAAAGACATCATGGAGGGCGAACCTTTCGAAGCTCCGATGAAACCTTTCGGCGGTGTTGAATCTCTCGCTTGGTCTCCCGACTCTCAAAACCTGATTTACGTATCTCGTAAAAAAACCGGCAAAGAATACGCTGAGTCTACCAACAGCGATTTATATCGCTACAACATTGCCAGCGGTGAAACAAAAAATATCACCGAAGGCATGATGGGTTACGACACTAACCCCGCATATTCTCCCGACGGCAAATACGTCGCTTGGCTATCTATGGAACGCGATGGCTACGAAGCCGACAAAAACCGTCTATTCATCATGGACACTACCACCGGCGAAAAAACCGACCTCACCGCTAACTGGGACTACACCATCGAAGAATTCGCTTGGCGCCCCGACGGCAAATCAATCGTATTCATCGCATACTACCACGGTGGTGCTCCGGTGTTTAGCATCGACTTAAAAACAAAGACCGTTACCACTCTTGCCAGCGGTCAATGCGACTACACTTCTTTGGCTGTGGTTGACAACAACAACCTCATCACCATGCAACACTCAATGGTGCGACCCAACGAACTTTTCTGCGTAAACACTAAAGGCAAAAAGAACACCGTTACTCGTTTGACCGATGTTAACGACCACATCTTCAACCAACTCACCATGCCTACCGTTGAAGGCAAAATGGTGCCCACTACCGACGGCAAAGAAATGTTGACATGGGTTGTTTATCCGCCAAAATTCGACAACACAAAAAAATATCCCGCGATCCTCTTCTGCGAAGGTGGCCCGCAAAGCTCTGTCAGCCAATTCTGGAGCTATCGTTGGAACTTCGCCCTTCAAGCTTCGAACGGCTACATCATGATTGCTCCTAACCGCCGCGGTGTTCCCGGATTCGGTACCGAATGGGAAGAACAAATCTCAAAAGATTACACCGGCCAAAACATGAAGGACTACCTGAGCGCCGTTGACTACATGAAAGAAAACGAACCCGCCATCGACTCTGAGCACATCGGCTGCACCGGTGCTAGCTACGGCGGATATTCAACATACTGGTTGGCTGGTAATCACGACCACCGTTTCGCTGCATTCTTCGCTCATGCCGGCATCTTCAACACCGAAGCTCAATATCTTGAGACTGAAGAAATGTGGTTCGCTAACTGGGACATGGGTGGCGCATACTGGGACAAAGACAATGCTGCCGCTCAACGCACATTTGCCGAGTCGCCTCACCGTTTCGTTGATAAATGGGACGCTCCTATCATGATTTCTCATGGCGAATACGACTTCCGCATTCTCGCTTCTCAAGGCATGATGGCTTTTAACGCCGCTAAACTTCGCGGCATTCCCGCCGAAATGGTCATTTTCCCTGACGAAAACCACTGGATCTTGAAACCTCAAAATGCCGTGCAATGGCAACGTCTATTCTTCCGTTGGTTCGACAAATGGTTGAAACCCGCTAAATAAAACAAACGCATAGCAAAATATCACTTTAGGCCTCGGCATCGCTTCTCGATTGTCGAGGCCTATTTTTACCCCTAACTTATTGTACGGAAATATTTGCCGCAAAAAAGTAAAAATTTTCAAGTTTTCTTGGTTATTTTATTAAACTATGTTACCTTTGTCAACAAATTTAATCTTGAAAATTTAAAGTAAATCTCTTAACCTTAAATTACACCAAGTATATGCAAAAAGACGAACAAATTTTTGACATTATCGAGCGTGAGCATCAGCGCCAACTCAAAGGCATTGAGCTGATTGCTAGTGAAAACTTTGTGAGCGATGAAGTCATGCAAGCCATGGGTTCTTGCCTCACTAACAAATATGCTGAAGGCTATCCCGGCCACCGCTACTACGGCGGATGCCAAGTAGTTGACGAAGCTGAAGAACTTGCTCGCACTCGCATCAAACAACTCTTTGGCGCAGAATACGCAAACGTGCAACCTCACTCTGGTGCGCAAGCTAATATGGCTGTTTTCATGGCTTGCTTGCAACCCGGTGACAAATTCCTAGGTCTTAACCTCGCTCACGGTGGTCACCTCAGCCACGGTAGCCCAGTAAACTTCTCAGGATTGATGTTCCAAGCTCTCGAATACAACGTTGACGCTGAAACCGGATTAGTTGACTACGACCACATGGAAGAAGTTGCTCGTCGCGAACGTCCTAAACTCATCATCGGTGGCGCTAGCGCCTACAGCCGCGAATGGGATTATGCTCGTATGCGTCGTCTTGCTGACGAAATTGGTGCAATCTTTATGGTAGATATGGCTCACCCCGCAGGTCTTATCGCTGCCGGTTTGCTCGACAACCCCGTGAAGTATGCACACATCGTCACTTCTACCACCCACAAAACTCTCCGTGGCCCTCGCGGCGGTATCATCTTGATGGGCAAAGACTTTGAAAATCCTTGGGGCAAAAAAACTCCTAAAGGCGTAACCAAAATGATGTCTGCTTTGCTCGACTCTGCCGTATTCCCCGGCGTGCAAGGCGGCCCGCTCGAACACGTTATCGCTGCTAAAGCCGTTGCTTTTGGCGAAGCTCTAAAACCCGAATTTAAGGATTATCAAATCCAAGTCAAGAAAAACGCTGCTGCTCTTGCTAAAGCTCTCGTTGAAAAAGGATACAAGATCATCTCAGGCGGCACCGACAACCACTGCATGCTTGTTGACTTGCGCACTAAATTCCCCGAACTCACCGGTAAAGTCGCTGAAAAAGTACTTGTTGAAGCTGATATCACTGCCAACAAAAACATGGTGCCTTTCGACAGCCGCTCTCCATTCCAAACTTCAGGCATTCGCCTTGGCACTCCCGCAATCACAACTCGTGGCGTGAAAGAAGACGCTATGATTGAAATTGCCGACCTCATTGACCGCGTGCTTTCTAACCCCGAAAGCCCCGAAACCATCGCCGCTGTTCGCGCTCGCGTTAACGAAATGATGGCTCAATACCCCATTTTCGCATGGTAATTTAATTAGATATATTAAAAATA
>CAZGAN010000023.1:0-17810 GCA_964523655.1 uncultured Bacteroides sp.
TTCTTGATGTTATTTGAATGTGACGAGGCGATTATACACAAAGTTGCACAATGTGTAGCACACGTTACCAATAAGAGTAGCTATACCATAACCCGATAGCGTCATCACCACAATATTGACCTCAATATCTTTGAGTGTGAATTGATTTAAGCCCCACACAACGGCAAACTGTATTGCATAGCAGATGAGAAATCCAACTATGAAATGCACTGCCTGACGCGAAAAACGTCCGTTGCTTTTAAATACCCAATTGCGGTTCCACACAAAAGAATTTATCACGCCAACAAGGTAGCCTATGGCATTTGAAACGTAAGCATTAACGCCGAACACAGACTTGCACACAAATATCACAACAAGTGTCAAAAGAGTGTTCATAACGCCCACAATAGCATATTTCAAGAACTGGATGATTGGTGATTGGCTGCTAATATTCATAGAAGTTAGTTATGATTTTTAGGGGTTACGTCGGCCTCATCATCGGGCAGTGATTTTTCATCAACATGAAGTATTGGCAATGACCAATTGTACTTGTTTGCGAGCACGCGCAAGCCGATGACGGTGATGGCACAATTTATTTGTGAAATGATTGGATTGTAGTTTTCTAAAGCGGTGAGCCAATAGACCATGCCACCCGCCAAACATGCAGTGGCATATATATCTTTGCGAAAAAACAAGGGCACTTCGCGCAACAATATATCGCGTATCACACCGCCAAACGAGCCGGTGATAATGCCCATGATTATTGCTACCCACATATCAAAGCCGTATGCCAACGTCTTTTCTATGCCAACCACAGTGAACAGGGCAAGACCGATGGCGTCAAAGAGAAATAGTGAGCGAAATCCTTTGATTAAGAAGTTGCGAAACACAATAACCGAAAGCAATGATAGCCCGGTTACGGCGATATACATCCATGAGCTCATCCAAAACACCGGTGCACCTATAAGCAAGTCGCGCAAGGTGCCACCGCCAATGGCAGTGACCATACCAACCACGTATGCGCCAAACCAGTCAAAACGCTTGGCTGCTGCCAAACGTATGCCCGAAATGGCAAATGCTACTGTGCCGATTATCTCTATGATGTATGTAAAAGTTGTTAGTTCCACTAAGTTATTTTGTTGTGTTTGTGGCACGATTTTCGTGCTCATAATATTTGCAGTAATCTCTGATGTAGCACTCGCCACACTCAGGTTTGCGTGCCTTGCAGATGTATCTGCCGTGCAAAATCAGCCAATGATGCGCCTTTGGCACATCGTCAGCCGGTATGTAACGCATCAGCGTCTTTTCGGTTTCTAACGGTGTTTTCGAGTTGTTAGTGAGCCCTATGCGGTTTGACACTCTAAACACGTGAGTATCGACCGCCATAGCGGCCTTGCCATATATAACCGAAAGTATCACGTTTGCTGTCTTTCTGCCCACTCCGGGCACTGTCAGCAAATCGTCAATATTTTTAGGCACTTGGCTGTCATAGCGCTCTACTAATGCGCGTGCCATGCCTATCAGTGATTTTGTTTTATTGTTGGGATAAGAGATTGATTTGATGTATTCAAACAACTCTTGCGGCTCCGCTTCTGCCAACTTTTCAGGCGTTGGAAATGCGCGAAAAAGCTCGGGCGTCACCATGTTCACCCGCTTGTCTGTGCACTGAGCCGACAGTATCACCGCCACCAATAGCTGAAACGGATTTGCGTAGTGCAACTCTGTTTGTGGCATCGGCACTTCCTCGCGAAATATGCTGAGCACGTGGCTATATCTGTCGGCTATCTTCATGCATCAAAACATTTTGAGCAAGCGCTCAGTGACACTTATGCCGATAGCACAAAAAGCAAGGCCTCCTATCACCGACATCAACACATACATGATGCCGCGTAGCCATAAACCGGACTGAAACATCATCATCGTGTCGAGCGAAAACGACGAGAATGTTGTGTATCCACCCAAAATACCGGTGACAAGAAACAAATACCACATACGGTCGGTTTGCCAATGGCTCAACAGTGCCCATAGCACACCAATAAGAAGGCAACCCGTGAGATTTGCTGTGAGCGTGGCGTGGTATTTGTTTATCTCAAATACGTGCAAGTGCTGCACGCCATATCGGCACACAGCACCTAAGCCACCCCCGGCAAATACTAATAAGCAATTTGTCAGTTCAGCCAAGTTCATAGCTGATAATTTTTTATTTGTGAGCTGATGTAAATTCGTTTAAGAAGCGAGTATCGTTTTCAGAGAACATGCGCAAGTCTTTAACCTGATATTTAAGGTTAGTGATGCGCTCTATGCCCATGCCGAGAGCGAAACCGCTGTACACTTTAGAGTCGATGCCACATGCTTCGAGCACATTGGGGTCTACCATGCCGCAACCAAGTATCTCAACCCATCCGGTGTGTTTGCAGAATGAGCAACCTTTACCACCGCAGAGGTTACAGCTGATATCCATCTCGGCTGAAGGCTCTGTGAAGGGGAAATAGCTGGGACGCAAGCGAATTTGTGTGTCGGGGCCAAACATTTCGCGAGCAAAATAGAGCAATGTTTGCTTAAGGTCGGCAAACGATACGTTTTTGTCAACATAGAGTGCTTCTACTTGGTGGAAGAAGCAGTGAGCACGTGCCGAGATTGCCTCGTTGCGATACACACGACCCGGGCAAATAATGCGAATGGGCGGTTGTGTTGTTTCCATCACGCGGCTTTGCACTGACGATGTGTGTGTGCGCAATAGCACATCTGCCGGATTGCGTTGTATGAAGAATGTGTCTTGCATATCGCGTGCAGGGTGATCGGCAGCAAAGTTGAGTGATGAGAACACGTGCCAGTCGTCTTCAATCTCCGGGCCTTCTGCCACTGAAAATCCAAGACGGTGGAATATATCGATAATTTCTTCGCGAACCAATGAAAGCGGGTGACGTGTGCCAAGGCGCACGGCTGCTGCACTACGTGTCAAATCTAAGCTATCGTCAACCACATCGGTGTTTTCGAGTGCCTCGCGCAATGCATTGATTTTCTCGGTTGCTAAAGTTTTGAGTTCATTTAAGGCTGCACCCATTGCTTTTTTCTGATCAGCGGGTACAGTGCGGAAGTCATTGAAAAGTGCTGATATTGCACCTTTTTTGCTAAGATATTTTATACGCAATGCTTCTACCTCTGCGGTATCGGCTGCGGTAAGTGCCTCTATTTCGGCCTTTAATGTATTGATTTTGTTTATCATCGCTTTTTGAGATTTCGTAGCTGCAAAATTACAAAAAATTCGCGATTGCACCACACAAAACGCGCACTAAAATAAACAACTACCGCGATTTATTGTTCACTTATCCCCTAATCGAAAAAACTGTCACCAACTTACACTTTTTTCGATTAGAACTTTGTTTTATCAACAGAATGTTCTACTTTTGTAATCGAAAACTCCGTCACCCGGTGACACAAAATTCGATTAGCTATGAATATTGAACGCAAAAAATACCTTGACGAACTGGTTTCTTTGAAAAATAACGGCATGATCAAGGTCATAACAGGCATGCGAAGATGCGGCAAATCTTATCTTCTTTTCGAGATTTTCAACTCATATCTCGAAAGCACCGGTGTGCAACCTAGCCACATCATAAAGGTTAACCTGGAAGACTATAAAAACCGGTCTCTGAGAAATCCCGACAATCTCTATGAGTACGTAGAAAGCCGCATTTTGGATAGCGAGATGCACTACATTTTGTTAGATGAAGTGCAAATGGTTGAAGACTTTGAAGATGTGCTCAATGGCTTCCTAACAAAGCAAAATATTGACATATATGTGACCGGCAGCAATGCAAAATTCTTATCTAAAGACATCGTCACCGAATTTCGTGGCCGTGGTTTTGAAGTGAAAATGTATCCTCTAAGTTTCAGCGAGTTTACGTCGGCTTATACGGGCTCAAAGCAAGCGGCTCTCAACGAGTACATGCTATACGGTGGCTTGCCTCAAATACTCTCATACAACACCGACTCGCAAAAAGTGCGCTTTCTGAGCGCGCTATTCAACGAAACATACATCAAAGACATCAAAGAACGCTACGAAATACGCAAGGATGCCGATTTAGAAGAGCTTATAAATATCATGGCTTCTGATATTGGTGCTTTGACTAATCCTAACAAATTAGCAAACACATTCAAGAGCGAAAAAAAATCGACTATATCATACGATACTATCAAAGACTATATTGACTATCTATGCGATTCTTTTCTTATTGAAAAATCAACTCGCTACGACATAAAAGGAAAACGTTACATTAATTCTCCTTATAAGTACTACTTTATGGATTTGGGGTTACGCAACGCGCGCATCAACTTCCGTCAATCGGAGAAAAGCCATCTCATGGAAAACTTAATTTACAACGAATTGCGCATGCGCGGGTTCAACGTTGACGTTGGGGCTGTACCAATTATCGCTAAAGATGCTGATGGAAAACAACATCGCTCAACTCTCGAAGTCGATTTCATTTGTAATTTGGGTAGCCAACGCTATTACATTCAATCGGCCTACAAAATGGAGTCTGACGAAAAAATCAAACAAGAACACGCATCATTGCTTAGTGTTGATGATTCGTTTAAGAAAATAATTATTACCGGCGAGGAAACACCAATCATCAGAGACGAATCAGGCATCACCACAATTAGTGTCTACGACTTTCTTCTAAAGTCGAACTCGTTGGAGCTATAAACACTTTTTTCGATTAGCCGAAGATTGATTTCAGCCATTTTGCCAGCTTTTCTTTCGGAGAAGCATGCCAACTGTGTGCGCAATTGTGTATGGCAAATGACGCCGGAGTAACCTCGTGCTTATTCCCGGCAAAAATTTCTGAGCGATAGATTTTTATGCCATCGCTAAGTTCTTGGTCAACATCTTTATAAATGAAGCCATATTTTTCTGCAACTCTCGCATAAATCTGCGGAGAGAGCAACGTATCACCGGGCTTATCATGATTGAAAACAAAATTGTTTTCAGCATACCAATCAAGCACATCTTTCACAAAAGAGCAATGTGGTTTTGCGCCCATCACTGCCGCCTGTATTTGTATGCCCGACACATATTCATCTGCTATTCTATGGCCGTCTTTATCAATAAGTTTTTCAGCGCCGGTGCGTTCTATCTGCGACGGATGGTACTCTAGGCTCGAAAAGAAGTTATGACACAGAAACGGGTCAAAGTTTTTCACAACCTCAACGTCTGAATCAAGATAAATACCACCCTCGTGATACAAAGCGTACATGCGTATATAGTCGGCAGCAAATGCCCACTTTTTCGCTTTGTATGCCTCGAAAACATACGGCACACTCTCTATGTCAAAATTGTGGGTATTCCACAACTTTATTTCATAGTCGGGAAGCTGTTTGAGCCACGAATCAATGCAACGTCCTATTTTTGCCGGATATGGGTCATCACTCAGCCAGCAATAGTGTATTACCTTGGGTATTGTAGTGTTATTATCTTGGTGAGACATAGCTTGTTTTTGATATTATCGATTAATCCTAAAAAAATAAAATCGGCCCTACTCATGAGTAGAGTCGATTTATGCTGTAATGCTAATAATCTAAAGGATTATGCTTACTCAGCAGCGGGAGCTTCAGCAGCGGGAGCTACGCTGTCAGCGGGAGCTGCAACAGTGTCAGCTTGAACGGGCTCTTCAACTACAGCAGCAACTGTATCTGAATCTACAGCTTCGCCTTTTTCACCGTTACCGCAAGAGAATACTGACATGCTGAGAGCAACAGCAGCAAATAAAACTAACTTTTTCATTTTTTTAAGATTTAATATTAATTAATATGTTTACTTCAAAAACACTACAAAGTTAAGTGTTATTTTCATACCACCAAAAACTTTTCGCATTTTTTTTTCTGATTTTTATCATTTTTTTTTCTTCGTCAGATTTTTTATCTTTTGAAGAATGCGTAACTATCAGATTTACCAACAATTAGCTACTCTATCGCAAATATTCGCAAAGAATAGCTAATTGTGACAATTCTGTTACTTTCCGTTTATTTCTTTAACTATGCTATTAGCCATAGCTACTGCTTTTGTTATATGATCGCAGATTTTATCAGCTCCGATTTGCTTATCAATACCGGCATTAACCAACGATGCATGCACATTTTCATTTACGCCTGAAAGCACAACGTGTATGCCTTCATTTTGTGAGTTAGTGATAAGTATCTCCAAGTTGTGCAAGCCGGTCGCATCAATAAATGCAACTTTACGCATGCGTATGATTCGAACTAACGGAGTCTCATTACCCGGAGTTGCGCGCATCATTTCGTCAAACTTAGTTGCTACACCAAAGAAGAACGGGCCGTCAATCTCATAAACGCTCACTCCTTTTTCAACATCGAGCACTTCGTGATTTGAAAGATCGGTACCTTCTGCCACATCAAGTCGCTCACTGTATACTTTGATTTGTGTATTTTCGGTTACACGACGCAAGAACAAAATCATTGCAAGGAGTAGACCTATTTCAATAGCAATTGTGAGGTCGAACACAACTGTGAGCACAAATGTTACGATAAGCACTGTGACATCGCTCTTCGGAGTCTTGAATATACCTGCCACTGTGCGCCATCCACTCATATTGTATGCTACCATGATAAGCACGGCTGCAAGACACGACATGGGCACATAATTAATAAGAGGCATTGCAAACAAGTAGATGAGAAGCAACACACAGGCATGCACTACACCGGCTATAGGTGTGCGACCACCGTTAGAAATATTGGTCATGGTGCGAGCAATAGCACCGGTTACAGGTATACCTCCAAAGAAGGGTACCACGATATTTGCAATACCTTGACCTATCAACTCTGTGTTTGAATTTGTGCGCGAACCGGTCACACCATCGGCAACTGTTGCCGAAAGCAATGACTCAATAGCACCAAGCACAGCAATTGTGAACGCCCATGGCAACAAGTTGTTGATTGTTTCCATGTTGAGTGCGAAAGCATGAGGTGCTGGAAGATCTGTTGACATTTCGCCAAAACGATCGCCAATAGTTTCCACATTAAAACCGGGCACAAAGTTTTTAGCTACGGCAGCTAGAATGGTTACCACAATAATCGCTATCAAAGCTCCGGGCAACTTCTTTGAAATGCGCGGAGTAAATATGATTACTAGCAACGAGACTACACCTGTTGCCAATGCGGGCCACGATATATTTCCAAAGTTGCTGAAATATACGCCCCATTTCGGAATAAATTGACCCGGTAAGTCAGTCAATCCTAGTCCGAAGAAGTCATTGATTTGGGTAGAGAAGATTGTTAATGCAATACCCGCGGTAAATCCAACTACAATTGGATACGGGATAAATTTAATCACAGTGCCTAAATGAAATAGGCCCATAAAAACAAGAATCAATCCGGCCATAAATGTTGCTATACCCAGTCCAGTGAGGCCGAATTGTTGAATAATTGTATAAACAATAACAATGAATGCGCCGGTGGGGCCACCGATTTGAACAGAGTTTCCGCCCAATGCAGAAACAAGAAAACCGCCTATGATTGCAGTGGTTAAACCCACTGTGGGGCTTACTCCTGATGCGATACCGAATGCAATAGCCAACGGAAGCGCTACTATACCAACCACAATACCGGCGATAAGATCACGACGGAAATCCGCCATCGAATAATTTCGCAAAGCCGAAAACATTTTCGGCTTAAAATCAATTGAACCTGAAAGTTTCATATAAATATAAAAAGTCTGAGCCCTTAATAAGCTCTATAATAGTGATGTACCTATATATAACAATCTTTTTAGTGTTTATTGTAGTATATGTATAAACCTAAAATCTTTATTGCCTTTTTCAAATTAAGCTGCAAAGTTAGTTACTTTTCGCGAAAAATCTCTAAATTTGAGCAACTAAAATCACTAACTATGCAAAGTAATATAAAAATCGTTGTCCTCGACAGCTTTGTCACAGCCGGCAACAGTTCGTGGCCTGAGTTACAAAAACTTGGTGACGTCACGATTTTTGACCGCGTGAGCCCCGAGCATGTCATCGACTGCTGCAAAGGCGCTACCGCTATATTTTCAAACAAAGTGCTGATGACTCGCGAAGTGATTGAAGCTCTTCCGGAGCTAAAATTTATCGGCATCATGGCTACCGGCACCAATATTGTCGACTTCGATGCTGCTCGAGCCCACGGCATCACCGTGTGCAACGTACCGGCCTACAGCACCCATGCTGTGGTGCAACACGTCTTCGCCCTTTTGCTCAACATCACCAACCGCGTTGGCGACTATGCTTCCAGCGTGCGAAACGGTGATTGGGCTAATTGCATCGACTTCTCATATCTTCTTCATCCAATCGACGAGCTAAATGGTAGAACAATGGGAATATACGGTCTTGGTAATATCGGCTCACGTGTTGCCGCTATAGCTCAAGCTCTCGGCATGAATGTAATTGCTTTAACGTCTAAAAAGCAGCAAGATCTTCCCGCCGGCATTAAGGCGGTTAATAAGCATGACTTATTTGCCCAAGCTGATGTGCTTTCACTCAACGCTCCGCTCACCGACAGCAATCGCGGATTCGTTGACGCACAATCGCTTTCACTAATGAAACCATCGGCTATAATTATTAACACCGCTAGAGGCGGTTTGGTTGACGAACAAGCCCTCGCCGATGCATTAAACAATGAAAAAATCTTTGCCGCTGCCGTTGACGTGCTCAGCCAAGAGCCTCCTCAGCACGATAATCCCCTACTCTCTGCTCGCAATTGTTTTATCACCCCGCACGTTGCGTGGGCTAGCGAACAAGCGCGCGCTACCTTGATGCACGTTTGTGTAGCAAACCTTGAAGCATGGCTCGCGGGTGCACCGCAAAACGTTGTTTGTTGAGATAAGCCACAGTGTGCTCTCCCAAAATATCTTTTTGAGCCGTAAACAGCGGTATGTATTTTATGCACAAAGGTATCAAGGCTGAGCACACTAACAATGTGGTCACACCTGAAATCCATACACGCGGCAAGCCTTGCACATCATAATTATTGAGCACAAGCAACACTAGCGGCATTATAATCATGTGCGTGCACAACACCACTATCGAATAGCGGCCAACATACGAAACCCATGGCAAATGCTTGATAGCCTTGCATATCATCAACACACCCGACACAATTAACACCGAGGTGATATATGAAGCCAAGGCACTGCCAACAAAACGATTATCGCGCATCGAAATATGTGCATTTCCACTATAATAAGATATCACTGCTGCTACTGCTATCAAAGCCAAACCTATAAGCCAATTGTATTTATCAAGTTTGTTTGGATAAAGCCACGGTGTGCGATTCGACATATAGCCAAAATAAAAGAACGGAAGTGCAGTGAGAGCTGTTGCCGAGTATGCAAACCCCGACACACCGTCTTCGCCACAAGCAACTCCGGCTAATGCGCAAACCACAATAGCCAATGAAAATGCCATCTCATTTTTTATTGTGCGGCGAAGCACGCAAAATATCAAATTAGTGACAAACAAGCACACCAAAAACCACAACGGTATGTTGTGCACAAGATCAAAATTGAGCAAAAATGCTTGCACAGCAGTCCAATTATAGTCGTGCGCCAACACTAGTCGCAACGCACATATAATTTTGCTGACTACATAGAAGAAAACAAATGGCACAATTATCTTATTAATTTTCTTCACCATAAAATTTATGGTGCCGCCATAAGTTTTAAAGAATAAGCCCGATAAGAAAAAGTAGAGAGGCATGCGCAGACAACTCAACATCGGTGTTGACGGTGTCAGAACTCCGGCATGAAAAAGTACTACTAATATTATACAAAGACCTTTCGCAAGGTCTATAAATTGTATGCGGCGTTTGCCGCTTTGGATGACTGTTGAGTCCATTGCTGATATCAGCGAATTAACACGGTTTTTGTTGTATTATTAATGCGTTTAACATAAACGCCTGCCATTGTGGGGCGTTGGTTGAGTTTTTCACCATTGAGTGTAAACCACTCTTCTGACGAATTGGGGGCAGTGATGGAAACGTTTTCTACACCGCTTTCGCCACTGCAGATAACGGTAATCTTTGTGCAGTTGATTGTTGCATCAACATAAAATTTAGCCTCTTGCAATGCGTTGCCACTTGTCCAAATGCCGTTTTTAAAGCTGCCTGACTCGTCATACGGAGTCATATAACTCTCGTCGGCTTTAGCACCTTCAAATTCAACTTTGCTGACAACCATACCTTCCGGAGCAGTGACAATTATGTCACTACCGGGATATGCTCGCATTTCAACAGTTTGAGTATTGTATCCGTAAAGAAAGCGAGCTTTTTGACTCGACTCTTTCACGTCATCGTCATTAATTTTCAAAATAACACCATTGTCACTAAACTCAACATTGCCTATATACTCACCATAACGATCTGTTGATGTTGGTGCTGTATAAGCCGGAGTTAGTGATGACGGATCAGACCAATTATACACAGCTGTTACGTTCGCTTTCGCTACTATAACGCTGATTATCATTGCAATAAGTATATTTATGCGTTGCATCGTTTTGATGTTATTTTTCCTGTTTTATTCCTTTTTTATCATTTTTGTACACCCGTGGGGAATCGAACCCCAACCGACGGAACCGGAATCCGTAATTCTATCCATTAAACTACGGGTGCAAAATTTGCCGCAAAGTTACGCTTTTTTATTAACTTTGCAAAAAAATAAATCTATGGAAGTTAGAATTGACAAATCATGGAAGAAAGCTCTTGCTGCAGAATGGGATAAACCGTATTTTATCTCATTGACTAACTTCGTGCGCCAAGAGTATGCAACAACCACGGTTTTTCCACCAGCTGCACGCATTTTCGCCGCTTTTGATGCCTGTGCATTCGAAGACGTGAAAGTGGTGATACTCGGCCAAGACCCTTATCACGATGTTGGGCAAGCTAACGGTCTATGTTTCTCTGTTGCCGACGGAGTGCCTATGCCTCCCTCGCTGGTAAACATATTTCGCGAAGTGAACACCGACACAGGTGCACCAATTCCAACTTCAGGCAACCTCGAGCGATGGGCTAAACAAGGCGTACTACTCCTCAACTCTGCTCTCACCGTTCGCGCCCACGCTGCCGCTTCACACCGCAACCGCGGCTGGGAAGAATTCACCGACAGCGTGATACTTCAGCTCTCGCAACAGCGCAGCGACCTTGTTTTCCTACTTTGGGGCAGTTTCGCTATTAGCAAACAGCGTCTCATTGACTCATCGAAGCACCTTGTGCTAACATCTCCACACCCCTCTCCTCTCTCCGCCTACCGCGGCTTTTTCGGTAATCATCATTTCTCTAAAGCTAATGAATGGCTTATAGCCCACGGCAAACAACCAATCGCATGGTAAAACATCTTTGCTCTATCGGTTTAATCGCTCTATGCAGCCTCTCTGCTCAGGCGCTCGACACCGATAACGCAATTTTCAACGAGCGCATTCGCACACTTGAAGTTCGAACCACTTCAAGCAGCTACGCTATGCCCGGACCCGCCGTGGTCATTATGGGCAGCGGTGAGTCTGTGACCGTTGAGTTTGACCATCTCGCTGAAGATCGTGAATATCTACGATACGAGCTTGTGCACTGCAACGCCGATTGGCAACCGTCTACTCTCTCTTATGTGGAGTATCTTGACGGTTTCAACGAAGAAACCATCGACGATTACCAATTTTCGCAAGCAACAACAGTGCACTATGTGCATTACAGCTTCACAATACCCGGTGAGCACATAACACCAATACTCTCCGGTAACTACCTCGTGAAAGTTTACCCCGAGAATAATCCTGACGAAATTTGGTTTCAATGCCGATTTGTGATGTCAGAGCAATCAGCCGTAATCAGCGGCGAACTAACATCGCGCACCGACGTTGATTACAACCGTTCACACCAGCAACTTGCTCTTGCCGTGAACGTGGAGCGCTCTCAAGTGCGCGACTTATTTAACGACATCACTGTTGTTGTTGAGCAAAACGGCCGCTCCGACAACCGCGTGGTGCTCAGCAAACCGATGCGCGTAAGCGGCTCAACCCTATACTTTGAGCACCAAAATGAACTGATTTTCAAAGCCGGAAACGAATACCGCCGCTTTGAAGCTGTTTCAAACACTTATCCGGGCATGCATGTTGACTACACCGAGTGGCACGCACCTTACTATCATTCGGTGCTCGAAGCCGACGAAACTCGCGTTGGCGAAAGCTATCACTACGACGAAACTCTCTCGGGCGCTTTCGTCGTGCGCGAATACAATGCCGACGACAGCGACACGCAAGCCGACTACAATGTGGTGCACTTCACGCTGAACTATCCCGAAACTCCAGGCTTCGACATTTACATCGACGGAGACTTCGTGCAACGCCGTTTCAGCCCCGAAAGCCGCATGTACTTCAATCGCGCTACTCAGCGCTACGAGCGAGCTCTATTGCTCAAACAAGGAGCTTACTCCTATCAGTATTTGGCTCTCGCCCCCGGCTCTAATGTTGGCAGAACCGACGTGATTGAAGGCGACAAATACGAAACTCGCAACCGTTACACCGTCTACGTGTACAACCGCCGCCCCGGTGAGCGATACGACCGCCTCATCGGTGTTGGCTCTCTACAATATTAATATATCTAAATGACTCAATCTATTAACAACGAAGATACATACGAAGAAGTTATGCTGCAAATACAAGAAACTCTTGTTTCGCTCGATTTAATTGAACGATTCTTTTGCTGCGACCTCGACAAGTGCTTAGGCGAATGTTGCATCGAAGGCGATGCCGGTGCCCCTGTCACTGAAGACGAGTGCCGCGAAATTGAGCGCATACTCCCCGATATCATTGACGACCTCGCCCCTGCCGCTATACGCGAAATCAACGAACATGGCGTAGCTTACATTGACGAAGAAGGTGACTTAGTCACCACCATTGTCGATGGCAAAAACTGCGCTTTCAGCTGCTACGAGCAAGGTGGCAAATGCATTTGTGCCATTGAGCGCGCATACCGTCAAGGTCGCATCAGCTTCATGAAACCATCGTCATGCCACCTCTATCCGGTGCGTCTGAAAGAGTACCCAACATTCACGGCTGTCAATTTCCACCGCTGGAAAATCTGCAAATGCGCCGAAGTGCTTGGTCGCAAACTCAATCTTCGCGCATACCAATTTCTCAAAGAGCCTCTCTCTCGTCGTTTTGGCAAAGAGTGGTACGATGAGCTCTGCTTGGCTGCCGATGCTTACCTCGAAGAGTACGGTAGCAACGAAGATTAACAAGCAATTAACAACTGAATTTTTATACACCTCTAAAACACAATAAACCAACTATACACAGTTACCATGATGAAGATTGGCAAAATACTAGCTGCGTCATTGCTGTTTGTCTCAACACTTGGCGCTAACGCTGCCGACGACTACACCAAATGGGTAAACCCATTTATCGGCACCACCAATTTCGGCACCACCAACCCCGGCGCCGTGGTGCCAAACGGTCTTATGTCGGCTGTACCATTCAACGTTACAGGGTCTGACTCTAACAAATACGACAAAGACTCTCGTTGGTGGTCTGCTCCCTATGAGTTCGAAAACTCATACTTCACCGGATATGCTCACGTTGCTCTCAGCGGTGTTGGCTGTCCCGACCTCGGCGCTCTCCTCACCATGCCCACAGCCGGCAACCTCGAGCCCGACTACCGTCTCTACGGCTCTGCTTACGACAATGAAAAAGCAACGCCCGGATACTACTCTAACCGCCTCACCAAATACAACATCACCACCGAGGCTACTACAACCCTTCGCACCGCTGCCGAGCGATACACTTTTGCCGGCGGTAAAGCTAACATTCTAATCAATCTCGGACAAGCTCTCACTAACGAGAGCGGTGCCACTGTGCGCCGCGTCAGCAACACCGAAATTGAAGGCTCAAAATTGTTAGGCACTTTCTGCTACAACCCCCAAGCCGTTTTCCCAATTTACTTCGTGATGCGCGTCAGCAAAGCTGCCGATGCCGCAGGCTATTGGAAAATGCAACCGGAAATGTCGGGCGTAGAAGCTGCATGGACTCCCGACAACGGCACATACAAGCTTTACACTAACTACGGTCGTGAACTCTCTGGCGACGACATTGGTTATTGGTGGACTTACAACGATCTCAAACCCGGCGAACAAATTGAAGTGCGCATTGGTGTGTCATTCGTTTCAATTGAAAATGCTCGCAAGAATCTCGATGCCGAACAAGGCTCTCTCTCTTTCGACCAAATCCACGCTGCCGCTACCGAAAAATGGAACAAAGACCTATCTCGCATACGCGTTGAAGGCGGCACTGACGACCAAAAAACAGTATTCTACACCGCGCTCTATCATGCGCTCATACACCCAAACGTGGTCAGCGACGTTAACGGCGAATATCCGCTCATGGAAAGCTTTGGCAACGGCAAAGTTGCTAAAGGCGACCGCTACACCGTCTTCTCTCTTTGGGACACCTACCGCAACCTACACCAATTGATGACCCTCGTTTATCCCGAGCGTCAAATCGACATGGTCCGCTCTATGGTTGACATGTACAAAGAATGGGGCTGGCTACCTAAATGGGAGCTTTTCGGCCGCGAAACTTTCACCATGGAAGGCGACCCCGCTATTCCCGTGATTGTTGACACTTGGCGCAAAGGCTTGCGCGACTTCGACATTGATGCCGCTTATGAGGCTATGGTTAAATCTTCAACCACTCCCGGCAACAAAAACAAAATGCGTCCCGACATCGACCCGTACATACTCAAAGGATACATACCCCTTGGCTATTTCTCAGGCGACAACTCAGGCGACAACTCGGTGTCTCATGCCCTCGAATACTATGTTGCCGATGCCGCTATGGCTTGGCTAGCTGAAGCTCGTGGCGACCAAAAATTTGCCAAAGAACTCAAAGAGCGCTCTTTGGGCTACAGAAAATACTACTCAAAAGAAAGCGGCACTCTACGCCCCATAAACGCTGACGGCTCTTTCCTCTCTCCTTTCAACCCGCGCCAAGGCGAAAACTTTGAAGAAGTTCCCGGATTTCATGAAGGCTCGGCTTGGAACTATACATTCTTCGCTCCGCACGATGTTGACGGCATGATTAAGCTCAACGGCGGCAACAAAAAATTTGTTGACAAACTGCAAATGGTATTCGACGAAGGTCTTTATGACCCCGCTAACGAACCCGACATCGCTTATCCATATCTTTTCAGCAGAGTGAAAGGCGAAGAGTGGCGCACACAACGCGAAGTGAACCGTTTGCTCGGCAAACACTTCACCAACAAAGCAGATGGAATACCCGGAAACGATGACACCGGCACCATGTCTGCTTGGGCTGTGTTCTCTATGCTCGGTTTCTATCCCGATTGCCCGGGTGAGCCGTACTACACTCTCACATCTCCCGTGTTCAACCACATTGAGATTGACACCAACAACGGCACCCTCACAATCGAGGCGCCCCACTCTTCTGCCGGCGACATTTACGTGAAAGAAATGACCCTCAACGGCAAAAAACTCAACAAATATCGCATCAGCCACGATGAACTCATCAACGGCAAAATATTAACTTTTAAACTTAGTAACACCACAAAATAATAATCATGGACTTAAAACACATTGCTCTTGCAGCAGCTCTCACGCTCTCTGCAACAACGTATGCCGAAAACTTTACCGACTACGTTGACGTTAAAATTGGTAGTGGCGGCCACGGTCACGTTTTCGTTGGCGCCAGCACTCCTTTTGGTATGGTGCAACTCGGCCCGACCAGCATCCCCCAATCTTGGGACTGGTGCAGTGGCTACCACGAAAGTGACTCTACCGTTATCGGATTCAGCCACACTCACCTCGAAGGTACCGGCATCGGTGACCTCTTTGATGTTACTGTTATGCCCGTTATCGGTGACGTGACCTATGCTCGCGGCACCGAAGACAACCAAAATTCCGGCATGTGGAGCTACGCTGATCGCAGCAAAGAAATAGCTCGCCCCGGATACTACTCTGTGCCCCTCACTCGCTACGGCATCAAAGCTGAAATGACTGCAACCGAGCGCGTTGGTTTCCACCGCTACACATTCCCCAAAGCTGACAACGCTGCCCTCGTTATCGACCTCGAAAACGGTGGCTGCTGGGACCGCCCCACTGAAACCAAATTTGTGATGCTCGACAACACTCACATCGCCGGCTTCCGTCGCTCTAAAGGTTGGGCTAAAGATCAATTCGTTTATTTCTACGCCGAGCTTTCTAAACCCGCTACTCTTGAAATTGAAAATCAATACTACGCACGTCTTAACTTCAACACCGCGCAAGACGAACAAGTATTGATCAAAGTAGCTCTCTCGCCCGTTTCTATCGACGGTGCTAAGAAAAACATGCAATCAGAGCTCGCCGGCTGGGACTTTGACGCTACCAGCAATGCTGCTCTCAATGCTTGGAACTCTGAACTTGGCAAAATCACCATCAAAACAAACGACAGCGTTGAACGCACTAAATTCTACACTTCGCTCTACCACACCATGATTGTTCCCGCCCTCTTCAGCGATGTTGACGGCAAATATCGTGGCGCTGATGGCAAAGTGAAAGACGGCAACGGTCACGACAGCTACACCATCTTCTCTCTTTGGGATACCTATCGTGCTGAAATGCCACTCCTCAACATCACACAAACAAAACGCTATGCCGACATGATTAACACTATGGTTAACATCTGCGACGAGCAAGGCCGTCTCCCGGTATGGCACCTTTGGGGCAACGAAACCGACTGCATGGTCGGCAACCCCGGTGTGATTGTTGTTGCTGACGCTATAGTCAAAAAAGTGCCCGGCGTAGACCTCAAACGCGCTTACCAAGCTCTACTCACCACCGCTGCCGACACTTCTCGCCACTACGGCCTTCGCGTGCAATACGGATACATACCCTCTGACATGATTGAAGCTGAATCTATCGCCTTCGACATGGAATATGCTATCGCCGATGCTGCTATCGCTCAAGCTGCTAAAGTGATGGGCGACAAGAAAAATGCTAAACTTTTTGAAGAACGAAGCCACTCTTATCGCAACTACTTCGACAAAACAACCGGTTTTGCCCGTGGTCGCATGGCTGACGGCTCTTGGCGCACTCCTTTCGACCCCCGCTCGGCTAACCACCGTGCCGATGACTACTGCGAAGGTAACTCTTGGCAATACACTTGGCTCGCTCCTCAAGACCTCGACGGCCTCGCTAAATGCTTTGGCTCGAAGAAAGTGCTCGAAGAGCGTCTTGATTCACTCTTCACTACCAGCAGCGAGCTCGTTGGCGAAGACGTTTCTCCCGACATCTCTGGCCTTATCGGTCAATACGCTCACGGCAACGAACCCAGCCACCACATCATCTACTTCTACACTATGATTGGCAAACCTAACAAAGCTGCCGACCGCGTTCGTCAAGTACTCAAAGAATTTTATAGCACTGAAGCCGACGGCCTTTCAGGCAACGAAGATGCCGGACAAATGTCTGCATGGTTCATCATGTCGTCTCTCGGTTTCTATCAAGTTGAACCGGCTGGAGCACGCTATTGGTTTGGCTCTCCATCTTTCGATGAAGCTACAATACAAGTGCCCGGTGGCAAATTCACCGTCAAAGCCGAAAACAACTCTGCTGAAAACAACCACATCATCAGCGCTACACTCAACGGCAAAAAGCTAAACCGCAACTACATCACTCACACCGAATTGATGAATGGCGGCACACTCACTTTCAAAATGGGTAAATAATCGCTTCAGTCAAGAGTATTCTTCTCTCTAAAAAGCAAGGACCAATTAGCCACATCCGGCCAATTGGTCCTTGCTTTTTC
>CAZGAN010000024.1:0-17614 GCA_964523655.1 uncultured Bacteroides sp.
TTTTTAATTAAAAGCACAGCCCGGGAGTGGGCTGTGCTAATAGGATTAGATGTGTTTTATGTAATTATTGTTATGCAGTTGTACCACGTTTAGGGCGCACGAACATGCGTTTAGCCACGTCAACCACGTTGATAATGTAGTCGCCGGTGCGCTCGAGGTCGCTAACGATATCCATGTAGTAGATACCGGCTTGATAAGCGTAACGGTTTTCGTTGATGTTGTTAACGTTAGCGCCGCGCAGCATGTTGCGCATATTGTTAATTTCACGCTCTTTGTTGTAGCTGTCAATAACGTTTCGTTCGTCAACGTTTTCGATGTCGGCTAGGAGAGCGATCATAAGAGCCATTGCCTCGTTGAGGTATGTGTACATGTTATCAATGTTCTGATAAATTTCATCGGTAAACTCAGCTTTGCTTTCAATTTTACGCATCATGATTTTACCAATGCCGTAGCAGCAGTCGGCAATACTTTCAATCTCTGAGATGATGTTAATCATGCCTGAGATTTTCAGTTTACCTTCGTTTGATAATCGGCCTTGAGCACAAGTGTTGAGGTAGCGAGCAATTTCAAGCTCCATGCGGTCAGAGATATCTTCATATTTCTCGAGGCGCGAAAGCAATGCATTGAATTCTTCGCTTTGCTCTTTTGTGTGAATGAGGGTGTGAGCCATTGTTATCATGCGGCCAACACGGTCAGCGAATACGGCAATTTCTTTTTCAGCTTGAGCTATGCTAAGCTCTGAAGAGCTAAGCAAACCACCTTGTATGAATTTGAGGCCGAACTCGTCGTCGCTTTTCTTGCGAGTGGGCACAAGCAATTCAACAACCTTCACGTAGATGTTTGTAAACCAAATCATGATTGTGAGGTTGATGAGCTTATATACGGTGTAGAAAATAGACAAGCAAATAGAAGCACTGGCTTGCATAGCGGCTATCTGTGTGGCAGCTTCAGCTATGCGAGCTTGTGCCGGGTGAGCAGCCGGGAGTGAGTTTGAGAACACGTTGTTGTAGACAACGGGGTCGGTGCTTTGCAGGTTTGTAACAAAATTATAAAGGTCGTTAGGATTACCCAAACCAATAGTCTGGCAAAGTTTAACTATCATTGAAATGAATAGGTAGAAAATTGCCAAGCACCAAATAGAGCCGAAAATGTTGAAGAGCAAGTGACCCATAGCTGTGCGTTTTGCACTGACATTACCACTCAAAGAAGCCAACAACGGGGTGATTGTTGTACCAACAGCCGAGCCAAGCACTATTGCGCAAGCGAGGTCGAAACCAATCCATCCTTTTGCAAACATAACCAAGCAGATGGCAAATGTTGCTGCCGAGCTTTGTATCACCATTGTCACTGCCAAGCCAACGAACCAGAAGATTAGCACAGAGCCAAAGCCCATTGACGAGTAGCGTTGCAAGAATGCAAACATGTCGGGGTTTTTCTGCAAGTCGGGCACGTAGGCGCTAATCATGCTCAAGCCAAGGAACAATAGTGCAAAACCAATCACAAATTCACCGATTGACTTTGTGCGTCCCTTCTTAGAGAACAACATCGGCACGGCAAAAGCCATCAACGGAATGGCGAAAGCGGAGATGTCGACTTTGAAACCGAGTAATGAGATAATCCATGTTGTGAACGTGGTACCCAAGTTGGCACCGAAAATCACGGCCATAGATTGAGACAATGTCATTAGTCCGGCGTTCACAAAACTTACGACTAAGACGATTGATGCTGATGAACTTTGAATTAAGGCTGTAATGAAGAAACCGGTCATCAGTCCGGCAAATCTGTTGCGTGTCATTACAGACAAGATGTTGCGAAGGCGCTCACCGGCTACCTTTTGCAAGCCTTCACTCATAACTTTCATGCCGTAGAGGAACAGCCCCACAGCGCCAAGCAATCCGAGGAAGTCGATAATCGAGTAATCCATGTAATCTTGTTACGAAATTTTTCTACTTGCAAAGATATGGATAATATTAAATATTAAAGAATTAAAAGTCAAAAATTTTCATTTTTTGATTTTTTTATCTAAAAATAGTGAGGTGTTGCTCACTATTTGGTAACTTTGCAGATTAATAACAGAACCAACATGATTGACGATAAAAACATCATATACCCGGCACCGCTGACAAAAGGCGACACCATTGCCATCTGCAGCCCCGCCGGACCAATTGCTACTCACAAAGTTACCGGAGCAAAAGCAGTGCTTGAAGACCAAGGTTGGCGCGTGCGCATCATGCCACACACACTCGGCAGCCACGGCATATACTCAGGTAGCGACGATGAGCGTTTCGACGATTTGCACGATGCACTTGTTGACCCTGAGGTGAAAGCTATAATCTGCAGCCGCGGTGGCTACGGCATGACTCACATCATGGAGCGTCTCGACAGCATAAACTTGCGTGAGAATGCCAAGTGGGTTGTTGGCTTCAGCGATATCTCGGCTTTGCATGCGGCACTCGCATCAAGCGGAGTGGCATCGCTCCACGCTTCAATGACCGGACACATCATGCTCGGAGCAAGCGACCCCGACAACGCGGCACTGTTTTCAATGCTTCGCGGCGAGCGCCCCTCGTTCTCGTTCAAGTCGCACAGCTATGACCGCCTCGGCAGTGCCGACGGCACAATAGTTGGCGGCAATCTAGCCGTGCTTTCGGGATTGGTGAACTCGCGCTACGACATATTGCTACGCGACAAGATACTTTTCATTGAAGACGTTTCAGAGCCCATCTACAAGATTGAACGTATGCTCTATCAATTGCGCTTTTCAAACGTGCTTCCCAACCTGAAAGGACTCATTGTGGGACAGTTCACAGAATATCGTCCCGACGCATCATACAAGAACATGTACGACATGATTGCCGATATGGTTGCGCCCTATAAATATCCCATAGCATTCAATGCACCGATAGGTCATGTTGACCACAATATCCCCGTCATTGAAAGCGCACACATCACCCTCAAAGTGACAAACACCGGTCAAAACCATCTAATTTATTGGCAAGAAAAATGAGCAAATTAGCAATAACCGTCTACGGAGCGTCAAGTTCCAACATCAAACAAGAGTATTTTGATGCTGCTATGGCCGTTGGTCGCATAGCCGCACAAAACGGCGTGGCAGTGGTTAATGGTGGCGGCAAGATGGGCCTCATGGGCGCAGTAAACCAGGGAGCCATTGAAGCCGGCGGCGAAACAATTGGCGTAATACCACAGTTTATGGTTGAGCGCGGATGGCATCACCCATCGCTCACTCGTCTTGAGATAACAGACTCTATGCATAGCCGCAAAGAGCTCATGGCGAAACTCGCCACAGGCATCATTGCCCTTCCCGGCGGTGTGGGCACTCTCGATGAGCTCATGGAGATTATCTGCTGGCGCCAGCTTGGGCTATTCAGCGGAAACATTGTGATACTCAACGTTGACGGATATTACGACAACCTCATAGCAATGCTCAAAACCGCTACTGATGGTGGTTTCATGCGTCCCGACCATTTGCAAAACCTATTCACAGTCACCGCTGACCCCGAATTAGCGGTGAAATTAGCATCAACCCCCGTTCAACCCCAAACATTTTCGCCTAAATTTTGACGATGCCCGACAGTCTCAACATACAAACCCCCGCAGCACATCACCACGCAGTCAAAAACATTGACTTCGTGGCGAGCATACATCCGGCAGCCGGCGATACGGTTATCACTGACGTTGACAGCACATACACCGCTCTCGACACAACCGCCATTGCTTTTGCTCACGAGCAAGCTGTGCTTCGCGGCGAGGTGGAGATTGAAGAGGAAGAAACACCCCCGGCACCCCCGGCTTGGACTACGGGACTGGAACCTGTGCCACGTCCGGTGGCTGCAGCTAACGACTCGGGGCTTGTTGGTTTGATTGTAGCACTTCTCTTGTTAGTGACACTGAGCTTTCGTCACTGCGGACACTTGTTTAAGGCGCTCTTTAAAGACCTTTGGAGTGTGCGCACACGTGCAAAAAATTTTGATGAACATACCTCAAACGAGACGCAACTAATGGTGCTCTACGGCACGCAACTCACCATATATCTAGGCATATTACTCAATGCCGTCTCAAACGTGTATCATGGCACGGCGATTATGGCCGACAGCTTCAGTGAAACAATAAAGCTGATAGCGCTTGCCGCGGGATACTACGTATTTCAACTTGCAGCATATAGCACTGTGGGCTATGCGTTTGCCGAGGGCGAGCGTCGCCACCAATGGATGCGCGGATTTAATGCCTCGCAAACATTCCTCGGCTTTAGTTTGGCGCTACCGGCACTGGTGACCGTGTTTTATCCGGCAGCAGCAATAACAATGCTCCAAATTGCCGCCGGATTGTACATTTTGGCCCGATTAGTGTTCATTTTTAAGGGATTTAAAATTTTTTACCACAAAATCAGCTCTCTAGTCTATTTTATTTTGTACCTTTGCACATTGGAAGTAATACCCGTGATTTTTATCCTTTACTGTGCTATAAACATTTCAAATGTTTTTTAAGCTCTAAAAAGATTTTAAAATATACAAAGTAGTGAACGTAAAAAAAATTTTAGTTTCTCAGCCTAAACCCAGTTCTGAGAAATCGCCTTATTTTGACATCGCGGAAAAGTACAGCGTGGAAATTGTTTTTCGACCTTTCATCAAGGTAGAAGGACTATCAGCTCGTGAATTTCGTCAACAAAAAGTATCAATTCCCGATTACACCGCTGTAATATTCACCGCCAAGACTGCGATTGATCATTTCTTCAGATTATGCGAAGAGATGCGCTACACAGTACCCGATACCATGAAATATTTTTGCACAACAAAGTCAATCGCTGACTATTTGCAAAAATATATCATATACCGCAAGCGCAAAATCTTCAAAGCCGAGACCGGCAAACTCGCCGACTTGCTACCATACTTTTTGAAACACAAAACCGAAAAGTATTTGTATGCAGTGAGCGACGTGAGCAACCCTGCCGACGCAAAAATTCTCGACGACAACAAAATCGATTACACTCGTGCAGCAATGTATCGCACAGTCAGCAACGACTTCACCCCTGATGAAGCATTTGACTACGATATGTTGGCATTTTTCAGTCCACAAGGCATTGAGTCTCTCACCAAAAACTTCCCGGAGTTTAACCAAGGAGAGATTGCCATTGCTACATTCGGCCAAAACACAGCAAAAGCTGCGCGCGATGCCGGATTGCGAGTAGACATTGATGCCCCCAACCCAAAAGCGCCGTCTATGACCGGAGCAATTGAGTTGTATCTCAAAGAAAACAACGTAGCAAATGAAGCAAAATAACCAAAGCGACACCGTCACCACTGACGCACCTTCGCATGGTTATAAGCTTTATAAAAAAGAAAAGCTTTGCAGCGTCATTGCCATCGGCCAATTGTTCGATGGTAGTGGCGCTGATTGCCATGCAGCACTAGCATATCCGCTCCGCGCTGTGTGGCGCGAAAATCGCCGTCGATCAAGCGATGCACCAATACAATTTCTCATCTCCGTGCCCAAAAAGAAGCTGCGCCATGCCGTTGACCGCGTGCAAATGCGCCGTCGTGTGCGCGAGGCTTTTCGCTTGAACCGACACTCACACCCGCTAGAGAGCGACCGTCGCGTTGACGTTGCTTTCATTTACGTAGCCAAGACTCTTGAGCCTTACGCTAGAGTTGAAAACGCTATGCATCGGTTACTCAAAAAGATTTCCGAACGATAACAACACACCATCTCCTCCTCACCATGTTCTCCTACCTTGGCAAATGTTTGCGCGCAGCAGCAATATGGCTGCTCACATTGCCCATATTGTTTTATAGGGCATGCATCTCGCCGTACACTCCGCCAAGTTGCCGATTCACACCAACATGCAGCCAATATGCCCTTGAAGCCATAAAAAAACATGGCCCGATAAAAGGTCTTTGGCTCGCCATAAAACGAATACTGCGCTGCCATCCGTGGGGAGGTAGCGGCTATGACCCCGTGCCATGAATCAGCTCCCCGAGTTTTTCTACACTGTTGACGTGCACACCCATGTGCCCGCACCGCAAGCTATTGTCAATGTCACACCTTTTGGCAACGGCAACCCTTTCATGTCGGGCTGCGAATACTACAGCATAGGCATACATCCGTGGCTCGCCGACAAAGCCACGCCTGCTGCAATAGCTAGACTTCAAACACTCGCTAGCGACCCTCGAGTGGTTGCCATAGGTGAAGCCGGGCTCGATGCGCGTCGAGGCCCGGAGCTTGACACACAGCTGCCAATATTCAGGCTACAAGCCGAGCTTGCTCATGCGCTCAACAAACCTCTCATAGTGCATGCCGTGGCTACTTTTCCGCAAATCATACAGCTCAAGCGCAACATACGTCCCTCAGCGCCGTGGATTATTCATGGCTTCCGCGGAAAACCTCAACTTGCTCTCGAGCTCTTGCACCACGATTTCTACCTATCACTTGGCTCACACTTCAATCACGACACACTCGCCATAATACCGCCCGACCGCCTTCTTCACGAAACTGACCGCACCGACTAAAAAATTTTTTCTGATTGTTAATTCGGTGGGTGAGGAGAGAAAAAATTGCGCATAAATTGCAACTTTTTGTGGATTTTTTATAAATTTGTGGTTTGATTGCGTTAGTAGTCTAACTCGATAAAAAGCCCAGAATTATGCAGCAACAAAATCCGTTAACAACACCTGAGGAAGACCAAATTATCGAAGCCGCTTTTCGCGAGGTACTCGATGGATATCTCTCTAGTAATCACCGCAAGAAGGTGGAAATCATCATGCGAGCTTTTGAGTTTGCAAAGGCAGCACATGCAGGCGTGCGACGTCGTTCCGGCGAGCCGTACATACTCCACCCTATTGCCGTAGCTAAAATTGCCAGCCAAGAAATTGGCTTGGGCTCAACTTCAATCTGCGCTGCGTTGCTGCACGACGTGGTTGAAGACACCGATTTCACCGTTGAAGACATTGAGCGCAACTTCGGTGCCAAAATTGCTCAACTGGTTGAGGGCTTGACCAAAATTTCTGGCGGCATATTCGGTGACAAAGCCTCGCTTCAAGCCGAAAACTTCCGCAAGCTACTGCTCACCATGAGCGAAGACATACGCGTGGTGCTCATCAAAATGGCTGACCGCCTTCACAACATGCGCACTCTCGGCTCCATGGCGCCTAACAAACAATATAAAATTGCCGGCGAAACTCTCTACATTTATGCTCCGTTGGCTCACCGCCTGGGTCTTTTCGCTATTAAGACCGAACTTGAAGACCTGAGTTTCAAGTACGAACACCCGCAAGCCTACGAAGAAATCACCGAAAAGATCAAAGAATCGGAAGCTCGCCGCCAAGCCGTCTACTCTGACTTTGCTGCCCCAATCAAAGAGAAACTTGCTGAAATGGGCTTGCAATATGAAGCAAAAGCTAGACTAAAATCATGCTACTCCATCTGGCGCAAGATGGAAACCAAGCATATACCGTTTGAAGAAGTCTATGACCTCTATGCCGTGCGCATAGTGTTTGACTGCGACGACCAAACTCGCGAGAAACAGATATGCTGGAACATCTACGCTGCTATCACCGATATATACAAACTCCACCCCGAGCGCACACGCGACTGGATTTCAACTCCAAAAGCCAACGGCTATCAGGCTCTACACCTCACCGTGATGGGCCCCGACGGCAACTGGATTGAAGTGCAAATACGCTCTCGTCGCATGGACGAAATTGCTGAAAAAGGCTTTGCCGCTCACTGGAAATACAAAATCGGCGAAGGCGAAGAAGAGTCGGAGCTCAACGTATGGCTTCGCACAATCAAAGATATACTTGACAACCCCGAGCCTAGCGCTATCGACTTCCTCGACACTCTCAAGCTAAACCTTTTCGCCTCTGAAATAGTAGTATTCACGCCTAAAGGTGAACTTATCACTCTACCCACTGAGGCAACAGTGCTCGACCTCGCATTCACCCTTCACTCAGAGCTAGGCTTGCACTGCATAGCCGGAAAAGTGAATCACAAGCTTGTGCCTCTCAACTACAAACTCAGCAGTGGCGACCAAGTGGAAGTGCTCACCTCTCAAACACAGAAACCTCAAGAGTCGTGGATGGATTTCTTGAAGACAGCAAAAGGTAAATCACGTTTGCGCGCAGCTTTACGCCGCGAGCGTCAGCCGCTCATCTCTAAAGGAAACGAGATGATTGCCGACTTCCTCAAACGCAACCGTCTGCCGTCGAACACTACCACCAACGACCAACTTATAAAAGCTTTCAACGTGGAGTCGCGCGAGGATTTGTGCTATCTACTCGGCAAAGGAAGCTTAGAGCTCAACGATGATATTGCCACAAACATCACCGGGCACACCAATTCGCGAAGCACAAAACGATCACTCAAGCGCTTATTACGCTCAACATATAAGCTTGTCACCACCGGCTCAACCAAAGACAAGGCAGACGATGTTGACACACCCCAACCTCAAGAAGAAGAAAAAACCGTTACTCCGCAAAAAATCAACACCAAAGAAACTTATGTGTTGCGCTACGACGAGCACGGTTCAAACTTCAAAATTGCTGACTGCTGCTGTCCGATACCCGGCGACGAAGTTATGGGCTTCATCGACGATGACGGACAAGTGGTTGTGCATGCTCTAAACTGCCCGCGAGCACTTGTGCTCAAAGCCGGATACGGCCCCCGCATACTCTCAACACGCTGGGCTGTTTCGTCAGGCAAATTTCAAGCACACTTGCGCGTTGAAGGTATTGACCGCCACGGCATACTCCAAGAAATAACACTCATGATATCAACTCAAATGGGCATAGACCTGCGCCGCCTCGACATCGAAGCTACCGGCGAAGTGTTCCACTGCGATTTGTGGGTGCGCGTTGAAGATGTGGCGGTGGTTAACGACCTCTGCTCGCGTCTGCTCAACATTGACGGCGTGGAGCACGCAACACGCATACAGTAAGCCCCTTCGTTGAGGCCTTAAAAACCTAAGTTTCCTTAAAAACATTTTCGCAAATGACAAAACCAGACAAAAAGATGTGGCAGCGCTTAGCTTTCGCTTTTGCCTTTTTGGTGGTGATAGTTTACTTCTACCCTCACCCCCATGCCAGCCACTACAAATACGAACAAGGACGTCCGTGGAACTATGCCAAACTCATAGCTCCGTTCGATGTGCCCGTTCACCCCGACTCAGCTTCAGTGAGCGAAGCACTTGACTCACTCCAAGCGTCATTTGTGCCCATATACACACGTGCAAGCGTCAACGTTGATTCAATTGTCAATGTTGCCGTGAAGCGCATGAATGCCTTGCAAGCGCCCAACACATTGCCTCAGATTACCGCTGCCGGTGACACACGTCAGCGCTTCTACACATCGCTCAAACAGGTGCTCACATCGTCATATAGCAAAGGCGTCATTTCCGACACTCTTCCCTCATTTCTTGAAGGCTATTCTGCCAACAAGATGCGCATGCTCGAAGGCAAAGTGCTGCACGAAGTTTCTACACGTCAATTTGTGCGCATGAACAATTTGCTGCAGCACATCGATTCACTCGCTGCTGCAAACAACTGCTCACGACTGCTGCAAAACTCAGGTCTACAAGCCATGCTCTCGCCGTCGATTGTGTTTGACGAAGCCGAAAACACTCGCATTCTCGCAAACGAAAAGGCTCTAATCACCATTGACCGCGGTGTGATACAACGCGGGCAAACCATCATTGACAAAGGTGCTGTGATTACATCACAAGACTACACTAACTTGCGCACCTATGAGCAAATGCTACAATCGCAGCAAAACGAGACTCAGCGCAACGATTTCCTCATGCTTTGCGGACAATTCCTATACGTGGCGCTACTTTTGACAGCGTTCATGGTATTTCTATACTACTACGAGCCACAGATTTGGGACAACACTCGTGCCGTGCTTTTCCTGCTCTCGCTAATCGGTGTTTTCTTCTTGCTCGCCGCCTTGGTTGAAGCTTTTATGCCCGGAGGCATATACATACTTCCAATGGCAGTTGTGCCGATTCTCATATTGGTATTTTTCGATGCTCGAGTAGCGCTCTGGACATCAATAGTCAGCGCGCTCTTATGCTCGGCAATCACCACATTCCCGCTCGAATTTATACTCATGCAATTTGTTGCCACCTCGGCAACCATATACTCGCTGCGCGACCTCACTCAACGCTCACAACTGCTGCGCACGTCACTGTTTGTGGGATTGGCTTATTGGGTGTCATACATAGCCCTAGAGCTCATGTTTAACGGCTCATTTGACGACTTCTCATGGCGCATATTTGCATCGCTCACAGTCAACGCAGTGCTCACGTCTATGACATACGCACTGATGTTTGTGGTTGAACGCACCTTTGGCTTCACGTCGAACATCACACTGGTTGAGCTCACCGATGTGAATACACCGCTTTTGCGTAAACTCAGCGACGAGTGCCCGGGCACTTTCCAACACTCTGTTGCCGTGAGCACACTTGCCACCGATGCCGCACGTCTTGTGAATGCTAACGAGCTTCTTGTGCGCGCCGGAGCTATGTATCACGATATCGGCAAAATGAATAACCCGATATTTTTCACCGAAAACCAGCACGGTGTGAATCCTCACGACGGCTTAAATGCCCTCAAGAGCGCCGAAATTATCATAAGCCATGTCACTGACGGCATCAAACTTGCCGAGCGCGCCCGTCTGCCACAGATAATACAAAACTTTATACGCGAGCACCACGGTGCCGGCAAAGCCAAATATTTCTATATCACTTATTGTCGCGAGCATCCCGACGAGGTGATTGACACAAAACCATTCACCTATCCCGGACCAAATCCGCGCTCACTTGAAACATCAATTCTGATGATGGCTGACTCTGTTGAAGCCGCTTCGCGCTCGCTCACCGAGCACACTCAAAAGGCCGTTGCCGACCTCGTTGACAAAATCATTGACGGACAAATCAACGAAGGCCTGCACAACGATTCGCCGCTCTCATTTAGAGATGTGCGAACCATTAAACAAGCCTTCATCAAGCGTATTCTAACAATGTATCATTCACGCATCAGTTATCCGGATGCGCCGTCAAATTCTAACTCCGTTCAGGTATATAGCTGAGATAAACGGTGTGTGGTGCGCGTAAGGTATATATGCCAACGACGGCACAGGCACCGTGATGATGAAATTTGCCACTTTTCCCGGCTCTATTGAGCCATACTTGCGCGCTTCATCCATTGCTCGAGCGCCGTTTATTGTCACGGCATCAAGCGCTTCCTCGGGTGTGAGACGCATCTTTATGCAGCCCAATGACCACACAAATCGCATATCGCCCGACGGTGATGACCCCGGATTATAATCACTAGCCAACGCAACGGTGCAACCGGCATCAACAGCTTTACGTGCCGGAGCATAAGGCATGCCCAAGAAGAACGAGGCGCCCGGAAGCATGGTAGCAACGGTATTACTCTTCGCCAACAGCTTGATTTGTGCCTCTTCGGCGCGCTCCAGGTGGTCTACCGACAAAGCGTCATGTGCCACACCAACTTCCACACCGCCCGACACAGCAAGCTCATTTGCATGAATTTTCGGGCGCATGCCATATTTTGCCGCAGCAGTGAGTATGCCATCAGTCTGCTCGGGCGTAAAAAAGCCTTCGTCGCAAAAAACGTCAACAAAATCAGCCAAGCCTTCAGCAGCAACAGCCGGAAGCATATCGTTTATAAGGTGGTTCACATAATCGTCTTGACGCCCGGCGAAAGCCCTGCCAACAGCATGCGCGCCCAAGAATGTGGCACGCACACGCATGGGCGAAGCCTCGGCAATAAGAGCTATGACGCGCAGCATTTTCAGCTCATCTTCAAGCGTCAAGCCATAGCCACTCTTTATCTCTATACAACCTGTGCCCGTTTGCATAACTTCATTGGCTCGCTGCATTGATTGCATGAACAAGTCAGCCTCTGATGTGTTGTGCAACAAGTCGGCAGAATTAAGTATTCCACCTCCACGGGCAGCTATTTCTTCATAGCTAAGACCGTTTATTTTATCAAGAAATTCGCCGTCACGAGTTCCGGCATAAACGATGTGCGTGTGTGAGTCGCAAAACGAAGGCAACACCATGCCGCCATCAGCGTCAACGAGCTCTTCACACACGCCGGGTTGCGGAAAATTGTGCATCTCACCGCAACTATCAATAAGACCCGACATGGGGTCTACGCGCAGCCATGCATTGCGTAGACCCGTGCCGTAAATCTCTGCTATATTTGTTACAATCATTTTCTAAGAAATTCAACTGTTGCAGCAATAAGCGGCGACATAACCGTATCGTTGTCGATGTAAGGCACCACTTTGCGATACTCAGCATGCCATGCCTCAATTGCCGGCGATGATTTCAACGGACGACGCATTTCCAATGCTTGTGCAGCATTAAACAGCTCAATAGCCAACACACGCTCCGTGTTGTCAACCACACGCACAAGCTTTGTTGCCGAGTTTCCACCCATCGACACATGGTCTTCTTGTCCTTGCGACGACGGTATGCTATCGCAACTTGTGGGCCAACATAGTCCTTTTGATTGGTTTACTATTGACGCTGCTGCATATTGCGGTATCATGAAACCACTGTTCAAACCGGGATTTGCAACAAGGAATGGAGGCAAACCACGTTGTCCGGAAATCAAGCGGAATATGCGACGCTCTGAAATGCTTGACAGTTCTGACATTGCCAATGCCAAGAAATCCATAGGCAGTGCAATGGGCTCGCCATGGAAGTTTCCTGCCGACACAATAAGGTCGAGGTCGGGGAATACTGTCGGATTGTCTGTAGGGCTGTTTATTTCCGTCTCTATGACTGATGACACATAGTTGAGTGTATCGCTCACTGCTCCGTGCACTTGAGGCATGCAGCGGAATGAATACGGATCTTGCACGTGCTTTTTCGGGCGTGCAATCAGTTCGCTGCCCTCTAGCCATCCACGCACAGCATGAGCGGTTGCGAGCTGCCCGGGATGTGCGCGCACGGTATTCACCTCGTCGCCAAACGGCTCTATTCTGCCGTCGAAAGCATCAAGGCTCATAGCGCCAATCTTATTGGCGAGCTTCAAAAGTCGACGTGAATTAATGATAGCAAACACAGCATGTGCGCTCATAAATTGTGTGCCATTGAGCAATGCCAAACCTTCTTTCGACATCAGGCGCACAGGTGCGAATCCAAATTTATCGAGCACTTCTTTTGCCGGCAAAACTTCACCTTCATACAACACTTCGCCGAGGCCGAGAAGCGGCAAACACATATTTGCCAACGGAGCAAGGTCGCCCGAAGCGCCAAGAGAACCTTGCTGATAAACTATCGGCAAAATGTCATAGTTGAAAAAGTCAACAAGGCGTTCCAAAGTGACGAGTTGCACGCCTGAGTTACCATAGCTGAGCGATTGTATCTTCAGCAACAGCATGAGTTTAACAATGCGCGGGTCAACACGATCGCCACATCCGCAAGCATGGCTCATGACCAAATTTTGCTGCAGTTGTGATAGTTCGTCAGCGCTAACCGACACATCACAAAGTGAGCCGAAGCCGGTGGTTACACCGTATATCGGGCGGTCTATTTCTTTCACCTTATCGTCGAGATATTGACGACAACGGTTAACACGTGTTTTTGCATCTTCGCTGAGCGCGATGGTGTAATGATTGGTAATAATTTCTTCAACACGACTGATTGTCAATCGGTCGCTGCTAATTAAATGTTGCATGGATATATAAGGTTTACTATTTTAGAGCATTATTTATGATTTCATCATCAGCGAAATTGGGGATGGTGACTTTCAGCCCGGGAGTACGCTCCATCTCGCGTTTGATAGCGAAGAGAGCGCCGTCATTGCGCGCCCAGCTGCGGCGAGCAATACCGTTGTTCACGTCCCAGAGCAACATGTTGCGTATGCGACGGTCAGCATCGTCAGAGCCATCTATCACCATGCCAAAGCCGCCGTTGATTACTTCACCCCAGCCAACACCGCCGCCGTTGTGTATAGACACCCATGTTGCACCACGGAATGAGTCACCAATCACATTTTGCACTGCCATATCAGCGCAAAATTGTGAGCCATCGGTGATATTTGAAGTCTCTCTATACGGGGAGTCAGTACCCGACACATCGTGGTGGTCACGGCCCAACACAATAGGAGCTTTTATCACGCCGCGACGTATTGCATCGTTAAATGCAAGGGCTATCTTTGTGCGGCCTTCAGAGTCGGCATACAGAATACGCGCCTGAGAGCCTACAACAAGGTTATTTGGGCCTGCTTCACGAATCCAGTGTAAGTTATCGGCAAGCTGTCCGTGTATCTCTGACGGGGCTGTTTTGAGCATTTCTTCGAGCACATCGCCGGCAATCTTGTCTGACATAGCCAAATCGTCAGGATCGCCAGATGAACATACCCAACGGAATGGGCCAAAGCCATAGTCGAAGAACAATGGGCCCATGATATCTTGCACATACGACGGATAGCGGAATGATTGCCCATCTGCTGCCATAATATCTGCTCCGGCACGACTACTTTCAAGTAAGAATGCATTGCCGTAATCAAAGAAATACATTCCTTTTGCGGTGAGTCGATTGATTGCAGCCACTTGTCGGCGCAACGACTCTTGCACCAAATCGTGGAAGCGCTCGGGTTCATCAGCCATCATGCGCTTAGCATCGTCAAACGATACTCCAACCGGATAATATCCACCTGCCCACGGGTTGTGAAGCGAAGTTTGGTCTGAGCCCAAATCAACGCTAACATCGTGGTCGGCAAGATACTCCCAAAGGTCAACAATATTGCCTTGATAAGCTATTGACACTGCCTGCTTATCAGCACGCGCTTTGTTGACACGTGCTAACAGCGCATCGAGGTCGGTAAACACTTCATCAACCCAGCCTTGCTCATGACGTTTTGACACTGCTTGCGGATTGATTTCAGCTATCACGCTCACCACTCCGGCTATATTTCCGGCTTTTGGTTGTGCACCGCTCATACCGCCCAATCCGGCTGACACGAACAACATGCCGCCAAGCGATGTTTGTCCTTTAGCAAGACGACGACGTCCGGCATTGAGCACTGTGATTGTTGTGCCGTGCACAATGCCTTGCGGCCCAATGTACATGTATGACCCGGCAGTCATTTGGCCGTATTGCGACACGCCAAGAGCATTCATTCGCTCCCAGTCGTCAGGCTTCGAATAGTTGGGAATAACCATACCGTTTGTCACAACAACTCGCGGAGCATCTTTGTGCGAGGGGAACAAGCCGAGAGGATGTCCTGAATACATCACAAGTGTTTGCTCGTCGGTCATTTCCGACAGATATTTCATCACCAAGCGATACTGTGCCCAGTTTTGAAAAACTGCGCCATTACCGCCGTACGTGATAAGCTCATGCGGATGCTGTGCCACACGCGGGTCTAGGTTGTTTTGTATCATCATCATTATTGCCGCAGCTTGACGAGAGCGAGCCGGATATGCGTCTATCGGACGAGCATACATTGAATAAGTCGGGCGATAGCGATACATGTATATGCGGCCGTAGCGATGCAACTCGTCGGCAAACTCCGGAGCTAATGCGGCATGCAATTCAGGCGAAAAATAGCGCAAAGCATTGCGAAGTGCCAGGTGCTCTTGCTCGGGAGTGAGTATATGTTTACGCTTGGGGGCGTGGTTAACGGTTGTGTCATAAGCCTGTAGCTCAGGCAGAGTTGCAGGTATGCCGCCGCGAAGGTCGGCTTGAAATTCTTCTAATGTCATAGTATTATTTTATTTTTCCGTTGACAATGTCAAGTATTTCTCTTTCACGGTGATTAGCGGCAGAAGCGAGTATTGCAGCCTCACTGACCAGAGCATCGGCAGCATCACGATTTTTCAGCCCGGCAGCATTGATGCGCACATTGAGTTCGGCACCAAGCACAGCAGCGCGTGCAGCAAGAGCACCAACTCCGGCATCGCTCACTGACGCCGGATTTCCTTCTCTAGCCATAGCTTCAACCACGTCAAATGCCTCGGTAGCAGCCATCATAGTTTTTAATGGCACCTGTGTGGCATAAAGCGTTGCAGCTTCCATTGCCTCAGCACGAGCGGCTTTTTCTTCGTCGCTACCTTTTGGCATTTGTATTGCCGCCATGATGCGATTAAATGCAGCAGTGTCTTCGTCTACCAAATCGAGCAATCGAGTCACTAAAGCCTGACCTTTTTCGGCGCAATCAGAGAATTCTTTCCAACGGTCATCCCAACCGGGCTTATGAGCTGACAAATTAGCAACCATTGTTCCCAGTGCAGCAGCAAGTACGCCCATATAAGCAGAGATTGAACCACCGCCGGGAGCAGGTGATTCTGACGCTGTTTCTGCGGCAAAGCCTTCGCAAGTCATGTCAACAAGGCGCTTACCAGACTTCGGTGCTACAAGATATTCAATGATTTTTTCTTCGGGCTTAAACGGAGCAAGCTCATCAAGGCCCATAGATTTAATAGCAATACGTATGATTTCATCTTCGCTGATGCCGAGAGAGCGTTGTTGTTTGCTCAAGAAATATTTGCCGGCATCAACAATAGCGCGTTTCGGCACCAAACCAACAATTTCAGTTCCGGTGACGCGTATGCCGCGAGCTGCAGCTGCACGTGTCACTTCGTCGAATGCAACGTGGAGCGGTGTTTTGTTGATATCAGTGATATTCATCGACACTTGCGCAATGCCGTATTCATCAATAAACCAACCAATTGCTTTTGTGCCTTTAAGAGTGCCGGGCAGCATTATAACATTGCCATTACTGTCTTTCACGGGTTTGCCGTTGGGTTTACCGCCTTCGCGTTGCGGACGTCCTTTTTCGCGTACATCAAAAGCGATAGCGTTGGCACGACGTGTTGATGTGGTGTTGAGGTTGAAATTTACAGCAATCAGAAAGTCGCGAGCGCCAACCACTGTGGCACCTGTGCGAGCCACTCCGGCATCATATTCCCGGTCGCCAAAGTCGGGAGCTTTGCCTGCATGGTTCATCTTTTCAGGCAGTGCCTCATATTCGCCCTCACGGCACACAGCCAAATTACGACGTTCGGGGGTGAACGCTGCAGCTTCGTAGCAATAAGTAGGCACACTCAGCTCTGTGGCTATGCGCTCGGCAAGCTTACGAGCCAAAGCAGCGCACTCCTCAAGAGTGATATTTGCCACCGGTATCAACGGCAACACATCGGTTGCACCCATGCGTGGATGTGCCCCGTGGTGCTGACTCATATCAATAAGCTCAGCCGCACGTTTCACGCCGCGATAAGCAGCTTCACATACGTCGTCAGGGGTGCCCACAAAAGTTACTACTGTGCGGTTTGTTGCCTCACCGGCATCGACATCCAGCAAGCGAATGCCTTTCACGCTTTCTATGGCATCGGTTATTTCTTTTATTATCTGCATGTTGCGGCCTTCGCTAAAGTTTGGCACGCATTCTATAAGACGATTGTCCATGGTTATAGGTATGGATTTAAAAGGTTGTTTAATTTTTGCCACAAAGATAATAAATTTTGCCAAAATATCGCTGATTATAAGCAATATTTTTAATTATTTATCGGGCTGATGATGTGGGGCTTTTATACAACCTGATACAACTATTCTCCGTGCCAA